>NZ_JBJNLK010000008.1:0-257263 GCF_052169115.1 Serratia sp. CY33525 | reverse complement strand
TGAATTTTACTTCAGTTAGTCACTCTTCAAGACTTGATATTTTTTTGCATCCGAGGATGCTGGATATCGTCTTGTGGAGTGCCCACACAGATTGTCTGATAAATTGTTAAAGAGCAGTGAGTTAGGCGCTTTCGCTTGCTAACTCGAGGTGGCGTATATTACGCTTTCCTCTTTCAGAGTCAACCCTAATTTTCAGGATTTTTTCTCTTTCTTCCCGGCCGCTGTGTGAAGTGAATCACTTGCGCCGTGTCGATGGAGGCGCATTATAGGGATCCGAGTTTTTTGCACAACCCCTTTTTTGATCTTTTCTTTCTGTTTGCACACTTTTCAGCCCTTCCGGGTGGATCTTGTGCGATCAGGGCCATTTTCCACAGGATCCGGTGCTGCGATTGGTTGTAATTCCATCGCCAGAGTCTAGTATTGCCGGTAAATATGATCCCGACGTGAGGCAGCACTATGTCCGATGCAGTACGTTCTTATCTTCAATACACCCCTAAACTCGGTCAGCGCGTCCTGATCGATCCTTCCAGCGTCGTCATCGGCGACGTCGATCTGGCGGATGACGTCAGCATCTGGCCGCTGGTAGCCATCCGCGGCGACGTCAATGCGGTAAAGATCGGCGCACGCAGCAATATTCAGGACGGCAGCGTACTGCACGTGACTCACCGCTCCGAACATAACCCCGACGGTTATCCCTTGCTGATTGGGGAAGACGTGACCGTGGGCCATAAAGCGATGCTGCACGGCTGCGCCATCGGCAACCGGGTGCTGGTCGGTATGGGATCGATCCTGTTGGACGGTGTAGTAGTAGAAGACGACGTAATGATTGGCGCCGGCAGTTTGGTAGCGCCGGGCAAACGGCTGGCCAGCGGCTATCTTTATATGGGGAGCCCGGCACGCCAGGTTCGGCCGTTGACCGCCGCCGAGTTGGAAGGATTGCTTTATTCTTCTAACAACTATGTGCGTTGGAAAGATGAATATCTGTCGGAAGACATCTGACGGCCACCCCGTTCCCTATATAGAGAACGGGGTGGGAATTATGCCGCCAGTTCGCTGCGCAGCTGGCGCAATACCGGCTCGATCTCTGGCATCACTCCGTGCCAAAGCAGGAAAGCATGCGCCGCCTGCCCCACCAGCATACCCAGCCCATCGGCATATTCCGTTGCCCCTTGCTGCTGCGCCCAGGCCAGGAACGGCGTGACGCCCTGCTGATAGAACATGTCATAGCAACGGGTTTGCGCGTTGACTACGCCCGCGGGCAAGGCCGGGATCTCCCCGCTGATGCCGGACGCCGTCGCGTTGATCACCAGATCGAACGCTTGCTGATTCAGTTGATCCATCGGCGCCGCCGAGATCTCTCCCAGATGCCGGAAAGCGTCGGCCAACTCCTCGGCGCGGCTGAAGGTGCGGTTGGTGATCGTGAGCCGGCAGCCGAAAGACAGCAGCGGCAGAATCACGCCGCGCGCCGCGCCGCCGGCCCCCACCAGCAAGATGCGATCCTGCGGCCGGATCAATTGCTGACGCTGCAGATCGGTCAGCAAACCGATGCCGTCCGTGTTGTCCCCCAGCAGACCGCCATTCGGCAATACCTTCAGGGTATTGACCGCGCCGGCCATCGCTGCGCGCTCGCTCAGCTCGGAAGCGGCCTCATAAGCGCGCTCTTTGAAAGGCACCGTGACGTTCGCCCCCAGCCCTCCGGCGTGGATAAACGCCTGCAGGCTGGTTTCAAAACCGTCCAACGGCGCCAACACCGCTCCATAAGGATGCTCAATGCCAGTCTGGGCAGCGAACAGCGCATGAATTCGCGGCGACTTGCTGTGACCAATAGGGTTGCCAAATACCGCAAACTTCTCCATGCCCATTACCTCTAGCCCTGACGGATCTGTTCGCCGGTCAGAGCATCTCTGATTTCGGAAGGATTAAGACGGCCACCCACCTCGCCGGCCAATACCGGGAAAGCCTCGCCGAATTGCCGCGCGACTTCATCCGCACTGCGGCACGGCTCCTGCCCACTGAGATTGGCACTGGTCGATACCAGTGGCTTGCCGTACTGCCGGCACAGTTGCTGCACCAACGGGTGATCGCTAACGCGCACCGCCAGCGAGCTGAAACGCCCGGTCAGTAAACGTGGCGTCTCCGGCCGGGCAGGCAACACCCAGGTTACCGGCCCAGGCCAGCTGGCGAACATCGTCACGCGCTGCTGTTCGCTGAGCGCGCTGTCGTCGATATAGGGCTTAAGCTGCGCATAGTCGGCGGCGATCAGAATCAGCCCCTTTTCCCACGGCCGCTGTTTCAATGCCAGCAAAGCATTGACCGCCTGTTCGCTGTCGGGATCGCACCCCAGGCCGAATACCGCTTCGGTGGGATAGGCAATCACCTGCTGTTGATGCAAAGCATCGATGATAGATAAAAGGTTCGGGCTTAATTCTGAGTTCATGATGTGATTATTCTGTAGTCGCCACGGGTTTTCCGCACAGCTTGCTGGCACAGCACAGGACGGGGCCTTTTGCCGTACGTTTTTCCATCAGCAGCGGGTAATGGCAATAGGCGCATTCACCGGCGACGGGTTTAACATTGAGGGCGAACTGGCATTCCGGATAACGATCGCAGGAATGAAAAACCTTGCCGTAGCGCGATTTACGCTGCAACAGCTTGCCCTGACCGCACTGCGGACAGGTAATGGCGGTTTCATCAGGCTTATCGATCACTTCAGTGTGATCGCACTGCGGATAATCGCTGCAACCGATAAACATGCCATAACGCCCCTGGCGCAGCACCAACGTCGCCTGACACTTCGGGCACTGCTGCCCATCCAGCACCTTGACGACATGCCCGTCGGCCTGCGCTTTCAGCGGCCGAATATATTGGCATTCAGGGTACTGGGAACAGCCGAGGAAGGGGCCGTGGCGACCGCTACGGATCACCAGCTCGGCCCCGCATTCCGGACAGGGTTCATTTTGCCTGGCGGCAAAAATCGCGTTTTTTGTCATAACGTCTTCTATGCGCGTTATCGGCTCAATGCAGATAACCTTCGTTCACTTCAAACAACAGTTCTTCCATTTGCTGATAGGCGCTTTCATATCCGGGAATATTAAACAGCACCATCAACACGACCCATTTCAGATCTTCGAGATCGAATTCCGCATTATCCAAAGCCATAACGCGGTCGATAACCATTTCACGGGTTTCGAGGTTCAATACCTGAATCTGTTCCAGGAACAGGAGAAAACCACGGCAGCCGGCGTCCAAACGCGCGCTTTCCTCTTCGGTGTAGATCCGCATTGCCAGCGGATCGGCATCCATAAAGTAAGGCGCATTTTGACCTTCTTGCAGGTCAGCCAGCTTCTCAAGCCAATTCAACGCGTTGTAGATATCATCCCGATGAAACCCCGCCTGGGCGAGATCATCGGTCAGTTGATCCTGATCGACGCGCATCTCTGGTTCATTGTGGATATAAGTTTCAAACAAGTACATGAGTACGTCGAACATGGCTTGCCCTCCTTATTCGGACATAGCCGCCGGGTACAGCTGCGATCCACCCTGCTAACTCCAGTTCGAGTAACTTGATTACCACCACTGGCACAGGTTGGCCGGCACGTTCAGCGACGACGTCAACAGGTGTCACCTCATCTCCTACGTTAGCCAACACATCGGCAAATGGCAATTCAACTTCAGCCTGCGACGCACAAATAGTTGTATTTTCGTTCAGTGACAGCCATTGAAGGCCGCTTCCCAGCAATTCTGCGATATCTTTCGGCCCGGTAACCAGATGCGCGCCCTGCTGAATTAGCCAGTGCGTGCCTTCGCTCATCGGGTTCCCTAACGGCCCCGGCAAGGCGAATACCTCACGCCCCTGCTCCAGCGCATAGCGGGCCGTCACCAGGGTACCGCTGCGCAACGAGGCTTCTATGACCAGAACGCCCTGGCTCAGCCCGCTGATAATGCGGTTGCGGCGCGGAAAATGGTCGGCCAGAGGCAAATCGGTGACCAAATGATCCGAAATCACCGCGCCGCCCTGCTCGACAATCTGCTCCGCGAGCCTGCGGTGCCGGCGTGGATAAACATTGGCCAACCCGCTGCCCAATACCGCTACCGTGCAACCGCCGGCCGCCAGCGCTGCGCGATGGCAAATGCCGTCGATGCCGATCGCCAAACCGCTGGTGATGGTGAAACCGCAACGCGCCAATTCCGCGGCGAAATGATTGGCCCAACGCTCGCCGTAGTGGCTGAACTGCCGGCTGCCAACCATGGCGAGCTGCGGGCGCAGCAACGCTTGAGGATCGCCCTCGATCAGCAAAAACAGCGGCGCATCGTCGATCTGGGCCAGGCGTTCCGGATAGCCGGCCGCCCCATAGTTCAGCATACGGTGCGCCGGCAGTTCCAGCCAACGCAGGCTGGCCGCCAGATAAGCGGGATCCGCTTGGTTGAACTGCGCCCGCTGCCGCTCGTTCAATCCCAGTTCACGCAACGCGCTGCGAGGCTCGCGCCCCATTTGCGATAGCTGCCGCACGATCCGGCTGGCCACGACGGTCTGCAGCCCCGTTACCCCTCGCATCCGTAAAGCGATCTCTTCCGGCCGCATCGTCTGTTCCCTCAGCAAAAATGGTGGTATTACCAATCTGAGCAATTGGTGCGCAATGCTGTCAATCAGGCCGGGAAATGTCTAGAATAGAGGTTAAACCTCGTTCATTACTCGGATACAGATCTAAAGATATATGTCAGTCTTGCAGGTATTACATTTCCCAGACGAGCGTCTGCGCAAAATCGCAGCGCCGGTAAAAGAAGTCAATGCAGATATCCAGCGCATCGTGGATGATATGTTTGAAACCATGTACGCAGAGGAAGGCATTGGCCTGGCTGCGACTCAGGTGGATATCCATCAGCGCATTATCGTGATCGACGTCTCCGAGAATCGCGATCAGCGCCTGGTGCTGATCAACCCCGAGCTGCTGGAAAAGAGCGGCGAAACCGGCATCGAGGAAGGCTGTCTTTCCATTCCCGAGCAGCGTGCGTTGGTACCACGTGCCGCGCAGGTGAAGATCCGCGCGCTGGATCGCGAAGGCAAACCTTTCGAACTGGAAGCAGACGATCTACTGGCGATCTGCATCCAGCACGAGATGGATCACCTGATGGGCAAACTGTTCGTCGATTACCTGTCGCCGCTCAAGCGTCAGCGCATTCGTCAGAAACTGGAAAAAATGGCCAAGCTTCAAGCCCGCGCCTAACCGATCAGGAAATCAACGTGTCTGACTCTTTACGGATTATTTTCGCCGGAACACCAGACTTCGCAGCGCGTCATCTTGACGCGCTGTTGTCATCTGAGCACCAGATTGTCGGCGTTTTTACCCAGCCCGACCGCCCGGCAGGCCGCGGCAACAAGCTGACGCCAAGCCCGGTAAAAGTGCTGGCTGAGCAACACCAACTGCCGGTATTTCAGCCCAAATCGCTGCGCCCCGAAGAGAACCAGCGCCTGGTGGCCGATCTTAACGCCGACGTGATGGTGGTGGTTGCCTACGGGCTGATCCTGCCGCAGGCGGTGCTGGATATGCCGCGTCTCGGTTGCATCAACGTACATGGCTCACTGCTGCCTCGCTGGCGCGGTGCGGCGCCGATCCAGCGCTCGCTCTGGGCCGGCGACAGCGAAACCGGCGTGACCATCATGCAGATGGACGTCGGTCTCGATACCGGCGACATGATGCACAAGATTGCCTGCCCGATTGAGAGCAGCGATACCAGCGCCAGTCTCTACGACAAGCTGGCGCAGCTCGGCCCGCAGGGCATGCTGACGACGCTGCGCCAAATGGCCGACGGCAGCGCCACCCGCGAAGTGCAGGACGACGCGCTGGTCACCTACGCCGAGAAGCTGAGCAAAGAAGAAGCTCGCCTGGACTGGACACTGTCCGCCGAACAACTGGAGCGCTGCATCCGCGCTTTCAACCCTTGGCCGATCAGCTACTTCACCATCGATGAGCAACCGGTGAAAGTCTGGCAAGCCAGCGTACTGGCGCAAAGCGCCAATGCGGAGCCGGGCACCGTTGTCCATGCCGACAAGCACGGCATTCAGGTGGCGACCGCCGACGGCATCCTCAATCTGATCCAACTGCAGCCCGCCGGCAAGAAACCGATGTCGGCGCAGGACCTGTTAAATTCACGCCGTGAATGGTTTACCCCGGGTAACCGGCTGTAAGTCACCCCACTGCCCGGCCGTTCATCGCCGGGCCGTTATTTTCTTAATGCCGATCGTTATCAGCTTCAGCCTATGAAAAATAATTACAATCTCCGCAGCATCACTGCCAAAGCCATCGGCCAGGTGCTGGATCAAGGGCAGTCGCTCAGCACTGTCCTGCCAACACTCCAAACCGCCATCAGCGATAAGGACCGCGGGTTGCTGCAGGAACTGTGCTTCGGCACGTTGCGCGTGCTGCCGCAGCTCGAATGGTGCATTCAACAATTGATGGCCAAGCCGCTGACCGGCAAACAGCGTACGCTGCACTATCTGCTGATGGTCGGCCTGTATCAGCTGCTGTATACCCGTATCCCGCCGCACGCCGTATTGGCCGAAACCGTGGAAGGCGCGGTGGCGCTGAAACGCCCACAGTTGAAAGGCCTGATTAACGGCGTCTTGCGGCAATTCCAGCGCCAGCAGGAAGAGCTGCTGCAGCGCGCCGCCAACAATGACAGCCGCTATCTGCACCCGAGCTGGTTGCTGAAACGCATTCAACAAGCCTATCCCGCCAACTGGGAACAGATCGTCGACGCCAATAACCAGAAGCCACCAATGTGGCTGCGCGTCAACCGCCTGCATCACACCCGCGAAGCTTATCTGCAGTTGCTGACCGACGCAGGCATCGCCGCGGAGCCTCATTCAGACTATGCCAACGCGGTGCGTTTGCTGGCGCCTTGCGCCGTGACCGATCTGCCTGGGTTCGCCGACGGCTGGGTCACCGTGCAAGATGCCTCAGCCCAGGGCTGTGTCGATCTATTGGATCCGCAAGACGGTGAACAGATCCTCGATTTGTGCGCCGCGCCTGGCGGCAAAACCACGCATATTCTGGAAGCGGCGCCGAAAGCGCACGTCATGGCGGTCGATATCGACGAACAGCGCCTGGCGCGGGTGAAGGAAAACCTGCAGCGCCTGCGTTTGCACGCAGAGGTTAAGCTGGGCGATGGCCGCACCCCGCAGCAATGGTGCGGTGACAAGCTGTTCGACCGGATCCTGCTGGACGCGCCTTGTTCCGCCACCGGCGTGATCCGCCGTCACCCCGACATCAAATGGCTGCGCCGCGATCGCGACATCGCCGAACTCGCCGCGCTGCAGGCCGACATCCTGGAAGCCGTCTGGCCCCATCTGAAATCGGGCGGCGTGATGGTTTACGCTACCTGCTCTATCCTGCCAGATGAAAACAGCAGCCAGATCGCCGCGTTCTTGCAGCGCCACGCCGATGCCAAGCTGGTTGAAACCGGCGATGCGCAGCGGCCGGGGCGGCAGAATATCCCGCATCCCGAGGACGGCGATGGCTTCTTTTACGCTAAGCTGATTAAAATGTAATGCTTCGGGGTGTGCGTGCGCGCCCTAAGTCTTTCAGTGTGAAGCAGAGAACACGATGAAAATAATTATTCTTGGTGCCGGTCAGGTTGGCGGGACGCTGGCGGAAAACCTGGTGGGTGAAAACAACGATATCACCGTCGTCGATACCGATTCCGGCCGGCTGCGTCAGCTGCAGGATAAATTCGATCTGCGGGTGGTTCAGGGGCACGGCTCTCATCCTCGGGTGCTGCGCGAAGCCGGCGCAGAAGACGCTGACATGCTGGTCGCCGTCACCAACTCCGACGAAACCAACATGGTTGCCTGCCAGATCGCCTATTCTCTGTTCAATACCCCCAACCGCATCGCCCGTATCCGCGCGCCGGAATATATCCGCGAGTCGGAGAAACTGTTCCTGCCGGAAGCGGTGCCGATCGACCATCTGATTTCACCGGAGCAGCTGGTCATCGACTATATCTACAAGCTGATTGAATACCCGGGCGCGCTGCAGGTGGTCAACTTCGCCGAAGGCAAGGTCAGCATCGCTGCGGTTAAAGCCTATTACGGCGGCCCGCTGGTCGGCAATGCGCTCTCTTCGATGCGCGAACACATGCCGCATATCGACACCCGCGTCGCCGCTATTTTCCGCCAGGACAGACCAATACGTCCGCAAGGCTCGACCATTATCGAAGCCGGTGATGAAGTCTTCTTCGTCGCCGCATCACAGCACATCCGCGCGGTGATGAGCGAACTGCAGCGGCTGGAAAAACCCTATAAGCGCATCATGATCGTCGGCGGCGGCAACGTCGGCGCCGGCCTGGCCGCCAAGCTGGAAAAAGACTACAACGTCAAACTGATCGAGCGGAACCAGCAACGCGCCGCCGAACTGGCCGAGCAGCTGCACGATACCATCGTGTTCTACGGCGATGCCTCCGACCAGGAGCTGCTGGCCGAAGAGCACGTCGAACAGGTGGATGTCTTCATCGCCATCACCAACGACGATGAGGCCAACATCATGTCCGCCATGCTGGCCAAGCGCATGGGCGCCAAGAAGGTGATGGTCTTGATCCAGCGCCGCGCCTATGTCGATCTGGTGCAGGGCAGCGTGATCGATATCGCCATTTCGCCGCAGCAGGCGACCATCTCCGCCCTGTTGGGGCACGTGCGCAAAGCGGATATCGTCAGCGTCTCGTCGCTGCGCCGCGGCGTGGCGGAAGCGATCGAAGCGATTGCCCACGGCGATGAAAGCACGTCCAAAGTGGTCGGCCGCATCGTCGAAGACATCAAGCTGCCACCGGGTACCACCATCGGCGCGATCGTACGTGGCGACGACGTGATCATCGCCAACGGCAACAGCAAAATCGAACAGGGCGATCACGTCATCATGTTTATTACCGACAAGAAATTCGTGCCGGACGTTGAACGCTTGTTCCAACCGAGCCCGTTCTTCTTGTAGAACGAATTTATTAGGCGGTGGTCTATAATCGCGTAGTTGTTCTCTGCCTTGGGAGGAGATAAAACTTCTCTCCTTTTGTGGCAAAGGGAAATTGCTTTGTTAAACTTGAGTTATTAATTCTGCAAGGGGTGCGTTCTATGAGTATGTTGAAAGAGTTTCGCGAATTTGCCATGCGTGGCAACGTGGTCGATCTGGCCGTCGGTGTGATTATCGGTGCCGCATTCGGCAAGATTGTTTCGTCCTTCGTGGCCGATATCATCATGCCACCACTGGGGTTACTGATCGGCGGCGTCGACTTTAAACAATTCCATCTGGTATTACGTGAAGCTCAGGGCGCCGTACCGGCGGTGGTAATGAACTACGGTTCATTCATTCAAACCGTATTCGACTTCGTGATTGTCGCCTTCGCCATCTTCCTGGCAATTAAATTGATGAACAAAATGCGCCGCAAGCAGGAAGAAGCGCCGGCAGCGCCGCCAGCACCTACCGCAGAAGAGAAACTGCTGACGGAAATCCGTGACCTGCTGAGCCAGCAACAGCAGCCAAAACTGTAAAACAGCGTTTGGTTATGCCAATAAAAAGCCACCTGACGAAGGTGGCTTTTTTAATGCCTTAAAACCAGAAGGCCAGTGGTAAATTATCGCTTGATAGTTTACCACTGGCCTCCCAGTTACCGCCTTTGTTGTGTTTTTCTTTACGCCGATAGCTGCCTTTGCCTTTCACATTCTTTTCTACTCGTTGACGGAATAGCGGATCATGCAGCAGCGCCTCAATGGCGTTATCTTGAATCTGACCTTTAGTGTGACGATATTTCGTCATGATAATGCTCCTGTAAAAGGTGTGGTGATAAAACGGGGCGATAATACTGCCGGCGGTATAAAAATTAAAGTGCCGTCAGCAACCTTTTTTGCCTTTTTCATCGCTGGCGCCCTGTTCCAAGGCTTCCAGAATAGAACAATAATTGCTGGTATGGGCAGTACCGCAGCAGGCATCACTCAGCCGCTTCAGCGATTCGCGCATGCGAGTCAGCTCCGCCAACTTGCTTTCCACTTCGCTCAGGCGCGCATCGACGATCGACTTCGACTCCTGGCAGGTATGATGTTCAGGATCGACGCGGATCGACAGCAGCTCAGCGATCGTTTCCAGAGTAAATCCCAGCTGCTTGGCATAGCGAATGAAGCGCAGCCGCTGCAGATCCTGCTCGGTGTAGAGCCGATAACCACCTTCGGTGCGGACATTGTGATCCATCATGCCCTGCTTTTCATAGTAACGCACGGTATCCGGCGTCACTTCGGCAAGCTTGGCCAACTGACCTATCTTGAACATTACTTCTCCTCCCGGGTGAATTTGCCGTCCAATGCACGCTGATATTCACCATGCAAGAAAGCCGTACTCATCCCAGCCTGACGCAACCGGTGCTCCAGCAGCGCCATGCGTTTGCTGAGTTCGACATAGTCCTGATGCTCACTGTTAATCCCTTGCAGCAAACGAGCAACGGTCAATGCCTCTTTGCGATCTTCCAGCTCCGGCGGCAGGTAACCGGCATTTTTCAGCAAACGGTAACCGGCGCGCAGTTCAGCCGGCACCGCGCTGTCATCTTCCAGCGCCAACGGTTGGCCCTGGCCGGGCAGATTGTCAAACTCGCCTTTATCCTGGGCATCAAGGATATGACGTTCCGCCCATTGATCGAGCAGCCCCATGAAAGACAGCCTCGGTTAGCCTAATGATTAAACCTTAGCATAGCGGATAGGGGCGGGGATCTTAAGCGCAGCGGGGGAATTACGCACATTTGGCTGGGTTTGGACGTAAAAAAACCGGGCAAGCCCGGTTTTTTTACGCGTCTACAGATTACTCTGCAGTTGCTACTTCTGCTTGAGACTCAGCACGATCAACCAGCTCGATGTATGCCATCGGCGCGTTGTCGCCTGCGCGGAAGCCACACTTCAGAATGCGAGTGTAACCACCGGCACGGCTCGCGAAACGCGGGCCCAGCTCGTTAAACAGTTTTGCCACGATCTCGTTATCACGAGTACGGGCGAATGCCAGACGACGATTAGCTACGCTGTCGGTCTTGGCAAGAGTAATCAGCGGCTCAACAACGCGACGCAGCTCTTTTGCTTTTGGCAGGGTCGTCTTGATGATCTCATGACGAACCAAAGAGCCGGCCATGTTACGGAACATAGCCTGGCGATGGCTGCTGTTACGGTTCAGTTGACGACCACTCTTACGATGGCGCATGACCTTATCCTTCTCAGTAAAACCTTAACCTGTGATCCGGTTACTCGTCAGCAATGCTTGCCGGCGGCCAGTTTTCCAGGCGCATGCCCAGAGACAGACCACGTGAGGCCAGCACGTCTTTAATCTCGGTAAGAGATTTTTTACCCAGGTTTGGCGTTTTCAGCAACTCAACCTCGGTACGCTGTACCAGATCACCGATGTAGTGGATAGCTTCTGCCTTGAGGCAGTTAGCAGAGCGGACAGTCAATTCCAGATCGTCAACAGGGCGCAGCAAGATCGGATCGAATTCCGGTTTCTCTTCTTTAACTTCCGGCTGACGTACATCACGCAGGTCAACGAAAGCTTCAAGTTGTTCAGCCAGAATGGTGGCCGCACGGCGGATCGCCTCTTCAGGATCGATCGTGCCATTGGTCTCCATCTCGATGACCAGCTTATCCAAGTCAGTACGCTGTTCTACACGCGCAGCTTCAACATTGTAGGCGATACGCTCTACAGGGCTGTAGCAGGCGTCAACCAACAGACGACCGATTGGGCGCTCATCTTCTTCCGAATGAATTCGGGCAGAAGCCGGCACATAACCGCGACCGCGCTGAACTTTGATACGCATGCTGATAGCCGCGTTCTCATCAGTCAGGTGGCAGATCACGTGCTGAGGCTTGACGATTTCGACATCACCATCATGGGTGATGTCGGCAGCGGTCACAGGGCCAATGCCAGATTTATTCAGGGTAAGAATAACTTCGTCTTTGCCTTGAACTCTCACCGCCAGCCCTTTCAGGTTGAGCAGGATCTCCAGGATATCTTCCTGTACGCCTTCTTTGGTGCTGTACTCATGCAGTACACCATCAATCTCAACCTCGGTCACCGCGCAACCCGGCATAGATGAAAGCAGAATACGGCGCAGTGCGTTGCCAAGAGTATGGCCAAAGCCACGCTCTAAAGGCTCAAGGGTCACCTTGGCGTGCGTCGAACTGACTTGCTCGATATCTACCAGGCGCGGTTTTAGAAACTCTGTCACAGAACCCTGCATTGTGTCCTCTCTTTGGTACTAAGCTTTACTTGGAGTAAAGCTCGACGATCAGGTGTTCGTTAATGTCCGCAGACAGATCGGTACGTTCAGGCATACGCTTGAACACGCCTTCCATCTTAGCAGCATCAACTTCCAGCCAAGTCGGCTTTTCACGCTGCTCAGCCAGCTCCAGAGAAGCTTTAACACGAGACTGCTTTTTAGCTTTCTCGCGGATGCTGACTACGTCATTCGGAGATACCTGATAAGAAGCGATGTTAACAACGCGACCGTTTACCATAACTGCTTTGTGGCTAACCAGCTGACGTGACTCTGCACGAGTAGCGCCGAAGCCCATACGGTAAACAACGTTGTCCAGACGACCTTCCAGCAGCTGCAACAGGTTTTCACCGGTGTTGCCCTTCAGGCGGGTTGCTTCTTTGTAATAGTTACGGAATTGACGCTCCAGAATGCCGTACATACGGCGAACTTTCTGCTTCTCACGCAACTGAACACCGTAATCAGACAGACGCGGTTTACGCGCACCGTGCTGACCAGGTGCTTGTTCAATTTTACACTTGGAATCGATCGCGCGAACGCCAGACTTAAGGAACAGGTCTGTGCCCTCACGACGGCTCAGCTTGAGCTTAGGACCCAAATATCTTGCCATTTTCTTTCTCCAACAATCCTAAAAGCTGCGTTACACGCGGCGCTTTTTCGGCGGACGACAACCGTTATGAGGGATCGGAGTCACATCAGTAATGTTAGTGATGCGGAAACCAGCCGCGTTCAGAGCGCGGATAGTAGACTCACGACCAGGACCAGGTCCTTTAACCATAACTTCCAGGTTCTTGATACCGTATTCTTTTACTGCGTCAGCACAACGTTCTGCTGCAACCTGTGCTGCGAACGGAGTGGACTTACGAGAACCACGGAAACCGGAACCACCGGCTGTTGCCCAACCCAAAGCATTACCCTGACGATCAGTGATGGTAACGATGGTGTTGTTGAAAGAAGCATGGATATGAGCCACGCCGTCAGAGACTTGCTTTCTTACACGCTTACGTGTACGAACAGGTGCCTTTGCCATTATTCAATAACCCCGATTATTTCTTGATCGGCTTGCGCGGACCCTTACGGGTACGAGCGTTGGTCTTGGTGCGCTGACCGCGTACCGGCAGACCACGACGATGACGCAAACCACGATAGCAACCAAGGTCCATAAGACGCTTGATGCTCAGGGTAATTTCACGACGCAAATCACCCTCAACGGTGTATTTGGCAACTGCATCACGAAGCTTTTCGATTTGCTCTTCAGACAGCTCACTGATCTTAACATTTTCAGCAATACCCGTGGATGCACAGATAGCCTGTGAACGGGTTTTACCGATACCGAAGATCGACGTTAAGGCGATAACGGTATGTTTATGATCAGGAATGTTAATGCCTGCTATACGGGCCACTATGCACTCCTACTATTTTATACAGCAACACCATTCTGAAAAGCCCGTTTTCAGGATACTCAAATAGTGTTGCAGTGCGACATACAAAAGATTGGCTGGCTAATCTAGCCAGCTCAACCCAACTTTGCAAGAAAAATATGCGAGATAATCAGCCTTGACGCTGTTTATGCTTCGGCTCGGCGCTGCAAATCACACGAACGACACCGTTACGCTTAACGATTTTGCAGTTACGACATAATTTCTTGACGGAAGCACGAACTTTCATTTTTACTCTCCGTAACTTCTCAAACGAATCTGACTAGCGGTTATAGCCTTTCAGATTTGCTTTCTTCAATGCAGACTCGTACTGACTTGACATCATCAGAGTTTGCACTTGAGCCATAAAGTCCATGATGACGACAACCACGATCAGTAGCGAGGTACCACCAAAGTAGAATGGTACTTTCATTGCATCACGCATGAACTCCGGGATCAGGCAGATGAAAGTAATGTACATCGCGCCCACCAGGGTTAAACGCGTCATTACTTTATCGATATACTTCGCCGTTTGCTCTCCCGGACGAATTCCTGGTACGAAGGCACCGGACTTCTTCAGGTTATCTGCTGTCTCACGCGGGTTGAAGACCAACGCCGTGTAGAAGAAACAGAAGAAGATGATTGCAGACGCATAGAGTAACACATAAAGCGGTTGCCCTGGCTGCAAATACAGCGAAATCGTAGTCAGCCAGTTCCAACCGGTACCGCCCCCAAACCATGATGCAATCGTGGCCGGGAACAGAATAATGCTGGAAGCGAAAATCGCCGGGATAACACCCGCCATGTTCACTTTCAACGGTAAATGTGTGCTCTGTGCTGCATAAACACGACGACCTTGTTGACGCTTCGCATAGTTAACGACGATACGACGTTGACCACGCTCGATGAAAACAACGAAGAAGGTTACTGCAAACACCAATACTGCAACCAACAGCAGCAGGAGGAAGTGCAGGTCGCCTTGCCGCGCTTGCTCGATAGTATGGGCCACTGCCGGCGGGAGCCCCGCTACAATACCCGCGAAGATAATGATCGAGATACCGTTGCCGATACCGCGTTCAGTAATCTGCTCACCCAGCCACATCAGGAACATTGTCCCGGTTACCAGGCTCACAACCGCAGTAAAGTAGAATGCAAAGCCTGGATTTAACACCAGGCCCTGCATACCAGGCATATTCGGCAGACCGGTAGCAATACCGATCGACTGGAATATGGCCAATACCAGCGTACCGTAACGGGTGTACTGGCTAATCTTGCGACGGCCAGCCTCCCCTTCTTTCTTGATTTCCGCCAACGCTGGATGAACCACCGTCAGCAGCTGGATAATGATCGACGCCGAGATATACGGCATGATCCCCAGAGCAAAGATAGAAGCACGGCTGAGGGCACCACCAGAGAACATGTTAAACATTTCAATGATAGTGCCTCTCTGCTGCTCAAGCAATTTGGCAAGCACAGTGGCATCGATACCAGGAATCGGAATGAAAGAGCCGATGCGGAAGACAATCAGCGCGCCGATGACAAACAAAAGTCTGCGCTTCAGCTCGCCGAGCCCGCCTTTAGCACTTTGAAAATCTAATCCTGGTTGCTTAGCCATCTGCTACTTATTCCTCAATTTTACCGCCAGCAGCCTCGATAGCAGCACGAGCGCCTTTGGTGACACGCAGACCACGCAGGGTTACCGGACGAGCGACTTCGCCAGAAAGTACAACTTTCGCGAATTCGATCTGGACACCAACTACGTTAGCGGCTTTCAGCGCGTTCAGGTCGATAACATCGCCTTCAACCAGAGCCAGTTCAGACAGACGAACTTCTGCCGTGATCATCGCTTTGCGTGAAGTGAAGCCGAATTTCGGCAGACGACGGTACAGAGGCATCTGACCACCTTCGAAACCACGACGTACGCCACCGCCAGAACGAGACTTCTGACCTTTGTGACCACGGCCGCCGGTTTTACCCAGGCCAGAACCAATACCACGACCTACACGCTTAGGCGCATGCTTGGCACCTTCAGCCGGAGACAGAGTATTTAAACGCATCTGTTACTCCTCAACTTTAACCATGTAGGAAACCAGGTTGACCATACCGCGAACAGCAGGAGTATCCTCGCGCTCTACGGTGTGACCAATACGACGCAGACCCAGACCGAGCAGAGTAGCTTTATGCTTCGGCAGACGGCCAATTGAGCTGCGAGTTTGTGTAACTTTAATAGTCTTAGCCATGGTCAATTACCCCAGAATGTCGGCAACGGATTTACCACGCTTAGCAGCGACCATTTCAGGAGACTTCATATTCGCCAGAGCGTCGATAGTTGCACGAACCACGTTGATCGGGTTGGTGGAACCATAAGCTTTAGCCAATACGTTGTGCACCCCAGCAACTTCGAGAACGGCGCGCATTGCACCGCCCGCGATGATACCGGTACCTTCATGAGCAGGCTGCATGAACACGCGAGAACCCGTGTGAGCGCCCTTAACAGGGTGCTGCAGGGTGCCGCTGTTCAGCGCGACGTTCATCATGTTGCGACGGGCTTTTTCCATCGCTTTCTGGATCGCTGCTGGAACTTCGCGTGCTTTGCCGTAGCCAAAACCAACGCGACCGTTACCATCACCAACTACAGTCAGTGCGGTAAAGCTGAAAATACGGCCACCTTTTACGGTTTTAGATACGCGGTTTACCGCGATCAGCTTTTCCTGCAGTTCGCCAGCTTGTTTTTCGATGTGAGCCATCTTAAACCTCTTCCTTAGAACTGAAGGCCAGCTTCACGGGCAGCATCTGCCAGTGCCTGGACTCGACCATGATATTGGAAACCGGAACGGTCAAAGGATACTTTCGCAATCCCTTTTTCCAACGCGCGCTCAGCCAGAGCTTTACCTACGGCTGCTGCTGCGTCTTTGTTACCGGAATACTTCAGTTGCTCCGCGATAGCTTTTTCTAAAGTAGAAGCGGCTACCAGTACTTCAGAACCGTTTGGAGCAATCACCTGTGCGTAAATGTGACGCGGGGTACGATGTACCACCAGGCGGGTTGCACCCAGCTCTTGGAGCTTGCGGCGTGCGCGGGTCGCACGACGGATACGAGCAGATTTCTTATCCATAGTGTTACCTTACTTCTTCTTAGCCTCTTTGGTACGCACGACTTCGTCGGCGTAACGAACACCTTTGCCTTTGTAAGGCTCAGGACGACGGTAAGCACGCAGATCTGCTGCTACCTGGCCAATTACCTGCTTATCAGCGCCTTTCAGCACGATTTCAGTTTGGCTTGGGCATTCAGCAGTGATACCTGCCGGCAGCTGGTGATCGATAGGGTGAGAGAAGCCCAGGGCCAAATTCACCACGTTGCCTTTAACGGCAGCACGATAACCAACACCTACCAGTTGAAGCTTTTTGGTGAAGCCTTCGGTAACACCAACAACCATTGCGTTCAGCAGAGCGCGCGTGGTACCCGCTTGAGCCCATGCGTTAGCAAAACCTTCGCGCGGAGCGAAAGTCAGTGCGTTAGCTTCTTGCTTCACTTCAACGGCGTCGTGGATAGTACGAGTCAACTCGCCGTTTTTACCCTTAATCGAAATAACCTGACCGTTGAGTTTTACCTCTACGCCGGCAGGAATGACGACGGGTGCTTTTGCAACACGAGACATTCTTTCCTCCCGAATTAAGCTACGTAGCAGATAATCTCGCCACCAAGACCAGCCTGGCGAGCTGCACGATCGGTCATAACACCTTTAGAGGTAGAAACAACAGCGATACCCAAACCGGCCATAACTTTTGGCAGCTCATCTTTTTTCTTGTAGATGCGCAGACCTGGACGGCTGATACGTTGAATGCTTTCTACCACAGCTTTGCCCTGGAAGTACTTCAGTACCAGTTCCAGAACAGGCTTGGCGTCGCCTTCGATTTTGAAATCTTCAATAAAACCTTCTTCCTTCAGCACGTTGGCAATTGCCACTTTCAGCTTGGAGGAAGGCATGGTGACCGCAACTTTGTTCGCGGCTTGACCGTTACGGATACGGGTCAGCATATCCGCGATCGGATCTTGCATGCTCATCTGTCTTTACTCCCGTGATTCAATTGGTAATTACCAGCTAGCCTTTTTCAAGCCTGGTACTTCACCGCGCATAGCGGCTTCACGAAGCTTAATACGGCTCAACCCGAATTTGCCCACATAACCATGTGGACGGCCAGTTTGGCGGCAGCGTTTACGCTGACGAGACGGGCTGGAATCACGCGGCAGAGTTTGCAGCTTGAGAACGGCATTCCAACGATCTTCATCGGATGCGTTCACATCAGAGATAATAGCTTTCAGTTCAGCGCGTTTTGCAAAGAACTTGTCAGCTAATTTCACGCGCTTGACTTCGCGTGCTTTCATTGATTGCTTAGCCATCAGTAACCCTGCCTTACTTGCGGAACGGGAAGTTAAAAGCAGCCAGCAGCGCGCGGCCTTCATCATCAGATTTCGCAGTAGTGGTAATGGTAATATCCAAACCACGAACGCGATCGACTTTGTCATAGTCGATTTCTGGGAAGATGATTTGCTCACGCACGCCCATGCTGTAGTTGCCACGGCCATCGAATGACTTGGCGGACAGGCCACGGAAGTCACGGATACGTGGAACAGCAATGGAGATCAGGCGCTCAAGGAACTCCCACATGCGTTCGCCACGCAGAGTTACTTTACAGCCGATCGGATAGCCCTGACGGATTTTGAAGCCTGCAACAGATTTGCGGGCTTTGGTGATCAACGGTTTTTGACCGGAGATAGCTGTCAGGTCCGCTGCGGCGTTATCCAGCAGTTTCTTGTCAGCAATCGCTTCACCAACACCCATGTTCAGGGTGATCTTCTCGACCCGAGGGACTTGCATGACAGAGTTGTAATCAAACTGAGACATCAGTTGTTTGACTACCTCGTCTTTGTAGTAATCATGCAGTTTCGCCATCGTATTACTCCAAATTACTTGATAGTTTCGCTGTTAGATTTGAAGAAACGGACTTTTTTGCCGTCTTCGAATCTAAAGCCTACACGGTCAGCCTTGCCGGTAGCCGCGTTGAAGATAGCAATGTTAGAAACCTGAATTGCAGCTTCTTTTTCAACAATGCCGCCTGGTTGGTTCAGAGCCGGAACCGGCTTCTGGTGTTTCTTAACCAGGTTGATGCCTTCAACAATGACCTTGCCAGCAGACAGGACATTTTTTACTTTACCGCGCTTACCTTTGTCTTTCCCGGTAATCACGATAACTTCGTCATCACGACGGATCTTCGCTGCCATGTTCGCTCCTTAGAGTACTTCTGGTGCCAGAGAGATAATTTTCATGAACTTCTCATTACGCAGTTCACGAGTTACCGGCCCAAAAATACGCGTACCGATTGGCTGCTCGCTGTTATTGTTCAAAATAACGCATGCATTGCCATCGAAGCGAATGACAGAACCGTCCGGGCGACGTACACCCTTCTTGGTGCGCACCACTACCGCCTTCAGAACATCGCCTTTCTTCACCTTACCGCGAGGAATTGCTTCCTTGATGGTAATTTTGATGATGTCGCCGACGCCTGCGTAGCGACGGTGCGAGCCACCTAGAACCTTGATACACATTACGCGACGTGCACCGGAGTTGTCGGCGACGTTCAGCATAGTCTGTTCTTGGATCATTTTAGTGCTCCGCTAATGTCAACTACTACTTTAAAGACCCAAGTAAAAATTAGGCCGTTGAAAAGCCCCATAACCGAGGGCGCAGCATTATAACACCGCTTACTTGGTATGGGTAGAAAAAATAAACGGCTCATTTTCTGAGCCGTTTATTAAGTGAGAGCCAGCTACTCTATTACAGAATCGCTTTCTCTACAACGCGAACCAGCGTCCAGGACTTGGTCTTGGACAGTGGGCGGCATTCGCGGATTTCCACCACGTCGCCGGTACCACATTCGTTGTTCTCGTCATGTACGTGCAGTTTGGTCGTACGTTTGATGAATTTCCCGTAGATCGGGTGCTTCACAGTACGTTCGATAGCAACAACGATGGATTTCTCCATTTTATCGCTAACAACACGACCCTGCAGGGTACGGATAACTTCAGTCATTTACACACCCGCCTTTTGAGTCAGTAAAGTCTTAACGCGTGCGACGTCACGACGCACTTGTTTCAACAGGTGAGTTTGTTGCAGCTGGCCACTGGCCGCCTGCATGCGCAAGTTGAATTGCTCACGCAGCAGGTTGAGCAGCTCGGCATTCAGCTCTTCAACGCTTTTTTCACGCAGCTCTTGTGCTTTCATTACATCACCGTCTTAGTTACAAAGGTGGTTTTGATCGGCAGTTTCGCTGCTGCCAGTTTGAATGCCTCGCGGGCAACCTCTTCTGGCACGCCGTCCATTTCGTACAGGACCTTACCAGGCTGGATCAGGGCAACCCAATACTCCACGTTACCCTTACCTTTACCCATACGCACTTCCAGCGGCTTCTCGGTGATCGGTTTGTCCGGGAATACACGGATCCAGATCTTGCCTTGACGCTTAACTGCACGAGTCATTGCACGACGAGCTGCTTCGATTTGACGAGCAGTCAGACGGCCACGGCCAACAGCTTTCAGACCGAAAGTGCCGAAGCTAACATCCGTACCTTGCGCCAGACCACGGTTGCGGCCCTTGTGCACCTTACGGAATTTTGTACGCTTTGGTTGTAACATCAGCGACTCTCCTTACTTGCGGCCTTTACGCTGCTGCTTTTTAGGTTGAGCAGCCGGTTCCGGTTGTTCAACTGCAGCCATACCACCCAGGATCTCACCTTTGAAGATCCATACCTTAACGCCGATTACACCATAAGTGGTGTGCGCTTCAGATGTGTTGTAGTCGATGTCCGCACGCAGAGTGTGCAATGGAACACGACCTTCGCGGTACCATTCGGTACGTGCGATTTCAGCGCCGCCAAGACGGCCGCTTACTTCAACTTTGATACCTTTAGCGCCAAGACGCATTGCGTTCTGTACTGCACGCTTCATAGCACGACGGAACATCACGCGACGTTCCAGCTGAGAAGTGATGCTGTCAGCAACCAATTTAGCGTCGAGTTCCGGTTTACGGACTTCGGCGATGTTGATCTGTGCAGGAACGCCAGCGATGTCCGCTACGACCTTGCGCAGTTTTTCGACGTCTTCACCTTTCTTACCGATAACGATGCCTGGGCGAGCAGTGTGAATGGTCACACGGATGCTCTTCGCAGGACGCTCGATAACGATGCGAGAAACGGAAGCTTTCGACAGTTCCTTAGTCAGGAATTGACGAACTTTAAAGTCGCTGTCCAGGTTGTCAGCGAATTCTTTGGTATTCGCATACCAAGTAGAGTTCCAAGGTTTGACAATACCCAGGCGAATACCATTAGGATGTACTTTCTGACCCATTGCTAGTCTCCAGAGTCTCAGCGATCGGACACAACCACAGTAATGTGGCTGGTGCGCTTCAGGATGCGATCTGCACGACCTTTTGCACGCGGCATAATGCGCTTCATGCTTGGGCCTTCGTCTACGAAGATTTTCGTAACTTTCAGATCATCGATGTCAGCGCCATCGTTGTGTTCTGCGTTAGCAATGGCAGACTCCAGCACTTTCTTAACCAGACCAGCAGCTTTCTTGTTGGTGTAGGTCAGAGTTTCCAGAGCTTGCGACACTTTCTTACCGCGAATCAGGTCAGCAACAAGGCGAACCTTCTGAGCAGAAGAACGAGCGTGGCGATGTTTAGCGATAGTTTCCATCTCTTCCTCCTACCTTAGCGCTTTTTAGCTTTTTTATCAGCCGCATGGCCGCGATAAGTACGAGTCGGCGCGAATTCACCCAGTTTGTGACCGACCATTTCATCGGAAACGAACACTGGTACGTGCTGACGACCATTATGGACAGCGATGGTCAAACCGATCATGTTAGGAAAGATCGTTGAACGACGGGACCAAGTGCGCAAAGGCTTCTTGTCACCGCTTTCCACCGCTTTCTCTACCTTCTTCAGCAAGTGCAGGTCAATAAAAGGACCTTTCTTGAGAGAACGTGGCATGGCTTATCCTCTAATTATTTTTTGCTACGGCGACGTACGATGAACTTATCAGTACGCTTGTTGCTACGGGTCTTCTTACCTTTGGTCTGAACGCCCCACGGAGTTACCGGGTGCTTACCAAAGTTACGACCTTCACCACCACCGTGCGGGTGATCTACCGGGTTCATCGCCGTACCGCGAACGGTAGGACGAACACCACGCCAACGTGCAGCACCTGCTTTACCCAGAACGCGAAGCATGTGTTCAGCGTTACCGACTTCACCCAGGGTGGCGCGGCAATCAGCTGGAACTTTACGCATTTCGCCGGAGCGCAGACGCAGAGTTACGTAGGAACCATCACGAGCAACGATCTGAACGTAGGCACCAGCGGAGCGAGCCATCTGGCCGCCTTTACCTGGTTTCATTTCTACGTTGTGAACCGTTGAACCAACTGGAATGTTGCGCATCGGCAGGGTGTTACCCGCTTTGATTGCAGCATCAACGCCAGATTGAATCTGGTCACCAGCTTTCAGGCCTTTCGGCGCCAGGATGTAACGGCGTTCGCCGTCTTTGTACAGAACCAACGCGATGTTCGCGGAACGGTTCGGATCGTACTCCAGACGCTCAACCACAGCAGGGATACCGTCTTTGTTGCGCTTGAAGTCAACCAGACGATAATGTTGCTTGTGGCCACCACCGATATGACGGGTGGTGATACGGCCATTGTTGTTACGACCACCGCTTTTGCTCAGTTTTTCCAGCAGCGGGGCATAAGGTTTACCCTTGTGCAGCTCAGGGTTAACCACTTTAACAACGTGGCGACGACCCGGAGATGTAGGTTTACATTTAACAATTGCCATTGTTCTTACTCCTCCGACTTACTCTGCGCCGCCGATGAAGTCCAGATTCTGGCCTTCTTTCAGGGTGACGTAAGCTTTTTTCCAGTCGCTACGACGACCAACACGCTGACCGTGACGCTTCACTTTCCCTTTAACTACCAGGGTGTTCACGTCTTCGACTTCGACTTCAAACAGTTTCTGCACTGCAGCTTTGATTTCTGCTTTGGTCGCGTCTTTGGCAACTTTGAGAACGATGGTGTTGCTTTTTTCCATCGCAGCGGATGCTTTTTCAGATACGTGCGGTGCACGCAGCACTTTCAGCAAACGTTCTTCACGGATCATGCCAGCATCTCCTCAACTTGCTTCACAGCATCAGCAGTCATAACCACTTTGTCGAAGGCGATCAGGCTAACCGGATCGATACCTGCTACATCGCGCACGTCAACCTTGTACAGGTTGCGAGCTGCCAGGAACAGATTCTCATCCAGTTCACCGGTCACGATCAGCACGTCTTCCAGAGCCATATCTTTCAGTTTCTGTGCCAGCAGCTTAGTTTTAGGCGCTTCTACAGAGAACTTCTCGACAACGATCAGACGATCTTGACGTACCAGTTCGGACAGGATGCTTTTCAGCGCGCCGCGGTACATCTTTTTGTTTACTTTCTGACTGTGGTCCTGTGGCTTAGCAGCAAAGGTCACGCCGCCTGAACGCCAGATCGGGCTCTTTACAGAACCTGAACGCGCACGGCCGGTGCCTTTCTGACGCCATGGCTTTTTGCCGGAACCAGTTACTTCAGCACGGGTCTTCTGAGCACGGGTACCTTGACGGGCACCTGCTGCATAAGCAACAACAACCTGGTGTACCAGCGCTTCGTTGAAATCACGACCGAAGGTAGTTTCGGAAACAGTCAGCGCGCTTTGCGCGTCTTTCAATACTAATTCCATTGCTATCCCCTTACGCCTTCACAGCTGGTTTAACGATCAGGTTGCCACCGGTTGCGCCCGGTACAGCACCCTTAACCAGCAGCAGGTTGCGCTCAGCGTCAACACGTACTACGTCCAGGCTCTGAACGGTTACGCGCTCATCACCCAGGTGGCCAGCCATTTTCTTGCCTTTGAACACTTTGCCCGGAGTCTGGTTCTGACCGATAGAACCCGGAACGCGGTGAGACAAGGAGTTACCGTGGGTAGCGTCTTGGGTACGGAAGTTCCAGCGCTTAACAGTGCCAGCAAAACCTTTACCTTTAGAAGTACCGGTAACATCGACTTTTTTAACGTCAGCGAAGATTTCTACGCTAATTTCCTGACCTGCAGCGAATTCTTGACCTTCTTCCAGGCGGAATTCCCACAGACCACGCCCAGCTTCAACGCCAGCTTTAGCGAAATGGCCCGCTTCCGGCTTGGTTACTCGGTTAGCTTTTTTGCTACCGGTGGTAACCTGAACGGCACGGTAACCGTCGGTGTCCAGGCTTTTAACCTGAGTCACGCGGTTCGCTTCAATTTCAATTACGGTTACTGGGATAGAAACGCCATCTTCAGTGAAGATACGGGTCATACCCACTTTTTTACCGACTAAACCAATCATTGTTTCAACCTCTCAATCGCTCAATGACCTGATTAACCCAGGCTGATCTGCACGTCTACACCGGCAGCCAGATCCAGACGCATCAGAGCATCAACGGTTTTCTCGGTTGGCTCAACGATGTCAACCAGACGCTTGTGAGTGCGAATCTCGTACTGATCGCGCGCGTCTTTGTTGACGTGCGGAGAAATCAGAACGGTAAAGCGCTCTTTGCGAGTTGGCAGCGGGATCGGACCACGGACTTGCGCACCAGTGCGCTTTGCAGTCTCGACGATTTCCGCGGTTGATTGATCGATCAGACGATGATCAAACGCTTTCAGGCGGATACGGATTCTTTGGTTCTGCATGAGACCAGAGCTCCAATTATTTATAAACGTAAATAATTACTCCTCACACCCATTTCGATTGATGGGGGAGTGTAATCGTCAACATATAACCCCCATATCGGGAGTATTGTTCGAGAGGCAAAAAAGGCCTGCCAATCGACTGATTCGCTAAAATCAGGCTTACCAAGATTAGGTAAGCCCGCGCATTATACGCAAAATGGCCGAGGAAGCAAGCCGCAGTTGGAAATATGCTCAGGAAATCGTCATTTTTGCGCGTTCAGATGCAGTCGCGAGATGAAGGCGGCAAACAGGGTATGAATTATGCTTGGTAGGGACGCTCCCCTGCCCCACCGTAAAAACGGTTGCCGGCAGGAGAAACGATGACGAACAGAAGGCAGGTTTACTCTTTGCGCTCTAGAACCTGAGCCTGGGCATAGTTTTGAATACCGAGGCGAGCGATCAGATCCAGCTCGGTTTCCAGCCAGTCGATATGCTCTTCTTCATCGGCCAGGATGTCGATCATTAAATCGCGGCTGACGTAATCGTGGATCGAGTCGGCATAGGCGATACCTTCGCGCAGGTTTTTGGCACCCGCCAGCTCCAGCGCCAAATCGGAACGCAGCATCTCTTCAATGTCTTCGCCGATGTTCAGCTTGCCGAGATCTTGCAGGTTCGGGATCCCTTCCAGGAACAGGATACGCTCGATGTAGCGATCGGCATGTTTCATTTCGTCGATCGACTCGTGGTACTCCTTGTCGTTGAGGCGCATTAACCCCCAATTCTTGAACATGCGGGCGTGCAGGAAATATTGATTGATGGCAACCAGCTCGTTACCGAGCAGCTTGTTGAGGTGAGCAATGATCTTTTTATCGCCTTTCATAGGTAATTCCTCCTGGCCAGTTCTAAAAGTGTAGAACCTGTAAGCCAAGAGTCAAAAATAACCTTACCCTTTGTTAGGCAACTTCATGCATTGGGATGATAGTTCCGCGTTCCTCCACCATAATCTGTCTTGCCTGACGAATGCACTTTCCACAATCGGTACCAATCGGCACAAGTTCACGCAGCTGCTTCATGGTATGGGGATTGTGCTGACGCACCGCATTACGGATCGCTTTGTCAGTCACCGCATTACACAGACATACATACATAGAGAGACTCACTTCTTAACCAATGCACTGAGTCTAAATAGGAATGGTTTTTATTTCAATTAAGATTTAAACAAATTGCATAAAAAAAGGGCACCGAAGTGCCCTTTTTTGTGTCGAAAAAATTATTCGCGATTAAGCGATAACTTTAGCAACAACGCCCGCGCCAACGGTACGGCCGCCTTCACGGATTGCGAAACGCAGACCGTCGTCCATCGCGATTGGGTGAATCAGGGTTACAACCATGTTCACGTTGTCGCCTGGCATTACCATCTCTACGCCTTCTGGCAGTTCGATGGTACCGGTCACGTCAGTTGTACGGAAGTAGAACTGTGGACGGTAGCCTTTGAAGAATGGAGTGTGACGACCACCTTCATCTTTGCTCAGGATGTACACTTCAGATTCGAACTGGGTGTGTGGCTTGATAGAGCCTGGCTTCGCCAGTACCTGACCACGTTCGATTTCTTCACGTTTGATACCACGCAGCAGAACACCTACGTTCTCACCAGCACGGCCTTCGTCCAGCAGTTTGCGGAACATTTCAACGCCAGTACAGGTAGACTTAACGGTGTCTTTGATACCAACGATTTCAACTTCTTCGCCAACTTTGATGATACCGCGCTCAACACGACCGGTAACAACGGTACCACGACCGGAGATGGAGAATACGTCTTCGATTGGCAGCAGGAACGGCTTGTCGATAGCACGCTCTGGCTCTGGGATGTAGCTGTCCAGCGCTTCGGCCAGTTCGATGATTTTCGCTTCCCACTCAGCTTCGCCTTCCAGCGCTTTCAGCGCGGAACCGCGGATTACTGGCAGGTCGTCGCCTGGGAAGTCGTAAGCGGACAGCAGTTCGCGAACTTCCATTTCTACCAGTTCCAGCAGCTCTTCATCATCAACCATGTCGCATTTGTTCATGAATACGATGATGAAAGGAACGCCAACCTGACGACCCAGCAGGATGTGCTCACGGGTCTGAGGCATTGGGCCGTCAGTCGCAGCAACTACCAGGATCGCGCCGTCCATCTGCGCAGCACCGGTGATCATGTTTTTCACGTAGTCGGCGTGCCCTGGGCAGTCAACGTGCGCGTAGTGACGAGTCGGGGTGTCATACTCAACGTGAGAGGTGTTGATGGTGATACCACGAGCTTTTTCTTCTGGCGCGTTATCGATCTGGTCGAAAGCACGTGCAGAACCGCCGTAGGTTTTAGCCAGAACGGTGGTGATCGCTGCAGTCAGGGTAGTTTTACCGTGGTCAACGTGGCCGATAGTACCAACGTTAACGTGCGGTTTTGTACGTTCAAATTTTTCTTTAGACACGGCTATATTCCTTACTATAGCGCTCTCCCCTTCTGGAGAGAGCACGGGACTTTGGTTTTAACCCTGCGGCTTATTTGCCACGGGCTTCGATTACGGCCTGAGCGACGTTGTTCGGTGCATCATCATACTTCAGGAATTCCATGGTGTATGATGCGCGACCTTTAGTCAGAGAACGCAGCTGAGTTGCGTAGCCGAACATTTCGGACAACGGTACTTCAGCGTGGATCTTAACGCCAGTCACTTCAGATTCCTGACCGCGCAGCATGCCGCGACGACGGCTCAAGTCACCGATAACGTCACCGGTGTTCTCTTCTGGAGTCTCAACTTCAACCTTCATGATAGGCTCAAGCAGAACTGGTTTCGCTTTCTTAAAGCCTTCTTTAAAGGCGATAGACGCGGCCAGTTTAAACGCCAGTTCAGAGGAGTCAACGTCGTGGTAAGAACCGAAGTGCAGACGAATACCCATGTCTACTACCGGGTAACCAGCCAACGGACCAGACTTCAGCTGCTCCTGGATGCCTTTATCAACGGCAGGGATGTATTCGCCAGGAATTACACCACCTTTGATGTCGTTGACGAACTCGTAACCTTTCGGGTTAGAGCCCGGCTCCAGTGGGTACATGTCGATCACAACGTGACCGTACTGACCGCGACCACCAGACTGCTTGGCGTGCTTACCTTCAACATCGGTAATCTTCGCGCGAATCGCTTCGCGGTAAGCTACCTGAGGTTTGCCCACGTTAGCTTCAACGTTGAATTCACGCTTCATGCGGTCAACGATGATGTCGAGGTGCAGTTCACCCATACCGGCGATGATGGTCTGGTTAGACTCTTCGTCAGTCCATACGCGGAATGACGGGTCTTCTTTAGCCAGACGGCCCAGAGCCAGACCCATTTTTTCCTGGTCAGCTTTGGTTTTCGGTTCAACGGCGATAGAGATTACCGGCTCAGGGAATTCCATACGCTCCAGGATGATTGGAGAGTCTGGATCACACAGGGTGTCCCCGGTGGTCACGTCTTTCAGACCGATCGCAGCGGCGATGTCGCCTGCGCGAACTTCTTTGATCTCTTCACGCTTGTTAGCGTGCATCTGAACGATACGGCCGAAACGCTCGCGCGCAGACTTAACGGAGTTCAGCACGGTGTCGCCGGAGTTAACAACGCCGGAGTACACACGGAAGAAGGTCAAGTTACCCACGAACGGGTCGGTAGCGATTTTGAACGCCAGAGCAGAGAACGGCTCGTCATCACTTGCGTGACGCTCAGCCGGAGTGTCTTTACCGTCGTCCAGGATACCGTTGATCGCAGGAACGTCAGTTGGTGCCGGCAGGTATTCGATTACCGCATCCAGCATCGCCTGCACGCCTTTGTTCTTGAACGCAGAACCGCAGGTAACCAGGATGATTTCGTTGTTCAGTACGCGCTGACGCAGAGCAGTTTTGATTTCTTCCTCGGTCAGCTCTTCGCCGCCCAAGTATTTTTCCATCAGCTCTTCGGAAGCTTCCGCAGCGGACTCGATCAGGTTCTGGCGCCATTCTTCAGCCAGATCCATCATGTCAGCCGGGACGTCTTCGTATTCGAAGGTTACGCCTGCGTCTTCTTCGTTCCAGTTGATCGCCTTCATTTTCACCAGGTCGATAACGCCGGTGAATTTGTCTTCTGCGCCGATAGCCAGCTGCAGAGGAACAGGGTTGGCGCCCAGACGAGATTTGATCTGGCCTACAACTTTCAGGAAGTTAGCGCCCATACGGTCCATTTTGTTAACGAACGCGATACGTGGCACTTTGTATTTGTTAGCCTGACGCCATACGGTTTCAGACTGTGGCTGAACACCACCAACAGCACAGTAAACCATTACCGCGCCATCCAGCACACGCATGGAACGTTCTACTTCGATGGTGAAGTCAACGTGCCCTGGGGTGTCGATGATGTTTACGCGATGCGGTTCGAACTGCTTGGCCATACCAGACCAGAAAGCAGTAGTCGCTGCAGAAGTGATGGTAATACCACGCTCCTGCTCCTGTTCCATCCAGTCCATGGTGGCAGCGCCGTCATGAACTTCACCGATTTTGTGGTTTACACCGGTGTAGAACAGAATACGTTCGGTAGTGGTGGTTTTACCGGCGTCGATGTGAGCACTGATACCGATGTTGCGGTAGCGTGCAATGGGTGTTGTACGAGCCATTTGATTCCTCTATTCCTAGGGCGTTCAAGTTCAGTTAACCCAAGCGGGCCGATTTGACGCGCCCGCTTGGTTAGCATGACTACAGCCGGGTGATTACCAGCGGTAGTGGGCGAACGCCTTGTTGGCTTCGGCCATACGGTGAACGTCTTCACGCTTCTTAACAGCAGAACCTTTGTTCTCTGCTGCGTCAGACAGCTCGTTCGCCAGGCGCAGAGCCATGGATTTATCACCGCGTTTACGTGCAGCATCAACGATCCAACGCATTGCCAGAGCATTACGACGAACCGGGCGGACTTCAACTGGTACCTGATAAGTAGAACCGCCAACGCGACGCGACTTAACTTCTACAGTCGGGCGAACGTTGTCGAGAGCGACTTCGAAAGCTTCCAGGTGATCTTTACCAGAACGCTGAGCCAGGGTCTCCAGCGCGGTATAGACGATTGCTTCTGCAGTAGATTTTTTACCGTCTACCATCAGGATATTTACAAATTTGGCCAGCAGCTCAGATCCGAACTTAGGATCTGGCAGGATTTTACGTTGGCCGATTACGCGACGACGTGGCATGGAAATACTCCGTTGTTAATTCAGGATTGTCCAAAACTCTACGAGTTTATTTTGACATTAAAGTTAAAACGTTTGGCCTTACTTAACGGAGAACCATTAAGCCTTTGGCTTCTTCACGCCGTACTTGGAACGAGCTTGCTTACGGTCTTTAACACCGGAGCAGTCAAGTGCACCACGGACGGTGTGGTAACGCACACCTGGCAGGTCTTTTACACGACCGCCACGGATCAGGATTACGGAGTGTTCCTGCAGGTTGTGGCCTTCGCCACCGATGTAGGAAGTCACTTCGAAACCGTTGGTCAAACGCACACGGCAAACTTTACGCAGTGCGGAGTTTGGTTTTTTCGGGGTAGTGGTGTATACGCGGGTGCATACGCCACGTTTCTGCGGGCAGGCTTCCAGCGCTGGAACGTTGCTTTTAGCAGCCTTCACAGAGCGTGGTTTGCGAACCAGCTGGTTAATTGTTGCCATTAAAAAAGCTCCTGGTTTTTGCTTCGTACTAGCTTCGTAAACATGTGATAAATCCCCTCGTATGCACTATTGGCAAAGTACGAGGACGCAGAATTTTAGGGCTGACCAGTATGGGTGTCAAGAAATATACAACATCACTCTCATTACCAGGCCATTTGGCTGCGGTGTTGTTCGGTTAATTCAACGAAGTGATTATAGCCGACGACAGTGATTTTGTGCGAAAAATGACCGACCAATCCCCGGGCTTCCAGGTCGTCCTGCAGCGCATAAAGGGATATGGGGGCGGCGAGCAGCGATTCAAGATGGGCGCTGCCGGCAAGGCCTGCAAGCACGCCGTCCTGCAGCAGCAGCAGCGCGTCACCCTCCGCCGTCAGGCGCAGCAGCGCAGGCAAGTCACATTGGTTTGGCGAGTGGCTCAGGGTATACAGCATCAGAGGATCCTAAAACGTCATCACGGCGTCGTAGCCGGCCAGTTCGCGGCGCAGTTCGTCCGGCGCCAGCACCTCGGCATCCAGCACCCAATCGGTCACCTGGCTCAGCCCACGCTCCTGCAGCGAAGCCTGGCACAGATAGCACCGCTCCACGTCATACAGCGGCAGCACGCCGAAGGTGGCGATGTAATTGCGCGCCAAAATCTTTTCCGGTTGCTGGCCCGGCAACAGCTGCAATACGCCGTCGCCGACAAAAAACACCCCCAAATCTTCACTGAGCGCCGACGTGGCGAGCAGCGCATCCAGCCCTTCCCTGCCGCCGGCACCGCCGTGCGGCCCGTGGGTGAAAACAAAAGCGACTCGTTTCATCATATCCTCAGAACTGCACCAGACGGTCGCAACTCAGCGACGCTTCGGCCAGGGAACCCAGCCCGCTCAGGGTAAAGCCAGGCTGCAGGTTGGCGCTTGCCAGCCCCTGTTGCGCCGCCTCCTGCTCGTCGGTGACCCCACGGCGCAACGCGGCGGCTACGCAGACGTTGAGCGCTACGCCGTGTTGCTGCGCCAGTTGCGTCCAACCGCGCACCAGGTCGAACTCGTCGCTGGCGGGCGCGGTCAGCTGGTTGGCGTTCAGCACGCCCTCACGGTAGAAAAAGACGCTGGAAAGCCGGTGCCCTTTCGCCAACAAAGCCTGAGCGAACTGATAGGCGCTGCTGGCCTGCTGCGTGCCGTAAGCCGGGCCGGTGACCAACAGGCAATAATCGAGCATCAACGGTCGCTTCCCAACAGATCGCCGCTCTTGAACTGGCGGATGTACAGATACACGGTGTGTTTGGAGATGTTCAGGCGATCCGCCACCTGGTTGATCGCATCCTTGATGTCGAAGATGCCTTTCTCATAGAGGTTGAGCACCACCTGGCGGTTCTTGGCGTTATTGGACACCGAGCGGTCGGCGTTCACCTCTTCGATGGTGAACTCCAGCGTCTGCGCCACCAGATCGTCAACGGAAGACGCAAAATTCACCGACGACGGCACGTCCTGCGTGGCCGGCGGCATAAAGGTCTGCATGATCTGCGAAAACGGTACGTCGAGGTTCATGTTGATGCACAGCAAGCCGATCACCCGCTGCTCGCGATTGCGAATGGCGATGGTCACCGACTTCATCAACACGCCGCTCTTGGCGCGGGTAAAGTAGGCTTTCGACACGCTGCTGTCGTCGCCGGCCATGTCGTGCAGCATGCGCAGCGCCAGATCGGTGATCGGCGAGCCGATTTTACGCCCGGTATGTTCACCGTTGGCGATGCGTACCGCTGAGCTGTTCAGGTCTTCCAGCGCGTGCAGTACGATCTCGCAGTGGCCGCCGATCAACATCGCCAGCCCGTCGACCACCGCTTCATAGGATTTCAGGATTTCATGATCCGTTTGAGTAAACGGACGTTCATTCAGCAAATCAAGTTCGCTGGCTTCGCTGGATAAAAGCGAATTCGACATCGAAGATACCACCCTCATAGATCGCCTGTGCCAGGGGGCGCAGCTAAAACCGCTCGAACCGGATCGCTGCCGTCGTCGGCACGCCGCAGCGCGGCCGGCTGAGAGCGCCATCAAACGGCACGATGACATCCGCGGGCGAGGCGGCCGGGAACAATTTTAGGTACACGCCCTAAGGGGCAGACGCATGACTGATAAGTCAGAATTATTAGTCTAGCAAAGCGGCCGGAGCAAAGTCCTTGCGTTTGCGCGTGGTATTGACGTTAAGCCCGATGCCCGGCAGGCGTCAAGCGTTCAATGGAGAGAGAGGCGGCGGGGGCCGAAATGAAAACCGCCGCGGAGGGCATCCGCGGCGGTGGCAAACAAAGCGGCGATGTTATTTCGCTTTGGCGTCGGCTTTCGCGTCCGCCGGTTTTTCGGCTTTAGCGTCGGCTTTCGGCGCCGCTTTCACGTCCAGCAGCTCAACGTCGAAGACCAGCGTGGAGTTAGCCGGGATGCCCGGAACGCCGGTTTTGCCGTAGGCCAGCGCCGGTGGGATCACCAGCTTGATTTTGCCGCCTTTCTTGATGTGCTTCAGGCCTTCGGTCCAGCCTGGGATCACGCCGTCCAGACGGAACGACAGCGGCTCGCCGCGGGTGTAGGAGTTATCGAACTCGGTACCGTCGGTCAGGGTGCCTTTGTAGTTCACCACCACGGTGTCGCTGTCTTTTGGCGCTTCACCCGCGCCCGGCTTCTCTACCTGGTACAGCAGGCCGGATTCGGTTTTCTTCACGCCTTTTTCTTTAGCGAAGCTATCGCGGTACTTGGCGCCTTTGGTTTCGTTGTCCTTGGCGTCCTGCTCCATCTTCGCCTGAGCGGAAGCCTTCACGCGCGCTTCGAAGCCCTGCAGGGTCTTCTCGATGTCGGCGTCGTTCAGTTTGCTCTTGTTGGCGAACGCGTCCTGAACGCCGGCAATCAGCTGATCTTTGTCCAGCTTGATGCCCAGCTTCTCTTGCTCTTTCAGAGAGTTGTCCATGTAACGGCCGAGAGAGGCGCCCAGTGCGTAGGCCGCTTGCTCGTCGTCGTTTTTGAACTTGCCGGTGCTCGGTGCTGCTGCCGCGTCCGCTGGTTTAGCGGCTTCTGCCGGTTTGGCGGCATCGGCTGCCATGACCTGGGTCGCATTCAGAGCAAAAGCCATGGTGGTTGCCAGAAGCGTGACTTTAAACAAAGATTTCATCCATTTCTCCAGTGTCTGAAGCAATGCCCCAAACAATCATTAGGTAAGATAACCGGGCTACTATAGCTGCCTGAAACAAAACAAAACAGTCGCACAGGTAACCAATCGAGTCAAAGTGTGACTCCCGCTTTGCCAAGAAGTTTCCCCCTGAGTGCTACTCCCATGATAAATCAGATTTTTCTTGCGGAATATTCGGCCAGGCTCGCAAAAAACGGCAGATCGAGCGTGCAACTTTTCAGCACTTTACATTGTCGATCGCAACGTTGCGCGCCGTCTGGAGAAATAGCGCGAGCAAACCCGGCGCCAGCTGTTACCATAGCGCCGAATCAGGATTTTATCGCGTCAGAGGTAGCCTCATGCACAACGCCGACATTCAACGCCTGCTACAGCGGCTTGAAGAACTGGAGAGCCGTCAGGCCTTCCAAGAGCTCACCATCGAAGAGCTCAACCAGACCGTCATTCAGCATCAAATGGAAATGCTGAAGATGCGCGAACACCTGCGCATGTTGACCGACAAGCTGCGCTCGACCCAAACATCAATGATCGCCTCGCAATCGGAAGAAACCCCTCCGCCGCACTATTGAGGGCTCGCCATGCGGTTATTTCAGGCGTGCCAACCCTTCGACGGCACGCTCGAGATACCGGCGCGGGCACCCCAGGTTGATGCGGATAAAACCGCGCCCCTGCGGGCCGAAACCGCTGCCCATCGACGGCGCCAGCTTCGCCACCGCCACCAGCGCCTGCTGCAAGTCTGTATCGCTCAAACCCAGCGAGCGGCAATCCAGCCAGGCGAGATAGGTCCCTTCAGCCTGGGTCATCGCGCACCAGGGCGCGGCGGCCGCCAGCGCCTGCTCAAACCAACGCCGATTCTCCGCCAGGTAGTCGAGCAGCTCATCAAGCCAGGCAGCGCCCCGTTGATAGGCCGCGGTCGCCGCCGTCATCGACAGCGCGTTGAATACATCCAGCCCGTGGGCGTTCAGCCGATCGACAAACGCCTGCCGAAGCCGGGCGTTGGGGATCAGGAAATTCGAAATGCGCAGCGAGGAGAGGCCGAACGTTTTGCTGGCGGACGTCGCCGCAATCACCCGATCGCGATATTCCTCGCCCAGATGCAACACCGACGTAAACGTCTCGCCGGGCAGCAGCAGATCGGCCCAAATTTCATCGGAGATCACCGTGACGTCGTGGGCGTGGCAGAGCGCCATGAGCCGCTCCAGTTCATCACGGCGCCAGCAACGGCCGGTCGGGTTGTGCGGATTGCACAGCAACAACAGCGGCGGTTTACGCAGCGCCAGACAGGCGGCCAGCTGGTCGAAATCGATCCGGTATCCCTGCGGGGTTTCCCGCAGCGGGTTTTCAATCACCTCTCTGCCGTTCATGGTGACTATCTTGGCGAACGAGCCATAATACGGCCCCTGCACCACCACCCCGTCCCCCGGCTTGCTGAGCAGTTGGATCAGCATCGCCAGCCCCGGCACCACCCCTTCAATCGACGTGAACCACTCGCGCCGCAGCGGCAAGCCGTGCCGCTTGGCAAACCAGTCGATCGCCGCCTCATAGTAAGCGTCGTCGCGTTCGCTGTAGCCAAAGACGCCGTGGTCCACCCGCTGATGCAGCGCCTGCTGCACCTCTGGCGGGCACGGAAAATCGAAATCGGACACCCACATCGGCAACAGTTCGCTGCCGTCCAGTTGCAGATAGCGGTCGATGAAGTCCCACTTCACGGAGCCGGTGTTGTGGCGATCGATGATGGCGTTGAAATGACTCGTCATGTCAGGCTTCCTTACGCTGCAAGTCGTTCTGAGGTTGGAGTTTGGCGATACCGAAGCCGGTGAACCCATAAATCAGGGCGAACACCACCGCGGCATAACATTGGATCGCCCACGGCAGCAGATCGAGGGTGCTGACCCCCAGCGTGGTGGCCATGTAAATGCCGGCGGCCGTCCACGGGATCAGCGGTTCGATGACGGTGCCCGCATCTTCGACGGTGCGCGACAGATTTTTGTTGTCCAGCCCCATGCGTCGATAGGCCCCTTTGAACAGCTCCGCCGGGATCAGCAGCGCCAGCTTGCCGTCGCTGGTCGCGCCGGTCACCAGGATAGTGGTGGCAACGGTGGCGGCGATCAGCTGGCCGGTGGTGTGCACCACTTTCAGCAGCCGGCTGATGATCACCGTCAGCGCGCCGGTCAGCGTCAGAGCGCCGGCGAAGGAAAAGGCGCAGAACACCAGCAGGATCGTACTCATCATCGAGAACATGCCGCCGCGGTTCAGCAGGCGCGGCACATCGGCGACGATCCCTTCGACGTTATGGCCCTGAGCGGCGAACATCGACAGATTGAAACCGTCCATCAACGCATTCAGCCCCTGCTGCAGGCTAAAGCCCTGCAGCGCGACGCCGATGGCGATCGCCAGCGCGCAGGCGGCCAGCATGACGGGGATCACCGGCCGTTTGGTCACCGCGCCCCACAGCACCAGCACCGGCGGCAGGATCAGCAGCAGATTGAAGTGGTACAGCCCCTCGAGCGCGCCGACGATTTCGGTCACTTTTTCCGGCGTTGCCACGCTGCCCACCGCACCGGTGTGGCCGGCGATCAGGTACACCACGGCGGCCAGGATGAAGCTCGGCAGCGTCGTGTACATCAGATGCTGGATATGGCTGTAGAGATCGGTATCCGCGACGATGGCCGCGAAGTTGGTCGAATCGGACAACGGCGAAATTTTGTCGCCGAAGTAAGCGCCGGACACCACCGCCCCGGCCGCGGCGGCCAGCGGCACGTCCAGACCGGCGGCCACGCCCATCAGCGCCACGCCCACGGTGCCGGCCGCTCCCCAGGAAGTGCCGGTGCACACCGAGATCACGCTGGTGATGAAGAATGCGGCGATCAGAATGTATTGCGGGCTGATCAGCTTCAGCCCCCAGTACACCATGTAAGGGATTGTGCCGCTGATCATCCAGGTGCCGATCAGGCCGCCCACGCAGATCAGGATCAGGATAACCGGCATCGCCTTCGCCAGTTTGGCCACGATGGCCTCGATGATGTCGTCCCAGCGGTAGCCTTGCCACCAGGCCAACGCGGCGGCGATGGCGGCGGAAACCAGCAGCAGCGGTTCAATGCGCAGGCCAAACTGACCATAGCCGATGATGAGCAGCAACAGCATGGCCACAATCGGCAGCGTCGCCAACCCAAGGTTGAGCGTTTTCTTATTATCCATATACGGCTCCTGTTGAAGATGGGGTACTGCAACAGCGTAATGGCTTCGATAATCGGAGGATGTGAGCGCAGGCAATCGGCCATGTAATCGGTTTCATGAGGTAGCGTTGTGTGAGCCGTCTCTCATTCGCCGCGCTTGCTTTGCGCATGCGCCTCACCGTCGGTTACGGAGTCTCGCAGGATAAGTTCGGCCGAAAAGCGGTTGTTCTGCGGCGCAACGTCGCTGCCGCTGTGGATCTGCAGCGCCAGGCGCGCGGCGCGTCGGGCCATTTTCTCGATCGGGTAATGCACGGTGGTCAACGAAGGATGGAGATATTTCGCCAGGGCAATGTCGTCAAAGCCGACGATCGACAGCGCCTGGGGCAGTTGAACTTGCCGTTGATGGCAGGTGCGCATCATGCCGGCGGCCATCACGTCGTTGAACGTCACTGCAGCGGTGAAGCGTTGGTCGCTGGCCAGAACGCGCTCGGCCGCCAGTTCGCCCCCTCGCTCGTTGAAGGGCACGCTGATGATCCAGCTGCCGGGCACCTCAATTCCGGCGGCGGCCATGGCCTGGCGGTAACCCGCTAGCCGCTGCGCGCGATCGTCGATCGGCAGATCCGCCGTCACGCAGGCAATTCTTCGATGCCCCTGGCGTATGAGCAGCTCGGTCGCCGTCTGCGCCGCATTGGCGTTGTCGAGCCAGATGCAACGGTTGGCGATGGCGGGCAGATAACGATTGATCAGCACCAGCGCGGGCGTATGGGCGGCGTAGCGCAGCAGCGCCTCCTCCCCCATGCGCGTGACGTGCGCCACGATGGCTTCACATCCCTGATTGATGAGAAAATCGAGGCCGCTTTTTTCCAGCTCGGCCTGATGCCCGCCGCTGCATAACATCAACCGCACGCCGGCCTGCCGCGTGATGTCTTCCACGCCCCGCGCCAGACGCGAGAAAAACGGATCGTCGAGATTGCCGGTCAGCAATCCCAGCATATTGCCGCTTCTTTTCGCCAGCGCCAGCGCTGCGGCGTTGCGGTGGTAGTTAAACTCGCGCATCGCTTTCTCGACGCGTTCGCGGGTCACCGGTTCAACGTAGGCGGTATTATTGATCACCCGGCTGACGGTGGCCGTGGAAACGCCGGCGCGCCGCGCCACGTCTTTCATGGTGGCCATGGCATGTCCTGTTGTGCCGTTCGGCGCCCGGTGCGCCGCGCATAAAAAAGGGCAGCCGATGGCCGCCCTCTTGTCTCGTCACTGCGATCTGCTTAGTGGCAGCCGCAGCCGCCGTTACCGCAACCGCCTTTACCGTGGTCGTGGCCATGGTCGTGATCGTGGCTGTGGCCGTGACCGCCGCAGCAGCCGTCACCGTGTTCGTGGTGATGGTCGTGCTCGCCGTGTACGTGACCGTGCGCCAGTTCTTCTGCGGTCGCTTCGCGGATCGCGACAACTTCCACGTTGAAGTTCAGGTTTTGGCCGGCCAGCATGTGGTTGCCGTCAACCACCACGTGGTCGCCGTCAACTTCGGTGATTTCAACCGGTACCGGGCCCTGATCGGTGTCAGCCAGGAAACGCATGCCGACCTGCAGTTCATCAACGCCCATGAAGACGTCTTTCGGTACGCGCTGCACCAGGTTTTCGTCGTAGTTGCCGTACGCGTCGTTCGCGCCGACGTGAACGTCAAAACGATCGCCAACGTCGTGGCCTTCGAGTGCTTTTTCCAGACCTGCGATCAGAGAACCATGCCCGTGCAGATAGTCCAGCGGTGCGCTCACCGGAGACTCATCAACCAAAACACCGTCTTCTGTACGTACTTGGTAAGCCAGGCTGACCACCAAGTCTTTTGCTACTTTCATGATATCTCCTACCGTTGGCTACTAGGACGCGCACCGTTATCGGGATGCGCGCCTTTTCCGGACAGATTGTAACGGAAATCTGCCTCGCTGTACCCTCCGGGATAAAAAAACGCTACTTCGGCTGGAAAATGCCGATCACCTGCTCTTGCGGGCGAACGTGTTTTTCCACCTGTTGTTCGGTCTGGCGCTGATGGTGGCCGCACTTGACGCACTCCACCACCTCCACCTGATCCTCCCGCCATACCGCCAGCGTATCCATGGCGCTGCAGCTCGGGCACACCGCCCCGGCGATAAATCTCTTACGTGTTGCAGACATCGTTATGCTCCCGCTTATTCGTATTCGTCCCAGCCGTCGAACTGGCGACTTTCTTTTTGCATTTCGCGATGGAACAGCTCTTCCAGCTCGCGCCGCGCCTCTTTCACGCGGGAAATTTGCGCCACGTCGCCCTGATGCGGCGGCATCAGTTCACGCAGCATGCGCATATCCAGGCGGCGGAAATGCTGCTGGGCGCGGAAGGCCTGATGCGGGTGCATGCCCAACTCCATCAGCGCTTTGCGCCCCAGTTCCAGCGCGCTGGAGAAGGTCTCGCGGCTGAACTGCTTCACGCCCGCCTGCAGCAACTCATGCGCCTCCACGCGGCCGCGCGCCCGCGCCAGAATGCTCAGATTCGGGAAGTGCTGCTGGCACAGCCGCACGATCTCCATGGTGTCTTCCGGCTCATTGCAGGTGATCACGATCGACTTGGCCTTCTCGGCGCCCGCCGCGCGCAGCAGCTCCAGCTCGGTGGCGTCGCCGTAATAAACCTGGTAACCGTAACGCCGCAGCACGCCGACGGCGCTGACATCGCGCTCCAGTACGGTAATGCGCATTTTGTTGGCCATCAACAGTCGGCCGATCACCTGGCCGAAACGCCCGAAGCCGACGATGATCACCTGCGGATCGTCGTCCTCTACGTACGGCGTTTCCTCTTCTTCGCCCTTGGCGTTATAGCGACGCGCCAAAATGCGGTCGATGGCCTGCATCAGCAGCGGCGTGGTCATCATCGACAGCGTCACCACCACCAGCAGCAAGGAGAGTTGATCCGGCTGCAGCACCTTTTGCGCGCCCGCCGCAGAAAACAGCACGAAGGCGAACTCACCGCCCTGGCTGAGCACCCCGGCGAACTGCAGGCGCACCGAACTGCGCAGGCCGAACAGACGCGACACCCCGTAGAGCACGCCGGATTTGATCGCCACCAGCGCCAGCACGCCGATCAACACCTCGGCCAGATGGGTGTAGAGCACGCCGATATTCAACACCATGCCTACCGAGATAAAGAACAGCCCCAGCAGCAGCCCTTTAAACGGCTCGATGGAAATCTCCAGTTCGTGGCGGTATTCGCTCTCCGCCAGCAGCACGCCGGCGATGAAGGTGCCGAGCGCCATCGACAGGCCAAGCGTCTCCATAAACAGCGCCGAGCCGAGCACCAGCAACAGCGCAGCGGCGGTGAAGATCTCGCGCACGCCGGAAGCGGCGATATAGCGGAACAGCGGCCGCAGCAGGAAGCGGCCGCCGATCAGCATGCCGCCGAACGCCGCCACCTTGAGCGCGATCTTCGCCCAGTCGTCGCTGGTTCCACCGGCGCCGGCCAGAATGGGGATCAGCGCCAACGCCGGGATCACCGCCATATCCTGGAACAGCAGCACCGAGAAGCCGAGCTGCCCCCCTTCGTTGCGGTTCATGCCCTTCTCGCGCATCAGCTGCAGCGCCATGGCGGTGGAAGACATCGCCAGGCCGATACCGCCGATCACCGCCGCCTGCCAGGCGAAGTGCGTCAGATACAGCAACGCGCCCAGCACCGCAGCGGTGATCAACACCTGGCCGGCGCCGGCGCCGAAGATCGAGCGCCGCAGCTCCCACAGCTTGCTGGGGTTCAGTTCCAGGCCGATGATGAACATCAGGAACACCACGCCCAGCTCGGAGAAGTGCAGGATCTCGTCGACGTCGCGAATGAAGCCCAATCCCCAGGGGCCGATGGCGATGCCGGCGATCAGATAGCCCAGCACCGCGCCGATCCCCAGGCGACGGGCGATCGGCACCGTCACCACCGCGGCGAACAGGAACAGCAAAATGGCGGTCAGTAAGGTCGATCCTTCCATCGTCACCGCCCTCCGTGCGGCAGCGGGTGGCTCAGCCACTCGCCGTAGGCGTCCGCATGGCTGCGCAGCACCTCCGGCTTCTGCCGCCGCGCCCAATAGACCACGAACGGCGTCAGCCAATGCATATGGCACATCCCGGCGGTCAACTCGAACGGCCGCAGGATATCTTCCATCGGATAGTGGTTATAACCGCCGGTGCGGTAGGCGCCTTCCGGCTCACCGGTGGTGATCACCGAGCGCCAGTATTTACCCGCCAGCGCATTGCCGCCCACCCCGCTGGCGAAGCCGCGCGACAGCACGCGATCCAGCCACTCCTTCAGCAACGCCGGGCAGCTGTAGGTATACAGCGGGTGCTGAAACACGATGACCTGATGCTCACGCAGCAGCTGTTGTTCGTGATGGATATCGATAAAAAAATCAGGGTAGTGCGCGTAGAGATCGTGCACGGTGACATGTTCCAACTGCTGCGCCGGTCGAAGCAAAACCCGGTTCGCCACCGAGTCATGAGATTCCGGATGGGCATACAGCAGCAAGACCTTGGGCGGCTGCGACATCATTCCCCTCCAAAGCGTCGTCAGGGTAGCGGTTTTCCGTTACCATGCATCGCAAAGACAAAAACAGCGCGCGGTGCGCGTTCTGTTACCTTAATGATAATTTAACATACTCTGAACATACGGCGCTTTATGATTGTATTCTCCTCACTACAAATCCGACGCGGCATCCGCGTCCTGCTGGACAACGCCACGGCGACGGTTAATCCAGGTCAGAAGGTCGGCCTGGTGGGCAAAAACGGCTGCGGCAAATCCACGCTGCTGTCGCTGCTGAAGGGCGAGATCGCGGCGGATGGCGGCAGCTTTACCTTCCCCGGCAACTGGGCGCTGGCCTGGGTCAACCAGGAGACGCCGGCGCTGGACGTGCCGGCGATCGAGTATGTTATCGACGGCGACCGCGAGTTTCGCCAGCTCGAAGCCGAATTGCAGGCGGCCAACGACCGCAACGACGGCCACGCCATCGCCACCCTGCACGGCAAGCTGGACGCCATCGACGCCTGGACCATCCGTTCCCGCGCCGCCAGCCTGCTGCACGGCCTCGGCTTTTCCAACGAACAGCTGCAAAGCCCGGTGCGCGACTTCTCCGGCGGCTGGCGCATGCGCCTCAACCTGGCGCAGGCGCTGGTGTGCCGTTCCGATCTGCTGCTGCTCGACGAACCGACCAACCACCTGGATCTCGATGCGGTGATCTGGCTGGAGCGCTGGCTGAAAAGCTATCCCGGCACGCTGGTACTGATCTCGCACGACCGCGACTTCCTCGATCCGATCGTCGACAAGATCCTGCATATCGAACAGCAGACGATCAATGAGTACACCGGCAACTATTCGTCGTTCGAACGCCAGCGCGCCACCAAGCTGGCGCAGCAACAGTCGCTGTATCAGCATCAGCAAGAGAAAGTGGCGCACCTGCAAAGCTATATCGACCGTTTCCGCGCGCAGGCCACCAAGGCCAAGCAGGCGCAGAGCCGCATCAAGATGCTGGAGCGCATGGAGCTGATCGCCCCCGCGCACGTCGACAACCCGTTCACCTTCAGCTTCCGTCCGCCGGAAAGCCTGCCGAACCCGCTGCTGCGCATGGACAAAGTCAGCGCCGGGTATGGCGATAAAGTGATCCTGAAGTCAATCAAGCTGAACCTGGTGCCCGGCTCGCGCATTGGCCTGCTCGGCCGCAACGGCGCCGGTAAATCCACGCTGATCAAACTGCTGGCCGGCACCCTGGAGCCGCTGAGCGGCGAGATTGGCCTGGCGAAAGGCATCAAGCTGGGTTACTTCGCCCAGCACCAGCTGGAATTCCTGCGCGCCGACGAATCGCCGCTGCAGCACCTGAGCCGCATCGCACCACGGGTGCTGGAACAGCAGCTGCGCGACTATCTGGGCGGCTTCGGTTTCCAGGGCGACAAGGTCAGCGAAGTGACCGAACGCTTCTCCGGCGGCGAGAAGGCGCGGCTGGTGCTGGCGCTGATCGTCTGGCAGCGCCCTAACCTGCTGCTGCTCGATGAACCAACCAACCACCTGGATCTCGACATGCGCCAGGCGCTGACCGAGGCGCTGATCGATTTCGAAGGCGCGTTGGTGGTGGTCTCGCACGACCGTCACCTGCTACGCTCCACCACCGACGATCTGTACCTGGTGCACGACGGCCAGGTCGAGCCTTTCGAGGGCGATCTCGACGACTACCAGCAGTGGCTTGTCGACCTGCAGCGCCAGGAAAGCCAGCAGGACGCGCCGGAAAAAGAGAGCGGCGGCAACAGCGCGCAGGCGCGCAAGGATCAAAAACGCCGCGAGGCGGAGTTCCGTACGCAGACCCAGCCGCTGCGCAAGCAGATCGCCAAGCTGGAACAGCAGATGGAAAAACTGGGCGCCGAACTGGCGGCGGTGGAGGAACAGCTGGCGGATCCCGCGCTGTACGACATCAGCCGCAAGGCCGAGTTGACCGACTGCCTGCAAAAGCAAAGCCAGGCCAAATCCGCGCTGGAAGAGACGGAAATGACCTGGCTGGATGCGCAGGAACAGCTGGAACAGTTAACGCAGGCGTTCGAAGCCTAAGCCTCAGGCCTTGTAAAAAGGCCTATCCCCCAGAATGGTCGCGCGGTGCATGATGCGCCGCTGCGGCAGATAATCCGCGTTGGCGTAGTGCTGCGTCACGCGGTTATCCCAGATCGCCACGTCATTTTCCTGCCAGCGCCAGCGCACCTGAAATTCCGGTTTGGTGATGTGAGCAAACAGGAAGTTCAGCAAAGCGTCGCTCTCTTTCGGCGCCAGATCGACGATCCGCGTGGTAAACCCTTCATTGACGAACAGCGCCTGCCGGCCGCTGACCGGGTGGGTGCGCACCACCGGATGCAGCAGCGGCGGGTTTTTCTGCACCGCCTGTTGCCAGCGCTGATGCTCCTCTACACTGCCGCGATGTTTGTGTTCCGGGAACGACTTGGTGAAGTCATGCTCCGCACGCAGCCCCGCCAACAGCGTTCTGAACGGTGCCGACAGCGCCTCGTAGGCCGCGATGCCACTGGCCCACAGCGTATCGCCGCCGGTGGAAGGCAAGGTCTTGGCCGCCAGGATCGCCCCCAGCGGCGGGTTGTCGATAAAGGTCACGTCGGTGTGCCAGTTATCGTTGTCCGGCGGGTTGTCGTCGTGGGTATCGAGCACGATGATCTCTTCCACGTCGGTGGCGTGCGGATAGACCGGATGGATATGCAGATCGCCGAAGCGGCCGGCCAGATCGCGCTGCTGCAGCGGGGTGATCGGCTGATTGCGGAAGAACAGCACCTGATGCTTCAGCAAGGCGTGATAAAGCTGCTCAAACTGGCCGTCGCCCAGTGGCCGGGCCAACTCGACGTTTTCCACCAGCGCCCCGATGTAAGGCCCCAGCGGGGTGATATTCAGACGTTCGTTCATTGCTGTACTCCATGCCACGGGGTCAATCGGCGCTGCAGGGCACGCAGCCCCAGCTCCAGCCCAAATGCAATCACCGCAATCACGCCGATGCCGGCCAACACCACGTCGGTCGCCAGAAACTCACCGGCGGATTGCACCATAAATCCCAGGCCGCGCGTGGCGGCGATCAGTTCGGCGGCCACCAGCGTCGACCAGCCGACGCCCAGCCCGATGCGAATACCGGTCAGGATCTCCGGCAGCGCGCTCGGCAGCACCACGAAACGCAGCACCTGCCAACGCGTGGCGCCCAACGCCCGGGCGGCACGCACCCTCACCTGCGCCACGCTGCGCACGCCGGCCACGGCAGACAGCGTCACCGGCGCGAAGATCGCCAGATAAATCAGTAAGATCTTTGAGGTTTCGCCGATGCCGAACCAAATCACCATCAGCGGCAGATAGGCCAGCGGCGGCACCGGGCGATAGATTTCAATCAGCGGATCGAGAATGCCGCGCACCGTGTCGTTCAGCCCCATGGCGATGCCCACCGGGATGCCGACGATCACCGCCGCCAACAGCGCTACCAGAATGCGCCCCAGGCTGGCCGCCAGGTGTTGCCACAGCGTGGCGTCCATAAAGCCTTGCGGGCTGGCGATGGTGATCAGCTGGTGCAGCACCTGCTGCGGCGCCGGCAAAAACAGCGGGCTGATCAGCTGCAGCGCCGTCACGCCCCACCAGACGATCAACACCGTCAACAGCGTGGCGCCGCTCAGCCAAACGTTGCGCGGCACGCTGAAACGGCGCGCCGCTTTGCCCTGCGGCTGCGCCGCGGCCTTCAGAGTGGAATGCAGGCTCATAGCATGGCCTCGCGCTGTTGGAAAACTTTGCCCAGCACGTATTCGCGCTGCGCGATAAATTCAGGATCGGACTTGATGGCGCGGCAGGCTTCGCCGTCGGCATAGCGTTGGCCGAAGTTCAGCGACAGCCGCTCCACCACCTGCCCCGGCCCCGGCGACAGCAGCAACAGCTCGCTGGCGAGGAACACCGCCTCTTCGATATCGTGGGTGATCAGCAGCACCTGTTTGCCGGTATCACGCCAAATGGTCAGCAACAGCTCCTGCATCTGCTCGCGGGTGAACGCGTCCAGGGCGCCGAACGGCTCGTCCAACAACAGCAGTCGCGGATCGGCGGCCAGGGCGCGGGCGATGCCGACGCGTTGGCGCATGCCGCCGGAAAGCTGCCAGATAAAGTGCTGTTCATAGCCCGCCAACCCCACGCGCTGCAGCATCTGCTCCGCCACCTGGCGGCGCTGCGCCTTGCCGACGCCGGCCAGCTGCAGGCCGAACTCGACGTTGTCCACCACGTTGCGCCACGGCAGTAAACCCTCATGCTGGAACACCACGCCCCGTTCTGCGCTCGGGCCGCGAACGGGCGTTCCATCCAGCGTGATGCTGCCAGCTGAAGGCTCGATAAACCCGGCGATCAAATTCAGCAGCGTGGTCTTGCCGCAGCCCGACGGGCCGAGCACCACCACCAGTTGCCCGGCGGCGATCTGGAACGACACGTCACGCAGCGCGGGCCGCCCCTGATACTCTGCTGAAAGATGATTGACGTTTAGCATCCTGCTTCCTTACGACTGCGGCGCAGCCTGCACCTGTTTCACAAAACGGTCGGTCACGTAAGCGCTGTAGTCGCTGTCGACCTGCGGGATCTTGCCCTGCTGCTTGAGGAATTCGGCGGTATCGCGGATCGCCTTGTCCACCGGCTGGCCGAGCTGGGCAACCTGATCCGCCACCGGCAGATAACGGTTTCCCTTCACCAGCTCCGGCACCTGCGCTTCCGGCACCCCGCTTAGGCGCGCCAGCGTGCTGAGGTTGCTCGGATCTTTCAGCCACTGCTCCGGCGCCGCCAGGTAGGCCTTTTGCGCCTGCAGGGCGCTGGCGGCAAAGGCGGTCACCACGTCGGGATGTTTCTCGGCAAAGTCTTTGCGCACCACCCACACGTCCAGCGTCGGCGAGCCCCATTCGCCCACCTGCGCGGAGTCGGTCAATACCTTGCCCTGTTTGGCCAGTTCGTTGACCACCGGCGCCCAGACGTAAGCACCGTCGATGTCGCCGCGCTGCCAGGCGGCGGCGATGGCCGGCGGCTGCAGATTGAGGATCTTCACCTGCTCAGGCTTGATGCCCCAATGTTTGAGCGAGGCCAGCAGGCTGTAATGGGTGGTGGAGATAAACGGCACCGCAATGCGCTTGCCGATCAGATCCTGCGGGCTTTTGATGTCATTCTTCACCACCAGCGCTTCGGAGCTACCGAGCTGCGAGGCGATGAGGAACACTTCGATAGGGAGTTTCTGGCTGGCGGCCACCGCCAGCGGGCTGGAGCCGATATTGCCGATCTGCACGTCGCCGGAGGCCAGCGCACGCAGCACGCTGGAGCCGCTGTCGAACTTACGCCAGTCGACGGTCGCGCCGGATCGTTTGGCGAAGCTGTTTTCCGCCTGCGCCACCTTGGCCGGCTCCGCCGACGTCTGGTACGCCACGGTCACGTCCACCGCGTAGGCGCTGGCTGCGCTGAGCGCCAGCGCCAACAGCGCCGCGTTGCGTAAGGAAAAGAGTTTGCCCGCCATGTTCCGCTCCGTTGATAAAAATCTGTTCAGTTGCTGACAGTTTTATCTGAGCGGTGACGGGCGATAAAAGAATAAAAAAGTCTTCTTTATTACCCTGCGTAATATAAACGCGGATTACAGCGCGATCGTCCCGTGCAGGAACACGTGAGCATAGCCGCCGAGCAGCGTACGATCCCCTTGCAGTTCGCAGAACAGTTCGCCGCCGCGTGCCGAGACCTGCTGCGCCTGCAGCCGATGGCGGCCGAGACGCGCCGTCCAGTAAGGCATCAGCGTGCAGTGCGCGGAGCCGGTAACCGGATCTTCACCGCCGTCGAGCGTGAAATAGCGCGAAACGAAGTCCACGGTGTCACCGGGCGCGGTGACGATCACCGCACGCCCGGCCAGCGCGATCAGCGCCGGAATGTCCGGCCGCAGCGCGCGCACCTGCGCCTCGTTTTCCAGCACCACCATCAGCGCTTTCGCCTGCCACACCTCCTGCGGCTGCACGCCCAGCAGCGCCGCGAGGCCCGCCGGCTCAGCCACCTTCTGCGGCGGCCGAGCGGGGAAGTCGAGCACCAGCCGTTCCCCGTCCTGCGCATCGCGCTTGACGAACAGCTCGCCGCCGGCCGAGCGGAAGCGAATATCCTGCAGCGCCGGGTTAACCACGCTGAACATCACATGCGCCGCCGCCAGGGTGCCGTGGCCGCAGAGATCGACCTCGCGCTGCGGGGTAAACCAGCGGATGGCGGTCATGTCGCCGTCATCCCAGACAAAGCTGGTTTCCGGCAGGCCGATCTCGTTGGCGATCGCCTGCAGGCGCGCCGCCGGCAGCGGCTGCGTCAGCAGGCACACCCCGGCCGGGTTGCCGCGCAGCCCTTCGCCGGTAAAGGCAACCACGTGATAATAATTTTCCGCCATCGTTCGCTCCTTAATGCCAGATCAGTAACACACAGGCTGCGGTCAACAACCCCATGGAAACGTTGAAGATAACCCAGGCCTTTTTGCTGCGTAGCAGGCGGCCGATCAGGGTGCCGAACGCCAGCCAGATAATGCCGGCGACGATGTTGACCACCAAAATGCCCAACGCGATCGCCGCAATGGACCCGTTGTACTTATCGCCCGCCAGGCTGAAGCTGGCCACCGCCCCCAGCGCCATCAGCCAGGCTTTCGGATTGAGGAACTGCAGCAGCCAGCCCTGATACAGCCGCACCGGCTGCGGCGGCGCCACGTCGGTTTCCAGTTTTTCATAGGCGGCGGTGGCGACTTTCCATGCCAGCCACAGCAGGTACAAACTGCCGAGGATTTTCATGATCAGGTGCAGTGACGGGTAGACCAAGATCAGGCTGCCGACGCCGAAGGCCACCAGCAGCAAAATGCTTTGCATGCCGAGCATGATGCCGATCATCAGCCACAGCGAACGCATAAAGCCGAAGTTGGCGCCGGAAGTGGTCAGCAGCAGGTTATTGGGGCCGGGCGTGATGGCGGCGACCCACAGGAAGCCCAGCATCGAAAGGAATAAACTCGGTTCCATGGCACGGGTGCTCCTCACCCAAGGCGCTTTTTTGCAGTATCATTGTTAATTCTTGGTATTGAAGCTAACAGTGCGCTAGGGATCTCACAATAGCCGCCCACAACATTTTACTCAGCCTATGCCTAACACCTTTCGCCCTCTGACCGGGGCCAGTAACCCGCACCTGCAAACGCTGTTGCCGCGGCTGGTGCGCCGCCGCGTATTATTGAAACCGCATTGGCAGCGGCTGGAATTGCCCGACGGCGATTTCGTCGATCTCGCCTGGAGCGAGGATCCGGCGCAGGCGCGCGACAAACCGCGCGCGGTGCTGTTCCACGGCCTGGAGGGCAGCTTCTACAGCCCCTACGCGCATGGCCTGCTCAACGCCTGGCGCGAGCGCGGCTGGCTCGGCGTGGTGATGCACTTTCGCGGCTGCAGCGGCGTGCCCAATCGCAAGCAGCGCATCTACCACTCCGGTGAAACCGAAGACGCGCGCTTCTTCCTGCGCTGGCTGCGCGACCGCTACGGCGAGGTGCCGACCGCGGCGGTCGGCGTTTCGCTCGGCGGCAACATGCTGGCCTGCTACCTGGCGCAGCAAGGCGCCGACAGCCTGCTGCAGGCGGCGGTGGTGGTCTCGGCGCCGCTGATGCTGGAGCCCTGCGCCTACCGCATGGAGCAAGGCTTTTCCCGCGTTTATCAGCGCTACCTGCTGGGGCAGCTGAAACAAAACGCCACCCGCAAGCTGTTGCACTACCCGGACACCCTGCCGCTCAAGCTGTCCCAACTGAACGGTCTGCGGCGCATCCGCGAATTCGACGACGCCATCACCTCGCGCATTCACGGCTTCAGTGACGCCACCGACTATTATCGCCGCTGCAGCGCCCTGCCGCTGTTGCCGGCTGTCCAAACGCCGCTGCTGATCATCCATGCGAAGGACGATCCCTTCATGACCCCTGAGGTGATCCCCGACGTCGCCGGCCTGCCGCGCAATATCGAATATCAGCTGACCGAGTTCGGCGGCCACGTCGGCTTCGTCGGCGGCACGCTGAAAAAACCATACATGTGGCTGGAGCATCGCATTCCGGCCTGGCTTTCCCCTTATCTGGACATCCCGACGTGATCATTCCCTGGCAAGAACTGGCAACCGACACCCTCAACAGCCTGATCGAATCTTTTGTACTGCGCGAAGGCACCGATTACGGCGAGCACGAACGCTCGCTGGAACAGAAGGTGGAGGACGTGCGCCGCCAGCTGAAAAACGGCGAAGTGGTGCTGGTGTGGTCGGAACTGCACGAGAGCGTCAACATCATGCCGCGCGGCCAGTTCCGCGCCGGGCAGGAAGAAATTTAGTGGCGCTCGGTTCTATGACTGACGGAAAAAATCAGGTAACAATGGGGCATTGCAAACCAGCGCGCGCCATTTTTTCCCGAGATAGAGAGCGTCAACAAGAGCCACAATAATCCCCTGACGCCGGCGCATTCAACACGGAGTGACAACCACCATGTCTGCCAAACATCCCGTTATCGCGGTGACCGGTTCCAGCGGCGCCGGCACCACCACCACCAGCGTGGCGTTCCGCAAAATATTCCAACAGCTCAACATCCGCGCCGCCGAGCTGGAGGGCGACAGCTTCCACCGCTACACCCGGCCGGAAATGGACGCGGCGATCCGCAAGGCGCGCGATCTGGGCAGACACATCAGCTATTTCGGCCCCGAGGCCAACGACTTCGGCCTGCTGCAGCAGAGCTTCATCGACTACGGCAAGAACGGCACCGGGCGCTCGCGCAAGTATCTGCACACCTACGACGAAGCGGTGCCCTACAATCAGGTGCCGGGCACCTTCACCCCGTGGGAACCGCTGCCGGCGCCGACCGACGTGCTGTTTTACGAGGGGCTGCACGGCGGCGTGGTCACCGAGCACCATGACGTGGCCAAGCACGTCGACCTGCTGGTCGGCGTGGTGCCGATCGTCAACCTGGAGTGGATCCAGAAACTGATCCGCGATACCGGCGAGCGCGGCCACTCCCGCGAAGCGGTAATGGATTCGGTGGTGCGTTCGATGGAAGACTACATCAACTACATCACGCCGCAGTTCTCGCGCACCCACATCAACTTCCAGCGCGTGCCGACGGTGGACACCTCCAACCCGTTCGCCGCCAAGGCGATTCCCTCACTGGACGAAAGCTTCGTGGTGATCCACTTCCGCGGGCTGGATCAAATTGACTTCCCCTATTTGCTGGCGATGCTGCAGGGCTCGTTTATCTCGCACATCAATACGTTAGTGGTGCCGGGCGGCAAGATGGGGCTGGCGATGGAACTGATCATGGCGCCGCTGGTGCAGCGGTTGCTGGAAGGCAAGAAGATCGAATAAACGCGTTGAGCGCGGCGCCGGGCCGCGCTCCGCCTCGATTACGCCGCTTGGCGGATCTCGAAGCTGTGGGTCACCGTGGCGGCCTTGTTGAGCATCAGCGCCACCGAGCAATATTTCTCCGCCGACAGGTTCACCGCACGCTCGACGATCTTGTCGGTCAGGTCCTGGCCGGTAACGATGAAATGCAGGTTGATATGGGTGAACAACCGCGGAGCTTCTTCGCGGCGCTCGGAGGTCAGCTTCACCTCGCAGTCGCGCACGTCGTTGCGCCCTTTTTGCAGGATGGACACCACGTCGATCGCGCTGCAGCCGCCCACCGACATCAGCACCATCTCCATCGGGCTGGGTGCTTTATCGCCGGCGTTGCCGTCCATCAGCACCTGGTGGCCGGAGGCCGATTCCCCCAAAAACGTTAACCCTTCCACCCATTTAACTCTTGCCTGCATTCTGGTCACTCCGGTTGATTTCTTAAAATCAGAGTACGCTTTCGCATAGAAACAGGCAACGTAACCTGATGCTAATCATGCTGAAGCGAGACAACACGAGACACCCGCCTTACTCTGTGCTACAAACAGAGCCGCAATAAATCTTTCCGGGACACTGAATTTCAGGGAAACGCCCAGAGAAAGGCTCCTTTACCGGTATGTTAACAGAATGTAGCTTGCAGCGCTTACGGCAAGTTAATATGCTAGAGCGACAGCGTATTTTTATGACACGCCTCAAAACTTGCCGGTAGCCCTCGCTCATGACTGCGGCTACAGGCGGGTTTTACAGGGAACTCTGACCCCTGTGACACAAGGCAGCGATAACAACAGAGGATAACAGCGAATGGTTCTCGGCAAACCGCAAACAGACCCTACTCTCGAATGGTTCCTGTCTCATTGCCATATCCACAAATATCCATCGAAGAGTACGCTGATTCACCAAGGTGAAAAGGCCGAAACGCTTTACTACATCGTGAAAGGCTCCGTCGCGGTGCTGATCAAGGATGAAGAAGGTAAAGAGATGATCCTGTCCTACCTCAACCAGGGGGATTTCATCGGCGAGCTCGGATTGTTCGAAGAAGGCCAGGAGCGCAGCGCCTGGGTTCGCGCGAAAACCGCCTGTGAAGTGGCCGAAATTTCCTACAAGAAATTCCGCCAGCTGATCCAGGTGAACCCGGACATCCTGATGCGTCTGTCCGCCCAAATGGCGAGCCGCCTGCAGGTCACCTCCGAAAAAGTGGGCAACCTCGCCTTCCTGGACGTTACCGGCCGCATCGCGCAAACCCTGCTGAATCTGGCGAAGCAACCCGACGCCATGACTCACCCGGACGGCATGCAGATCAAGATCACCCGCCAGGAGATCGGCCAGATCGTCGGCTGCTCGCGCGAAACCGTTGGCCGTATTCTGAAAATGCTGGAAGATCAAAACCTGATTTCCGCCCACGGCAAAACCATTGTCGTCTACGGCACCCGTTAATCCCTGAAGAAACGGCGCAATCTGCGCCGTTTTTTTATCTGCTCTCTGCCATGTGGCGCCGCCTGATCTACCACCCGGAAATCAACTACGCACTGCGACAAACGCTGGTGTTGTGCCTGCCGGTGCTGTTCGGCCTGCTGATAGGCCAGCTGCAGCTCGGCCTGATGTTCTCTCTGGTGCCCGCCTGCTGCAATATCGCCGGTCTGGACACGCCGCATAAGCGCTTCTTTAAACGGCTGGTGGTTGGCGGCTCGCTGTTCGCCTTCAGCAGCGTGCTGCTGCAACAGGCACTGCTGTGGCACGTGCCGCTGCCGGCGCTGATGCTGGGCCTGGCGCTGCTGCTCGGCGTCACCGGTGAAATCAGCCCGCTGCACGCCCGGCTGTTGCCGGCGGCGCTGGTGGCCGCCATCTTCGCCCTCAGCACGGCCGGCACAGTACCCATCTGGCAGGCGCCGCTGCTATACGCCATCGGCACCGTCTGGTACGGCTTATTCACCTGGTTCTGGTTTAAGCTGTGGAAAGAGCAGCCGATGCGCGAGACGCTGAGCCAGCTCTACCTGGAACTGGCCGACTATTTCGAAGCCAAATACTCGCTGCTGACCCAGCACACCGATCCGCAAACCGCGCTGCCGCCGCTGCTGGTGCGCCAGCAAAAGGTGATGGATCTGATCAGCCTGTTGTACCAACAGCTTAATTTCCTGCCGCACGCCAACAACCTCGAGCAAAAGCGCCTGCAGCGCGCCTTTCAGGTGGCGATGGATCTGCAGGAGCACATCACCGTCAGCCTGCATCTGCCGGAGGAGGTGCAAAAACTGGTGGAGCAGAGCCAGGCCGAAGCGATCATTCGCCGCAACGCTCAGGTGATCGCCGGCCGGCTGCGCGTAGTGGCGCACGATATTCTCTATCATCAACATTCGAAGCGCTTCTCCATGGCCCACGAGCTGGCGGCGCTGGAAAAAATGGCGGCGCAGCATCCCGATAACCCGGTCGGCCAGTTTTGTTATTACCACTTCAGCCGCATCGCCCGCCTGCTGCGCACCCAGCATCCGCTATACCGCCGCGACCTGATGCCCGGCCAGCACCGCCTGCCGTTTTGGCCGGCGCTGGCCAGCTATCTGTCGTTCAAGTCCACCGCCCTGCGCAACGCCGCGCGGCTGGGCGTGACGCTGGCGGTCGGCAGCAGCCTGGGTGCGGTGTTCAATCTGCCGAAGCCTTACTGGATCCTGCTCACCATCATGCTGGTGAGCCAAAACGGGTATAACGCCACCCGGGTGCGTATTCAGCACCGTGCGCTGGGCACGATTGCCGGGCTTTTGCTGGCGGCCGGGCTGCTGCAGCTGCAGTTGCCGGAAGGCGAAACGCTGAGCATCATGTTGGTGATCACGCTGCTGGCCTACCTGGTTTCGCGCAAGAACTACGGGCTGTCGGTGATTGGCTTTACGGTCACGGCGGTTTACACCCTGCAGCTGCTGGCGCTGAACGGCTCGCATTTTCTGGTGCCGCGCCTGATCGATACGCTGATCGGCTGCGTGTTGGCGTTCGGCGGCACCATTTGGCTGTGGCCGCAGTGGCAAAGCGGGCTGCTGCGCAAGAATGCCCATCAGGCGCTGGAGCAAGATCAAACCGCGCTGCGGTTGATGCTGGAACAGCCGGAACCGGACGCCACCGCGTTGGCCTATACCCGCATGCAGGTCAACCAGGCGCACAATGCGCTATTCACCTCGCTCAATCAGGCGATGCAGGAGCCGGGGTTCGCGTCGGACTATCTGGCGGACATGCGGCTGTGGGTCACGCATAGCCAGTTCATCGTCGAGCACCTGAACGCCATGACCATTCTGGCGCGCGAACACTACATGCTGACGCCAAAACTGGCGGAAGCGTATCTGCAGGCCTGTGAAATCGCGCTGCAAAGCTGCCAACAGCGGTTGGAATACGACGGCCCGAGCAGCGGCAACAGCGGCATCATGCAGCCGCCGGATCTGCATCCGGAGATGCCCGTTACCGAGATGGAGCGCCATCTGCGGCGCATTCTGTCGCACCTGAGCGTGATGCACACCATTTCTTCGCTGGCCTGGCGCCAGCGCCCGCACCACGGTATTTGGCTCAAGCGCAAACTGCGCGATCAATAAGGGCGCGGCATGCCGCGCCCCGTTATATGCCGCGCGGGCGTCAGGCGTTGATCACATCCTGCACCGCCAGCTCGAACAGCGCCATGCCGGCCTCGATATCCTGCAGCTCCACCACCAGTGACGGCGCGAAACGAATCACGTTCGGCCCGGCGTTGAGGATCATCAACCCGCGCGCGGCGGCGGCGGTGAGGAAGTCGCGCGCTCTGCCGTGATAATGCGGCGTCAGCTCGGCGCCAATCAGCAACCCCATGCCGCGAATCGCGGTGAAAATACCGTATTTATCGCCGATATGCTGCAAAGCCTGCACATACAGCGCATGACGCTGCTCGATGCCGCTCAGCACCTCCGGCGTATTGATCACGTCCAGCGCCGCCTCCGCCACCGCGCAGGCCAGCGGGTTGCCGCCATAGGTGGTGCCGTGGGTGCCCACCTGCATCACCGACGCGATCTCTTCGGTAGTCAGCATGGCGCTGACCGGGAAACCGCCGCCCAGCGCCTTGGCGGTGGTGAGAATATCCGGCGTCACGCCATAATGCATATAGGCGAACAGTTTGCCGCTGCGCCCCATGCCGCTTTGCACTTCGTCGAACACCAGCAGCGCCTGATGTTGGTCGCACAGCTCGCGCACGCCTTTGAGGAAGCCGGCATCGACCGGCGTAATGCCGCCCTCGCCCTGAATCGGTTCCATCACCACCGCGCAGGTGTGGTCGTCCATCACCGCCTTCACCGCCGCCAAGTCGTTGAACGGCACGTGCACGATGTCGGCCGGCTTCGGCCCGAACCCGTCGGAATATTTGGCCTGCCCGCCCACCGACACGGTGAACAGCGTGCGGCCGTGGAACGCGTTATAGAAGGCGATGATTTTGGTTTTGTAAGGGCTGTGGCGGGTGATGGCGTAATGACGCGCCAGTTTGAACGCCGCCTCGTTGGCCTCTGCGCCGGAGTTGGCGAAGAACACCCGATCGGCGAAGGTGGCGTCGATCAGTTTGCTCGCCAGGCGCAGCGCCGGTTCATTGGTGAAAACGTTGCTGGTATGCCACAGGGTTTCGCCCTGGCGTTTGAGCGCCTCGACCAGCGCCGGATGGCAGTGCCCCAGCGCCGTCACCGCGATGCCGCCGGAAAAATCGATGTACTCTTTTCCCTGTTGATCCCAGACCCGGCTGCCTTGGCCGCGCACCGGCACAAACTGGGCAGGTGCATAAACAGGCAGGATCACTTGGTCAAAGGTGCTGCGGCTCACTGCGGATTTTTCAGTCATTTTCGGCTCCACCCTGAAGGTTTTTCAGCGCTATCGTAATGTCAGATTGAAAACATAATCACGAAATATGCATAAAAAACCAATCGAGCGCAAACGCAAAACGCCTGGCGGGCAAAAAAACGCATCGGGATTAACGCTGGAGGAAATTATCCAGCAGCTGATGGCCCTGCTCGCTGAGCACGCTTTCCGGATGGAACTGCACGCCTTCCAGCGCCAAAGTGCGGTGGCGGATGCCCATGATCTCGTCGCGCACGCCGTCGCGTTCGCTCCAGGCGGTCACTTCAAAACAGTCCGGCAGCGTATCGGCCTTCAGCACCAGCGAGTGGTAGCGGGTCACGGTCAGCGGATCGCTCAGGCCGCGAAACACGCCGACGCCCAGGTGACGAATCGCCGAGGTTTTGCCGTGCATCACCGCGCGGGCGCGCACCACCTCGGCGCCGAACGCCTGCCCCAGCGCCTGGTGCCCCAGGCACACGCCGAGGATCGGCAGTTTGCCGGCGAAATGACGAATGGCGGCCAGCGAGATACCCGCTTCGTTCGGGGTGCAGGGGCCAGGGGAAATCACCAGATGCTGCGGCGCCAGCCGCTCGATATCGGCCAGCTGCAGCTCATCGTTGCGCTTCACCAGCACCTCGGCGCCCAATTCGCAGAAGTACTGGTAAAGGTTATAGGTAAAGGAGTCGTAGTTATCGATCAGCAGCAGCATGTTAGGTCCGGCAGAGAAAAATGCCGCCACAGTGTACTGATTTAACCCGCCGCTGCCGACGATAATTTCCGCTTACTTTTTACGGCCGCCGGTGATCGAGCCCAGCACGCCGCGCAGGATCTGGCGGCCGAGATCGCGCGCCATGCTCTTGGCGGCGGTCTGGACAATGCCGTCGCGCTTGCCGCCGCGCGGGCCGGTGGAACCGAACAACAGCTCGTTCAGGCCGTCCATCAGGCCGCCGCCCGCCTGCTGTTGTTGCTGTTGCGCCTGCGGTTGCTGCCCCTGCTGCGGGGTGCCGACGGTGGCAAAACCGCCCGACGACAGCTTCTCGTAGGCGGACTCGCGGTCGATCATATCCTCATAGCGGCCATACAGCGGCGACTTGTTGATCGCACTGTTCAGCCCTTCCGCGCCGAGCATGCCCATTTTGGATTCCGGCGCGATCACCATCGCCCGCTCCACCACATTCGGCCGGCCCTTCTCGTCGAGGAATGACACCAGCGCTTCACCCACGCCCAGCTCGGTGATCGCCGTTTCGGCATCGAAGGCCGGATTGGCGCGCAGGGTTTGCGCCGCCGTCTTCACCGCCTTCTGATCGCGCGGCGTGAAGGCGCGCAGCGCATGCTGCACGCGGTTACCCAGCTGGCCCAGCACGCTGTCCGGGATGTCCAGCGGATTCTGGGTGACAAAGTAAATGCCGACGCCTTTGGAGCGGATCAGGCGCACCACCTGTTCGATCTTGGTCAGCAGCGCCGCTGGCGCGTCGTTGAACAGCAGGTGCGCCTCATCGAAGAAGAACACCAGCTTCGGCTGTTCAGGGTCGCCCACTTCCGGCAGGTGCTCGAACAGCTCAGCCAGCAGCCACAGCAGGAACACCGAATACAGCTTCGGCTGATTGATCAGCTTGTCCGCCGCCAGCAGGTTGATCACGCCGTGGCCGTTGGCGTCGGTTTTCATCAGATCGTTGATGTCGAGCATCGGCTCGCCGAAGAACTGGTCAGCGCCCTGCTCTTCCAGCGTCAGCAACCCGCGCTGAATGGCGCCGATCGACGCGGCAGAGATATTGCCGTACTGGGTCTGGAATTGTTTGGCGTTGTCGCCGACGAACTGCATCATGGTGCGCAGATCCTTCATGTCCAGCAACAGCAGCGCGTTGTCATCGGCGATCTTGAACACCAGCTGCAGCACGCCGCTTTGCACCTCGTTCAGATCCAACAGGCGCCCCAGCAGCAGCGGCCCGAGATCGGAAATCGTGGCGCGGATCGGGTGCCCCTTTTCACCGTAAATATCCCACGGGATAATGGTGCAGGCCTGCGGCTGCCAGTCGCTGACGCCGATCGCCGCCAGGCGCGCCTGCAGTTTCTCGGAAGGCACGCCCTCGGCGCCGATGCCGGACAGATCGCCCTTCACGTCCGCCAGGAACACCGGCACGCCGATGCGCGAGAACTGTTCGGCCATTTTCTGCAGCGTCACCGTCTTGCCGGTGCCGGTTGCCCCGGTGATCAGCCCGTGGCGGTTGGCCAACGCCGGCAAAATCACCAGATCCTGCTCCGGTTTTCCGTCTTTCATCGCTTTGGCGATAATCCGTGGTTCACTCATTTTCTGTTCCTTTGACGCTGACGCGGCGCGAAACGCGCCTGTGGATGCAATAAAGCTATAAGCGCCGCGTAACCCCGTCAAGGACAAACAAAATGGGTGCCGTCGGGGCCTGATGAATTCAGATTGCGCTTAGCGTCAAAGCGCCTTTGCTTGAACAATAAAGCACCAGTGCTATAGTGAGCATTACGCTGTATATACGAGGTAAATACCATGTCTGAATCTACCGTGGTAATCCGCGTGGATGAAGAGTTAAAAACCGCTTTCGCCAGCGCGGCAAAGGCCGCCGATCGCACGGCTTCGCAACTGCTGCGTGATTTCATGCGCGAGTTTGTCAGCCGCCAGGCGCAACAGGAAGAGTACAACCAGTGGTTAAAGGAAAAGGTCGAGGTAAGCCGCAAGGCGTTGCGTGAAGGCAAATTCGCCGACGATGAAGAGGTGGCCGCTTATTTCGCCGAACGCAGAGCCAAATCAACGCGATAAAACACAAAAGGACTTTTGTGAAACTGACATGGACGGAACCCGCCATCGCCGATCGTCTGGCGATTTATGAATGGTGGAACTTAAAAATCCGGCCGCCGCCGCAGAAAATGATGCAAAAATCGCTGACGCGGCGGCACGCCTCGTGCATCATCCCGCCAGCGGGAAAACAGGGCGGATAGCCGGTACGCGCGAGCTGGTCATCTCCCCGTCCTATTTGCTGGTCTATGAATGGGCGACTCAACGCGTCATCGTATTGGCCATCGTGCATACTCGCCGTCGGTGGCCGCCGGCATAGTCACCCCCGCAGCCCCAGTTGCTCCTTCAGCGTCTTCAAATAGCGCCGGCTGACCGGCACCGGATCGCCGGCCGACATGATCATCTCCGCCGCGCCGCCCTCTTCGAAGCGGATCTCGCGCACCTGCTCCAGATTGACCAGATACTGCCGATGGCAGCGCACCAGCGGCGTGCGGCTTTCCAGCGTGCGCAGCGTCAGCTCGGTGAAACACTCCATGCCGTCGCTGCGCACCACGAAGACCCCGCTCAGTTTGGAGCGGATCGCCAGCACTTCGTCGAAGCGCAGCAGATAGATGCGGCTGTGGCCGGTGCAGGGAATGTATTTCAGGTAACCGGCGCTCTCTTCCAGCGCCGTCACGTCCTGCGGCGCACTGCGCTGCCGCAGGCGTTGCAGCGTCTTGCTCAGCCGCTTCGGCTCCGCCGGCTTCAGCAGATAGTCGAAGGCGTGCTCCTCGAATGCCTGCACCGCGTATTCGTCGTAGGCGGTCAGAAACACGATGTGCGGCATGCGGTTGGGATCCAGCATGCCGACCATTTCCAGCCCGCTGATGCGCGGCATCTGGATATCGAGAAACACCACGTCCGGCTGCAGCCGGTGGATCTGGCTGATGGCTTCAATGGCGTTGGCGCACTCGCCGATAATCGCGATCCCCGCTTCAGCTTCCAGCAGGTGGCGCAGGTTGTCGCGCGCGGAAGGTTCATCGTCAACAATCAGTGCGTTTAACATCAGGCGGCCCTCTTCATGGGGACATTGAGCGTAATGCGGGTGTAGGCGTCCGGCTGGCAATCCACCTGCACGCCATAGCCTTCGCCGTAGCGCACGCGAATGCGTTTATCCACCAGATTCATCCCCAGCCCGCTGCAGTTCGGCTTCGGCTGGAACAGCCCGGCGTTGTCCGTCACCTGCAGCAGCAGATGCTCCCCTTCGCAGCAGGCGCCGATTTCGATGCGGCCCACGCCCAGCAGATGCGAGGTGCCATGCTTGATGGCGTTCTCGACGATCGGCTGCAGCGAGAACGCCGGCAGCCGCACCGCCAACAGCGCCTCCGGCAGCGATACCGCGATCTCCAGCCGATCGGCGAAGCGCGCTTTCTCGATCTGCAGGTAGGCGTTCACGTGTTCAATCTCGTCCGCCAGGCTGACTTCGTCATCGGAACGTTTGAGGTTTTTACGAAAGAAGGTCGAGAGGGACTGCACCAGATCGCAGGCGCGTTCGCCATCGCGGCGGATCACCGCCACCAGAGTATTCAAGGCATTGAACAGGAAATGCGGATTGACCTGCGCATGCAGCAGCTTGATCTCCGACTGCGCCAGCAGCTGCTTGTGACGCTCGTACTGTCCGGCCATGATCTGCGCCGACAGCAGGCTGGCGATGCCTTCGCCCAGCGTACGGTTGATGGTGCTGAACAGCTGGCTTTTCGGTTCGTACAGTTTGATGGTGCCGATCACCCGCTGGTTTTCGCCGCGCAGCGGGATCACCAGCGTCGATCCCAGCTTGCAGGCCGGATTGATCGAGCAGCAGTAAGAGAGCTGATTGCCGTCGGCGTACACCACCTCGTTGTTGTCGATGGCGCGATGCGAATGCACCGAGGCGATCGGCGTGCCCGGCAGGTGGTGGTCGTCGCCGATGCCGATAAACGCCAGCAGCTTGTCGCGATCGGTGATCGCCACCGCGCCGATGCCCAGCTCCTGATAGATCACCCGGGCGACCTTCATGCTGTTCTCCTGATCGAAGCCCTGCCGCAGGATGCCCTCGGTGCGCTCGGCGATCTTCAGCGCCTTGGAAGAGAAGGCGCTGGTGTATTTTTCGAACATCGCACGCCTATCCAGCAGGATTTGCATGAACATCGCCGCACCGACGGTATTGGCGATCATCATCGGCAGCGCGATGTGCTCCACCAGCTGCAACGCTTCGTCGTAGGGGCGCGCCACCGCCAGGATGATCGCCATCTGCAGCACTTCCGCCACCAGCGCCACGCCACCGACAAACAGCGGATTGAACAGCAGCTCGATGCGCCCGCGGCGCATGGCGATGCTGTGTACGATGCCGCCGACCAGGCCTTCCGACACCGTGGAAATCGCGCAGGCCACGTCGGTCATGCCGCCGAGCGTATACCGGTGCAGGCCGCCGGTCAGCCCGACCAGAAAGCCCACCGACGGCCCGCCCAGCAGACCGCCCAGGACCGCGCCTATCGCGCGGGTGTTGGCGATCGAATCCTGAATGTGCAGCCCGAAATAGGTGCCCATGATGCAGAACACCGAGAAGATCACGTAGCACAGCAGCTTGTGCGGCAGGCGGATGGTCACCTGCATCAGCGGGATGAACAGCGGGGTTTTGCTCAGCAGATAGGCGATAACGAGATAGACGCACATCTGCTGCAACAGCAACAGCACCTGGTTAAATTCATACATGGCAGCAACTCATCCAGAGACAACAAAGGGCGAACGCCGGATTTCCGGTCTGATTATTGTCTGCCGATTAGAGCATGAGGCGCGGGAGAAAACAGTGATGAAGGCAAGGCTTCGGGAGGAAGGAGCGGCCGACCCCAACGGGATCGGCCAAAAAACTTACGGCAGCACCTTGGCCGACAGAATCACCACCGGTTTGGTCGGCACATTCTGGTAAGGGCCGACGTTGCCGGTCGGCACCTGGGCAATTTTGTCCACCACGTCCATGCCTTTCACCACTTTGCCGAACACCGCGTAGCCGAAGTCACGCTGGCCGTGATCCAGGAAGGCGTTATCCGCCACGTTCAGGAAGAACTGGCTGGTGGCGCTGTCCTTGTCGGCGGTGCGCGCCATCGAGATGGTGCCGCGCAGGTTGCGCAAGCCGTTGTCGGCTTCGTTCTTGATCGGCGCCTTGGTGGATTTTTGCTGCATGTCAGCGGTGAAACCGCCGCCCTGGATCATAAAGCCCGGGATCACGCGATGGAAAATGGTGTTGTTGTAGTACCCGCTGTTCACGTAATCGACGAAGTTCTGGGTGGAAACCGGTGCCTTCTGGCTGTCGAGCGCCAACTCGATATTCCCCGCCGAGGTCGTCAGCATGACGTGGGTCTCACCGGCGGCGAGTGCGGCTGGCGCCATCGCTGTGAGGGAACACAGCGCGACGAAGGTCACTAAAGTACGTTTGAACATTAACGGGTCCTTTCTCTGAGAGACAAACAACGGAAAAGCGCTTTGATTCTAAAGAGCTGTATCGGCAAGTACCAGCCATTTACCTATATTTACCCAATTACGGGACATATCCTAGGCGGCCCTGAATTTTGCTGCGGAAAGTATGGGCGCAGAAGGCTTTTTTGCCAACCGCATCACGCATTTTTTGCCCCGCGCCGCCCTGGGTTGATTTTTGCGATCTGCCTCCCAGTTTGCACACGCATTGCCGTTACTCTATATAAATGAGAGCGCTCTCATTATAAAAAGAGCGGATACTGAAGCATCCCACGGCGGCGTCGCCGCGCAACCCCTGGAGAAATGACGTGAGTGAACTGATGACTGAAGTCAGCCCCGAGTTTGAAAGCACCATCATGGAACTGCTGGTGTTCTCCGGCAGCGCGCGCAGCAATGCGTTGACGGCGCTGCGGCAAGCGCGCGCCGGCGATTTCGCCGCCGCGGCCAAGCACATGGCCGAGTCCAAAGAGTGGGTGAAGAAAGCACACCTGATCCAGACCGAGCTGATCGGCCTGGACGAAGGCTGCGGCAAACTGGCGATCAACCTGATCACCGTGCATGCGCAGGATCATCTGATGAACGCCATGGTGATCCAGGATCTGGCCGACGACATGATCGAGCTCTATCGCCGTCAGTCGCAGACGGAGGGCCGCCCATGAGCGCACTCAAAATCGCCGTGATCGGCGGCGGCAGCAGCTACACTCCCGAGCTGGTGGACGGGCTGATCCAGCGCATCGAGGAGCTGCCGGTCACCGAGCTGGCGCTGGTGGACGTCGAACCGGGCCGGCAAAAAGTGGAAACCATCGCCGCCCTGACCCGCCGCATGCTGGCGCGCCACGGGCTGGAGCAGGTGAAGGTCAGCGTGCACTTTGCGCTGGACGACGCCATTCGCGGCGCCGCCTTCGTGCTGACCCAGTTCCGCGTCGGGCAACTGCCGGCGCGCGCCGCCGACGAACGGCTGGGCCTGAAATACCAGCTGCTCGGCCAGGAGACCACCGGCGTCGGCGGCTTCGCCAAGGCGCTGCGCACCATCCCGGTGATGCTGGACATCGCTCGCCGGGTGGAAAAACTGGCGCCGGACGCCTGGATCATCAACTTCACCAACCCGGCCGGCATCGTCACCGAGGCGGTGTCCCGCTTTACCAAAGCGAAGATCATCGGCCTGTGCAACGTGCCGATCAGCATGCATCACATGATCGCCAACATGCTGCAGGCGCCTTACGCCGACGTGCAGCTGCGCTTCGCCGGCCTGAACCACATGGTCTGGGTGCATCAGGTCACGCAGCAGGGGCGCGACGTCACCGCCAAGGTGATCGACATGCTGTGCGACGGCGCGGCGCTGACCATGAACAACATCAAGGAAGAGCCCTGGCAGCCGGACTTCCTGCGCGCACTCGGCGCCATCCCCTGCCCCTACCACCGCTATTTTTACCAGACCCGCGAGATGCTGGCGGAAGAGATGGCCGCCGCCGGCGAGCGCGGCACCCGCGCCGAGCAGGTGATGCAGGTGGAGAAAGAGCTGTTCGAGCTGTATGCCGATCCGCAGCTGAACACGAAACCGGAGCAGCTCAGCTTCCGCGGCGGTTCTTTCTATTCCGAAGTTGCGCTGGAGCTGATTCGTGCTATCCATAATAATCTCGGCACGCAATTAGTGGTCAACACCGCAAACCGCGGCGCTATCCATGGCCTGCCGGACGATGCTGTGATAGAAATCAACTGTATCGTTGATGCTCAGGGCGCGCACCCGCTGACCTTCGGCCCGCTGCCAGAGCCGATGCAGGCCCTGACGCAGCAGGTGAAAGCCTACGAACGCCTGACCATCGAGGCGGCGGTGCACGGCGATCGCCGCAGCGGGTTGCTGGCGCTGATCGCCAACCCGTTGGTGGGCAACGCCAACCTGGCGCAGCCGCTGCTGGAAGAGGTGTTGACGATAAACGCGCCGTATTTGCCGCAGTTCAGGTAAGCGGCTATACGCAGCCAGACAGGGGTTCGGCGCGCCGAACCCATTTTTTTAGCCGTAATTCAGGAGTGGGACGATGGTGACACTGGAAGATGTCGCAGCGCTGGCGGGCGTTTCGCGCGCCACCGTATCGCGCGTGGTGAACGGCGACAGCAACGTCAAGGCGCCGACCCGCGAGAAGGTTGAACGCGCCGTTGCCCAGCTCGGTTACACCCCCAACCCGGCGGCCCGCGCGCTCGCCTCCAGCCACAGCAATACCCTTGGGCTGGTCACCACCTCGTACCGCGGCGGCTTTTTCGGCGCGCTGATGGACTTCGTGCAGACCGAGGCCGAATCCCACGGCAAACAGCTGCTGGTGACCCAGGGCCGCAACAGCGCCGAAAACGAATGGCAGGCGGTGCAGCGGCTATTTAGCCTGCGCTGCGACGGCGTGATCCTGCACGTGCGTTTTCTCAGCGACGATCGGCTGCGCCAATTGGCGGCGGAGCAACGTGATTTCGTGTTGCTCGATCGTCTGGTGCCGGGGCTGGAAGACCGCTGCGTCACCTTCGATCACCCGCTCGCCAGCCGCATGGCGACGCAGCAGCTGCTCGATGCCGGGCACCGGCGCATCGCCTGTATCAGCGGCCCGCGTGAACGCCCGTCGAGCCGCCTGCGGCTGCAGGGATTTGAAGAGGCGATGCAGGCGGCGAATATCGATCCGGTGGCCTGCCTGGAGGGCGTCTACGATCTGGAAAGCGGTTACCGCTGCGCCGATCGGCTGCTGCGGCAAGCCGCGCGGCCCAGCGCCATCTACTGCTGCAACGAAGAGATGGCGATCGGCGCGCTGCTGGCGATCAACGAACACCGCCTGCGGGTGCCGCAGGATATCTCCTTGATCTGCTACGACAGCGGCGAACGCGCGCCTTTCGTGCGCCCGGCGTTGAGCAGCGTACATTTTCCCATCAGCGAGATGGCCCAATACGCGGCGCGCAGGTTGATCGACCCCGCCACCCCGGCGCACCGGTTTGAGCCGACGATCGTCAACCGTGATTCCGTTGTGACGGTACGCAAATAGATCACAATAATGCACACCGGCCCTTCATGGGTTACATCAAAAAATCGACAGCCATCACAAAAAATCCCGTTGTCTGTGCTAGGATCCGCCCCCTGGTGGCCTGATCGGGACTTTTTTCTGCGTTTGCCAGGAAAAGCCAGCGGCCTTATGCCAGCGTTAAAACCTCTAACAGACATATTCAGGCCTATACAATGAATGACAGTAACCGCATACGGCTTACCTGGATCAGCTTCTTTTCGTACGCGCTGACCGGTGCTTTAGTGATCGTCACAGGGATGGTGATGGGAAACATTGCAGAGTACTTTAACCTGCCGGTTTCCAGCATGAGCAACACCTTTACTTTCCTCAACGCCGGTATTTTGATTTCGATCTTCCTCAATGCCTGGCTGATGGAAATCATCCCGCTGAAGCGTCAACTGATCTTCGGCTTTGTCCTGATGGTGCTGGCGGTCGCCGGGCTGATGCTCGGCAAGAGCCTGACCATGTTCTCGCTGTGCATGTTTATCCTCGGCGTGGTTAGCGGTATCACCATGTCGATCGGCACCTTCCTGATCACCCACATGTATGCCGGCCGCCAGCGCGGTTCGCGCCTGTTGTTCACCGACTCCTTCTTCAGCATGGCCGGGATGATCTTCCCGATCGTCGCCGCGATGCTGCTGGCCCGCCATATCGGCTGGTACTGGGTTTATGCCTGCATCGGCCTGCTGTACGTGGGGATCTTCGTGCTGACCCTGTGCTCCGAATTCCCGGTGCTGGGCAAGAAAGGCGCCGACGCCGGCCAGCCGGTCGAGAAAGAAAAATGGGGCATCGGCGTGCTGTTCCTGTCGATCGCCGCGCTGTGCTACATTCTCGGCCAGCTGGGCTTCATTCAGTGGGTGCCTGAGTACGCCACCAAGTCGTTCAACATGGACATCGGCCAGGCCGGTAAGCTGGTGAGCGACTTCTGGACCTCTTACATGGTCGGCATGTGGGTGTTCAGCTTCATCCTGCGCTTCTTCGATCTGCAGCGCATCGTGACCGTGCTGGCCGCACTGGCTACCGGCGCGATGTACCTGTTCGTCAGCACCGACAACCCGGAGCACCTGGGCTACTACATCATGGCCCTGGGCTTCGTTTCCAGCGCCATCTACACCACGCTGATCACCCTCGGCTCGCTGCAGACCAAGGTCTCCTCGCCGAAGCTGGTCAACTTTATCCTGACCTGCGGCACCATCGGCACCATGTTGACCTTCGTGGTTACCGGCCCGATCGTGGCGAAAGGCGGCGCGCACGCGGCGCTGACCACCGCCAACGGCCTGTATTTGGCGGTGTTCGTGATGTGCCTGCTGCTGGGCTTCGTGACCAAGCACCGCAGCCACGGCCACGTGACGCACTGATCCGCACACAGGGCTGAATTCATCGTCGTTGACTGATAATGCCCCTCTCCTTAGATAAATGCCGGCCGCTTCTACCTGGCCGGCATTTTTTATTCTCTCCTCTTTTCCATAAGCTGGGCCAACGCGCCCTGGGCCGGTGGCATAACCGAGTTTCATTTCCAATCCGCGCTGTGACGGAACATAATTAAATGGGCATTGTATAAAATGCCAACACTCCTTATATTTGAAAACTCCGATTAATGAGAAACAGCGCAGCCCTATCGGCGGCTGTTCACTTATCATTTTCACTCACTCAGCGCTCAAGCATCACCATCAAATATATATAAAGGAATATCATAAATGAAAAAGATAGTTTATGCCTTATTCTTAATGTTGATAAGCAACGCCCCCGTCTATGGTAAAAATACGTCATTCACAACAGCGTCGGCCATTAATGCGCGTAACACAACACATCAATTCCTCTTAAGTGCGAAAAACGCCTATGAGATTTATAACCTGGAAAAACTGGAAAATGCATTATCCTCGGCTCACCAGAGTGCGCCACAACGCTTGGATGTCCTATTTAGCCTGGGAAATACCTACATACTGCAAGGAGATATTCATAAGGCACTAGACGTCTATGCCAGAATAAATACCCAAACCGGTGGTGATATTGATGCGCTGACCTATCTGGTGATGTACAAACACTATCTGGGGCAACCATTTACCAATGAAATGTCAGCCCTAAAGAAAATCAGTGAGCAACGAGCAAAAGATGTGGCGACAATAATCGGTAATATCAACGAGCAATTAGCCATGCCAATAGCGGAAAAACTTCCCGCCGGCTATAACAAAAACAACCCAGCACTAATTATCACCTTGGGTTATGCATTAAAAGAAGATGGTACCATGGATAGCATCTTGATCGACCGGCTGGAAAAAACCTTAGCCATGGCTAAAATGCTGCCTGAGGCTAAAATTGTCGTAACAGGCGGCGTGCCGAAACATGATAAAAGCGAAGGCATCGAAATGAAGCAATGGCTGATTCACCAAGGCATAGATGAAAACCGGATAATTGCCGAAAACTACGCGACAGATACCGTAGAAAATTTTATTTATTCGCGTTACATCATCAAACAAGAAAAACGAAATAACATTGTCATCGTCAGTTCCGCAACCCATGTGCGCAGATGCCATGTCATTTTACAATCCCTCGCTCTGGCCAAAGGGGAACATTATGACATCACTACCGTCGCAGCCCCTGACGCCTCCGAAGAAGAAATGAAATTCGAAGGGAAACGCAAACTGGGTATCTATCGTGATGCGCTGCGCGCCTATGGATTGTATATGATTTCTGCCGCACCTGAATTCTCGCTAAACTGATAGCGTGCTCCCGGATGGACGGCGCCATCCGGGATTCGATTCACTGCTCAGGGCTGGCTCAGCTCAATTCCCAACCAGGAAGGTACAGGGCGGGCATTGCCGTCAGGTTGTTTTATCGGCGAACACCAGGCGCCAGAGTTAGAACAACTGCTCTTGGGTAACTCGCCGCCCCCCCATTTCGCCGCGCCGTCCTTAATCACTAAGGCGGCGGAGCCGCCGCCGTCCAGTTCTATCGCTACCTTGGCCTCCAATGCCCGGAACAACGCGGTCAGATCCCCACGGTCAATGCCGTCACGGTAAGCACCGCCGTGAAAAATATAAAGACGATCCTGCTGGTTATGGTAACCCAGGGCAATCCGGGTCGTTTGGGCTGGCCCATTATCCGGCTGCCCTTCCGGACCATCATCACGCCGTGGAATCAACGAGGTACCGGAAAAGGCCACAAATTGGCCTCTCATATTAGTTAGCTTATTAGCGTAATTCGTAGCCTCTCTGCTGAAACGATCGGTATTTATTACAATATGCAACGGAACTCCAGGTTGATTCATTTCCCAAAAAAATGTGTCAACCGGCGCGGCTTTATTATGCTCATCAACAAAATGGCGCAGCCCAGGGAAATAATCACTGGTTTCTTGCTCAGGCTGTGTTGAACCACCGCTAATATTGTCATAATACATACCAAGCGGCGTTGCACAGCCATTACTCAGCCAGGTAGTACCGTTTCTTTGCGCCCTGATATCAAAATAATTAACGTTTAGCACAATGTCAGGGAAAGCTAACCGCCCCCATGCGCCAACCGGATAATAAATTTCAGATGATTGCCGCCTCCCGTCATCCGTTACCGCATTGTTATTCATCTCACAGCGCAACGACGTCCTTTTTTTCATATCCAGAAGCAATGACGGCACTCGTTTTCTCACATCAGGAATCACCAACAACACGCCATTTTGATTATTGGCATAATATCTATCAACGTTTGAGCGCATGGGTATTTGATGGTCTTTATCAAAAATATAAGCAAACGGTTCATCTTTATGCTTCTCTATTTCATCATTTAGCTTCATTAAGGTTTCAGCACCATCAGGGTCGATGTTTACTTCCTTACTTAAACGAACATAGATATCATTAGCGCTGCCTATTTTATCAGCATGTACGGTCGCGTTGAGCGTAAACGTATATCTCCCAGACCTTGGTGTTGGTATCACCTTGACGAAGCGCTTATCTCTGCCAAATCCATATAACTGAAAGAGCTGCTGACTTTCTCTCCCTGTTTCATCATGTTTTATCCCGACCAGCATGCTCAGTTTATAAGGCTCTTCCCAGTCATACCAAAAGCCCGAACTATAATCCTGATACTTGTTCACCCATAGAATTAAAACCATCTTCCCATCGACATACTTTTCGCACATCGTGAACATGGCATACCTATCTCTGTTAGCCGAATACTTCTCCGTGGCACGTTCATCGCAATTGGGATCCTGAATATTTATATCATCAAATTCATTGGTCGGATCCGTAACGCTACCTTCACCGGCCAACGCCGCATAGCATGCCCCGCCATAAACCAGAAAACCAAACAATGCTATTCGGCGGAAAGATAACATTAAACCTTGCATATCAGACACCAATAAAGTTAACAATCAATCACAAACAACTAGATTAAAACCTTATAAATATCCACAAATTAAAGTGAAACAATAAAAATAATTGATTAAGATCAATATCAACACTTTATTATCCAACAATGTGAAGATATAGGCTATAAATAGCCGAAGCGTGGCATTTCGTGATAAAGAACAATGCATATAGAATTATTTCAATGAATGATTGTTAGATATTCAAATTATAAAGAGAGTTCTTAATCGACCGATCAATAATGTACACCGCGTTGCCGGAATTATCGTGAGAGAACGGCCCACAACATATAATGTTCACCATTATTGTCGCGGGCAAAAGAACTGGCTAACGCCGAAAATCCACCGTTTCATCCTGCTGCAGATGCAGCGTGGTTTCCGCCGGCCGCGTTTCGGCGATCACCGCCCCCAGGCGAATCGAGTAGCGCACCGGCGTCTGGCGGCGCACCGCGTCGAAGCCGCTTTCCGCCGGCAGGATCACCAGGTTGGCGCAGTTGCCGGCCGCCAGGCCGTAGTCGCTCAGGTTAAGGGTGCGCGCGCTGTGGCTGGTGATCAGCTTCAGCCCGTCGTCGATCTGGCAATAGCCCATCAGCTGGCACACGTGCAGCCCCATATGCAGCACCTGCAGCATGTTGGCGGTGCCGAGCGGATACCAGGGATCGAACACGTCGTCGTGGCCGAAGCAGACGTTGATCTGCGCCTCCAGCATCTCCTTCACCCGCGTTACGCCGCGCCGTTTCGGATAGCTGTCGAAACGGCCCTGCAGGTGAATGTTCACCAGCGGATTGGCGACGAAGTTGATGCCGGACATTTTCAGCAGGCGGAACAGCCGCGAGGCGTAAGCGCCGTTGTAAGAGTGCATCGCCGTGGTGTGGCTGGCGGTGACTTTCGCCCCCATCTCCAGCTTCAACGCCAGCGCCGCCACGGTCTCGACGAAGCGCGATTGCTCGTCGTCGATCTCATCGCAGTGCACATCCACCAGCCGATCGTATTTTTGCGCCAGCGCAAACGCCTTATGCAGCGACTCCACGCCGTACTCGCGGGTGAATTCGAAATGCGGAATGGCGCCCACCACGTCGGCCCCCAGCCGCAGCGCCTCTTCAAGCAGCGCTTCGCCGTTGGGGTAGGAAAGGATCCCCTCCTGCGGGAAGGCGACGATCTGCAGCGTCACCCAGGGCGCCACCTCCTGTTTCACCTCCAGCATGGCGCGCAGCGCGGTCAGCGTGGGATCGGAAACGTCGACGTGGGTGCGCACATACTGCACGCCGTTGGCGATCTGCCACTTGAGCGTTTGCCAGGCGCGCTGCTTGACGTCTTCATGGGTCAGCAACGCTTTGCGTTCGGCCCAGCGCTCAATGCCCTCGAACAGCGTGCCGGACTGGTTCCAGGCCGGCTGACCGGCGGTTTGCGTGGTATCCAGGTGAATATGCGGTTCGACGAACGCTGGCAGCGCCAGCCCGCCCTGCGCATCCAACACGTCGCTGCGCCACTCCTGCCCTTCCGGCTGCGGCACCAGATGCGCGATGCGCCCCTGTTCGATCGCCAGTTGCCACAACCCTTCATGCCCGCTTAAACGCAGGTTATCGATAAACTTCAATGGACGTTTCGCCACCCTTCACCTCTGCCGTTGCGCTGGTTTTCTTCATCATACTGGCAGCGGATCGCGCTGACAAAGTCACCGTTGCCTGCCTACCCCCTGTGTTTACTCCCTGCGGGGTAGTTTGCATGCAAACTGACTCGCTTCAGCTAAAGGTGAATAAAATCCGCAACTTATCAAAAAACGTGAAAAATCATCCATATACCACGTTAGAGGTATATGAGGGTGTGATTGATTTGCATCAATAAATTGCCCATTGGGAGAGATAAGGTAAGCCTAGGAAACCAGAATTTTGAGGCAATAATGAGCAGAGTCAAACTTGCCGTCGTCGGCAATGGCATGGTCGGCCACCGGTTCATCGAAGATCTGTTGGATAAAGCAGACAAAGACCAGTTCGAAATCACCGTATTTTGCGAAGAGCCGCGCATCGCTTACGATCGCGTGCACCTCTCTTCCTACTTCTCGCACCACACCGCCGAAGAGCTGTCGCTGGTACGCGAAGGCTTTTACGAAAAACACGGCGTGAAGGTGCTGGTCGGCGAGCGCGCCATCACCATCAATCGCGACGAGAAGGTCATCCACTCCAACACCGGCCGCACCGTCTATTACGACAAGCTGATCATGGCCACCGGTTCCTATCCGTGGATCCCGCCGATTAAAGGTTCGGATAGCCAAGACTGCTTCGTTTACCGCACCATCGAAGACCTGAACGCCATCGAAGCCTGCGCGCGCCGCAGCAAACGCGGTGCGGTGGTCGGCGGCGGGCTGTTGGGGCTGGAAGCCGCAGGCGCGCTGAAAAGCCTGGGGGTGGAAACGCACGTGATCGAGTTCGCCCCGATGCTGATGGCCGAACAGCTCGACCCGATGGGCGGTGACCAGCTGCGCCGCAAGATCGAGCGCATGGGCGTCAAAGTACACACCGGCAAAAATACCCAGGAGATCGTCAACGGCGGCGGCACCGCGCGCAAAACCATGCATTTCGCCGACGGCAGCCTGCTGGAAGTGGATTTCATCGTGTTCTCCACCGGCATCCGCGCCCAGGACAAGCTGGCGCGCCAGTGCGGGCTGGAGATTGGCCGCCGCGGCGGCATCGCCATCAACGACAGCTGCCAGACGTCGGATCCGGACGTCTACGCCATCGGTGAGTGCGCCGCCTGGCGCGATCGCACCTTCGGCCTGGTGGCGCCGGGTTACAAAATGGCGCAGGTGGCCGTCGATCACCTGCTGGGCCGCGAAAACGGCTTCCAGGGCGCCGACATGAGCGCCAAGCTGAAGCTGCTGGGCGTGGACGTCGGCGGCATCGGCGATGCTCACGGCCGCACCGAGGGCGCCCGCAGCTACGTTTATCTGGATGAAAGCAAAGAAGTCTACAAACGCATCGTGGTCAGCGCCGACAACAAAACCCTGCTCGGCGCGGTGCTGGTGGGCGACACCAGCGATTACGGCAATCTGCTGCAGCTGGCGTTGAACGGCATCGAGCTGCCGGAAAACCCGGACGGCCTGATCCTGCCGGCTCATGCGGGCAGCAAACCGGCCATCGGCGTGGATTCGCTGCCGGAAAGCGCGCAGATCTGCTCCTGCTTCGACGTCAGCAAAGGCGACATCATCCAGGCGGTCAACAAAGGCTGCCACACCGTGGCGGCGCTGAAGGCCGAAACCAAGGCCGGCACCGGCTGCGGCGGCTGCATCCCGCTGCTCACCCAGGTGTTGAACGCCGAGCTGAGCAAGCAAGGCATCGAGGTCAACCATCACCTGTGCGAACACTTCGCCTACTCGCGCCAGGAGCTGTTCCACCTGATCCGCGTCGAAGGCATCAAGTCGTTCGAGGCGCTGCTGGCCAAATACGGCAAAGGCTACGGCTGCGAAGTGTGTAAGCCGACCGTCGGCTCGCTGCTGGCTTCTTGCTGGAACGAATACATCCTCAAGCCGCAGCATACGCCGCTGCAGGATACCAACGACAACTTCCTCGGCAATATCCAGAAAGACGGCACCTACTCGGTGATCCCGCGCTCCGCCGGCGGCGAAATCACCCCGGACGGCCTGCTGGCCATCGGCCAGATCGCCAAGGAGTACAACCTCTACACCAAAATGACCGGCTCGCAGCGCATCGGCATGTTCGGCGCGCAGAAAGACGACCTGCCGGCCATCTGGCGCAAGCTGCTCGCCGCCGGCTTTGAAACCGGCCACGCGTATGCCAAGGCGCTGCGCATGGCGAAAACCTGCGTCGGCAGCACCTGGTGCCGCTACGGCGTCGGCGACAGCGTCGGCTTCGGCGTCACGCTGGAGCATCGCTACAAAGGCATCCGCACCCCGCACAAAATGAAGTTCGGCGTCTCGGGCTGCACCCGTGAATGCGCCGAAGCGCAGGGCAAGGACGTCGGCATCATCGCCACCGAGAACGGCTGGAACCTGTATGTCTGCGGCAACGGCGGCATGAAACCGCGCCACGCCGATCTGCTGGCCGCCGACCTCGATCGCGATACCCTGGTGCGCTACCTCGACCGCTTCATGATGTTCTATATCCGCACCGCCGATAAGCTGCAGCGCACCTCGGTGTGGCTGGAGAGCCTGGAAGGCGGCATCGATTACCTGCGCAAGGTGATCATCGACGACAAGCTCGGCATCAACGACCAGCTGGAAGCGGAGATCGCCCGCCTGCGCGATGCGGTGATCTGCGAGTGGAAAGAGACCGTCGAGCACCCGGAAACGCAGCTGCGCTTCGCCCACTTCGTCAACAGCCCGCTGCGCGATCCGAACGTGCAGGTGGTGGCCGAACGCGACCAGCACCGCCCGGCGCGCCCTGACGAGCGCATTCCCGTCACCCTGATCGATACCGAGGAGAGCCACGCATGAGCCAGTGGATTACCGTTTGTCCCGTCGCCGACATTCTGCCCGGCACCGGCGTGTGCGCCCTGATCGGCGATCGGCAGGTGGCGGTGTTCCGCCCCTATGCCGACGAGCAGGTTTTTGCCATCAGCAATATCGACCCGTTCGCCCAGGCCAGCGTGCTGTCGCGCGGCCTGATCGCCGAGCATCAGGGCGAGCTGTGGGTCGCCAGCCCGCTGAAGAAACAGCATTTCCGCCTGTACGACGGCCACTGTCTGGAAGACGACAGCCGTTCCGTCGCCAGCTTCGCCAGCCGGGTGGTCGACGGCATCGTGCAAGTCGCGGCATAACCTTTCGGGAGGCAACATGTTTACCGACACGATCAACAAATGCGCCGCCAACGCGGCGCGCATCGTCCGCCTGGCGAAGGAGAGCCCGCTCGGCTTTTGGATCAGTTCGGCGATGGCGGGCGCCTACGTCGGCCTCGGCATCATCCTGATCTTCACCCTCGGCAACCTGGTCGACCCAAGCGTGCGGCCGCTGGTGATGGGCGCCACCTTCGGCATCGCGCTGACGCTGGTGATCATCGCCGGTTCCGAGCTGTTCACCGGCCATACGATGTTCCTGACGCTCGGCGTCAAGGCCGGCACCATCCGCCAAAGCCAAATGTGGGCGGTGCTGCCGCAAACCTGGCTCGGCAACCTGCTCGGCTCGGTGCTGGTGGCGCTGATGTATTACTACGGCGGCGGCAGCCTGCTGCCGGTGGATACCAGCCTGGTGCACAGCGCCGCGCTGGCGAAAACCACCGCGCCGGCCGAAGTGCTGTTCTTCAAGGGCGTATTGTGCAACTGGCTGGTCTGCCTGGCGATTTGGATGGCGATCCGCGTCGAAGGCGCCGCCAAATTCATCGCCATCTGGTGGTGTCTGCTGGCCTTTATCGCCTCGGGTTACGAACACTCCGTCGCCAACATGACGCTGTTCGCCCTCTCCTGGTTCGGCAACCACAGCGAGGCCTACACCCTCGCCGGCATTGGCCACAACCTGCTGTGGGTGACGCTGGGCAACATCCTGTCCGGCTCGGTGCTGATGGGCCTGGGGTATTGGTACGCTACGCCGCGCACCGAACGCCCGCAGGCGGCGAAAGCCGCCGCACGTCAGACCGCCTGAGTTTTCGGGGGCGCATTTTGCCCCCATACTGATTCTCCCGAGGAGTGCCGATGGACTACCTGCCGATTTTCTGCCAACTGCAACACAAAGCCTGCCTGCTGGTGGGCGGCGGCGAGATCGCCGAACGCAAGGCGCGCCTGCTGCTGGACGCCGGCGCGGCGCTGACCGTCAACGCCCTGGCATTCAGCCCACAGTTCCACCACTGGGCTGGAGAAGGCTTGCTGACGCTGGCCGAGGGCGAATTCAGCCCGGCCCTGCTGGCGGAAAAATGGCTGGTGATCGCCGCCACCGACCGGCTGGAGGTCAACGCACTGGTGTATCAGTGCGCCAACCAGCAGCGGGTGTTCTGCAACGTGGTGGACGATCCGAAACGCGCCAGCTTTATTATGCCGTCAATCATCGATCGTTCGCCGATCATGGTGGCGGTGTCCTCCGGCGGCAAAGCGCCGGTGCTGGCGCGGCTGCTGCGCGAGAAGCTGGAAGCGATGCTGCCGCAGCACCTCGGCAAGCTGGCCCAGCTGGGCGGCTCGCTGCGGCAGCGGGTAAAACAACGCTTCAGCAGCCTCGGCGCTCGCCGTCGCTTCTGGGAACGGTTATTCGCCCACGATCGGCTGGCGCAGTCGCTGGCCAACGACGACGCCGCGCTGGCCGAACGCCAGCTCGAGCAGCTGTTCAGCGAACGGCCGGAAGATCGCGGTGAAGTGGTGCTGGTGGGCGCCGGGCCGGGCGATGCCGGCTTGCTGACGCTGAAAGGGCTGCAGCAGATCCAGCAGGCCGACGTGGTGGTTTATGACCGGCTGGTCTCCGAAGAGATCATGACGCTGGTGCGCCGCGACGCCGAACGCATCTTCGTCGGCAAACGCGCCGGCCACCACTGCGTGCCGCAAGAGCAAATCAACCAAATCCTGCTGCAGCAGGCGCTGCAAGGCAAACGCGTGGTGCGCCTGAAGGGCGGCGATCCCTTTATCTTCGGCCGCGGCGGCGAAGAGCTGGAGACGCTGGCGGACGCCAACGTGCCGTTCTCGGTGGTGCCCGGCATTACCGCCGCCTCCGGCTGTTCCGCCTACAGCGGCATCCCGCTCACCCACCGCGACCATGCGCAGAGCGTGCGCCTGGTGACCGGCCACGCCAAGGCCGACGGCGGATTGGACTGGGCGACGCTGGCCGCCGGGCAGCAGACGCTGGTGTTCTATATGGGGCTAACGCAGGCAGCGGAGATCCAGCGCCAGCTGATCGCACACGGCTTGCCGGCCGCCACACCGGTAGCGCTGGTGGAAAACGGCACGTCCTGCCGCCAGCGGGTGATCGAAGGCGAGCTCGGCCAACTGGGCGCCTTGTCCCTGCAGGCCGCCAGCCCCAGCCTGATCATCGTCGGCAGCGTGGTCAGCCTGCGCAGCAAGCTCAATTGGTTCGCCAGCGAGGAACCGCCCGCCGGCCTGGCGCAAATGGCGTGATACCGACGTAAAAAAAGCGGCCTTTGGCCGCTTTTTCTATTCGCGCCGGCGTTACGCCTGCGGCGGTACGAAACCGACGGCCTGATAGACCTTCGCCAGGGTTTCCTGCGCGCGCGCGCGGGCCTTGGCGGCGCCGTCGCGCATCACCTGCTGCAGATAGGCTTCGTCGTTGCGGAAGCGATGGTAGCGCTCCTGCAGCTCACCCAGCATGCCGGAGACGGCTTCCGCCACCGCGCCTTTCAGGTGGCCGTACATCTGGCCCTCGAACTCGGCTTCCAGCTGCGCGATGCTCTTGCCGGTCACGCCGGCGAGGATATCCAGCAGGTTGGAGACGCCCGCCTTGTTGACCACGTCGTAACGCACGACAGGCGGCTCTTCCGAGTCGGTCATTGCGCGTTTGATCTTCTTGGTCACCGCTTTCGGATCTTCCAGCAGGCCGATCACGTTGTTGCGGTTGTCGTCCGACTTGGACATCTTCTTGGTCGGCTCCTGCAGCGACATGACGCGCGCGCCGGATTTAGGAATGAACGGCTCCGGCACTTTGAACACGTCGCCGTACAGCGCGTTAAAACGCTGGCCTACGTCGCGGCTCAGTTCCAGGTGCTGTTTCTGGTCTTCGCCCACCGGCACCTGATTGGTTTGATACAGCAGGATATCGGCCGCCATCAGCACCGGATAGCTGAACAGCCCGGCGTTGATGTTCTCCGCGTAGCGCGCGGATTTGTCCTTGAACTGCGTCATGCGGCTCAGTTCGCCGAAATAGGTGTAACAGTTCAGCACCCAGCTCAGCTGCGTGTGCTCAGGCACGTGCGACTGCACGAAGATGGTGCTTTTTTCCGGATCGATACCGCAGGCCAGGTACAGCGCCAGCGTATCCAGCGTGGCCTTGCGCAGCTTCTCGGCGTCCTGGCGCACGGTGATGGCATGCAGATCGACGATGCAGTAGATGCAGTCGTAGTCGTCCTGCATCTGCACCCACTGACGCAGCGCACCCATGTAGTTGCCGATGGTCAGTTCGCCGGACGGCTGCGCGCCGCTAAATACGATGGGCTTACTCATGTTTAAATTTCCTGATTCTCTAAAGATGACAGCCCAAGAGCGGGCAACAAATCGGCGAAGCGCTCCAACACCCGATCGGGGTGGCTCAGGGCGATCGATTCGCCGTAGTTATAACCGTAGGTAAAGCCGACGCTCGGACAACCGGCACCCTGCGCGGCTTGAATATCGTTGCGGGAGTCGCCGACGAACAGCAGTTCATGCGCCCGCAGCCCAAGCTTGCCGAGCACCAGGTACAGCGGCGCCGGGTGCGGTTTCTTTTCCGTCACGTCGTCGCCGCCGATCACCAGCGAGAAATAGTCGCCAATGCCCAGCGCCGCCAGCAGCGGTGCCACGAACGGCGTCGGCTTGTTGGTCACCAATGCCATCGGGTAACCGTGCGCGGCCAGCCGGGCCAGCGTCTCTTGCACCTGCGGGAACAGGCGGCTGCCGCTGTCGACGGTCTGCGCGTAGAAATGGTCGAAGCGTTCACGCAGCCGGCTGCACTGCTCCGGCGTGCCTTCCGCTTCCGCCCAGCGCAGCGCGCGTTGCACCAGCACGTCGGCGCCGTTGCCGATCCAGGTGCCGACCCGTTCTTCACCCGCTTGCGGCAGGCCCGTCTCTTCCAGCGCCATATCGATGGCGGCTGCCAGACCCGGCGCGCTGTCGACCAGCGTGCCGTCCAGATCGAAGGCCAATGCGCGGATCGCGCCGAAATCAGCCATGGGTAACCTTCGCCAGCTCGCTGCGCATCTCGTCGATCACCTTGCGGTAGTCCGGCTGGCCAAAGATGGCGGAACCGGCGACGAACATATCGGCGCCCGCGGCGGCGATTTCGGCGATGTTGTCCACCTTCACCCCGCCGTCGACTTCCAGGCGGATATCGCGGCCGCTGTCGTCAATCAGCTTGCGCACCTGGCGCAGCTTGTCCAGTGTGCCGTGAATGAACGACTGGCCGCCGAAGCCCGGGTTAACCGACATCAGCAGGATCACGTCGATTTTATCCATCACGTAATCGAGGTAGCTCAGCGGCGTGGCCGGGTTGAACACCAGGCCGGCTTTACAGCCGTGCTCTTTGATCAGCTGAATGGTGCGATCGACATGCTCGGAAGCTTCGGGGTGGAAAGAGATATAAGACGCGCCGGCCTTGGCGAAATCAGGCACGATGCGATCCACCGGCTTGACCATCAGGTGCACGTCAATCGGTGCGGTAATGCCGTAGTTGCGCAGCGCTTCGCACACCATCGGGCCGATGGTCAGATTGGGCACGTAGTGGTTGTCCATCACGTCGAAGTGCACCACGTCGCCGCCTGCGGCCAGCACGTTGGCGGTATCTTCACCTAACCGGGCAAAATCTGCCGACAGAATGGACGGGGCAATCAAAAACTTTTTCATCCGCTTCTCCAAACGTAGGGTCGAGTTGTTATGCGCCGGGGTGCCCCCGGCTTAGCGATACAGCGCCAAAAGCTCGTTCACTTTGCTGCGGCCGAGAATGTTGCGGCTGATCGTGCGGCGCGCTTTCACCACATACAGCGCGGCATGCTGGTACCAGTCGCGCGTCAGCTCGGTATCGTGATTGGAGATCAATACCGGTACCTGGCTCTCTACCGAGAGCTGGTGCGCCAGATGCGCCAGGCTCTGCTGATCGGCGATGCTGAAGCTGTTGGTGTGGTAGGCGGTGAAATTCGCCGTCGCCGACAGCGGCGCATAAGGCGGATCGCAATACACCACGGCGCCGGCCACGGCCTTCGCCATGGTATCGCGGTAATGCTCGCAGACAAAAGTGGCATTGCGCGATTTTTCGGCAAACCAGTAGAGCTCTTCTTCCGGGAAGTACGGTTTCTTGTACCGGCCAAACGGCACGTTGAACTCGCCGCGCAGGTTATAGCGGCACAGGCCGTTATAGCAGTGGCGGTTCAGGTACAGGAACAGCAGCGCCCGGCGGTAAGGCTCGGTGCTAGTATTGAACTCTTCTCGCAGCAGGTAAAACTGATCCGAGTTATTGAATTCATCGGCGAAAAGCGTGCGGGCATCGCGCACGAAGTCATCCGTGCGCAGCTTAACGATGTTATACAGGTTGATAAGATCGCTATTGATGTCGGCGAGAATGTAGGCGTCGTAATCCGTATTCAGAAAGACGGATCCCGCACCCACGAAGGGCTCGATTAAGCAGTCTCCCGCCGGCAGATGGCGACGAATCTCATCTACCAGCGGGTATTTTCCACCAGCCCATTTTAAAAAAGCGCGGTTTTTCTTCATGCCGTCAATTAGCTACTTATACAATTCAGAGCGGCGGATTGTACTCTGTTTCAGACAGCACATCAGCGCACAAATTTAAATGATTTATTTTTTAAGATCTTGCTGCACTTGGTGTACAGGTCGGACCCACGGTTTTTTCGCCTGCACATCCGCCGGCAACGAAGCAATGGCGCGCTTCGCTTCTGCGGAAGACGCATAGTTGCCGCTTACCAGCACGTACCACGGTTTGCCGTCACGCTTGGTGGCGTACACCAGGTAGTTCTGCAGCTTCTGCTGTTTGGCGTAGGCGTTCAGCGTATCGGAACGCGAAGCGCTGCTCAGCTGCAAGGTATAGTGGCTGCCTGGCGCAGACTGCAGCGAACTGCCGCTGCTGGCGACCGCTCCCGCTTTCGCGGTAGAAGACGGCTTGGCAGGCGGCGTATACACCGTGGTCGGTGATTTATGCTGCGTCGCGCTCGGCTTGGCGGCGGTTTTCGCCGGCGTTTTATGCTGTTGCTGCGCGGTGCCCTGCACAGGGCGAGTCGTTTCGCGCGCCGCGGCGCCGCTCATCACCGTCGCCGGTGCGGTCGGCAGCGTCGAGGCTGCGCCGGTCATGCCCTGGGTCGCGGCATCCACCTGCCCTTGCTGCTGCGACAGCGCATCCGCCATGTTGCCAGGCAGATCGACGCGCTGCTGCGCACCGCCCTGCTGAGGCTGAGTTTGCGCTTCGGTCGGCGTGCCGGAGATCGGCGGAACGCTGACGTTCTGCGGTTGCTGCGGCTGAGTCGCGCTCACGCCGTTGTTGTCATGGGTATCCGTGGTGCCGCCCGGCACGCCGTTATTGGCGGTGGTCAGCGACGAAGAACCGGACAGGTTGATATCGCGGGCCGCGCCGTTTTGCGCGCCGCTATCCTGAGCCGCTTCATGCTTGGTCGGCGCCTTCAAGGCGGAACCGATGCCGATAATCAGCAGCAACAGCACCAAAATGCCGATGCCGATCATCAAATGCTGGCGCGAAACGGCGAAGCGCGGCGCGGCGGCCGGCTTGCGCGAACGCGTAGGACGACGATCGCTGCTATCAGGTCTGAGATCGTCTTCCGGTTTAAACTCGTCCATCTGAAACCCTCCAACTAGAGGCAAAAGCCCACCACCGTAGACCTACCGTGGCACGGGCAGATTAACCCGATGATGGCAAAGCGACACCCGTCGTGCTCTGCTCACTGTATTAATATAGATGCAAATGGCGGCTAAGCCACTGTTACTTAGTCCGATTTAATTACGCTGCTGCTCAGGCAGGCAGGCGGCGATCGACGCCAACACCAGCTCATGCCCTACGCCGCCGCGCACTTCCGCCGCACCTATCGCGGTCGGCAGCACCAGACGCAATTCACCCGCCAGCACTTTCTTGTCGCGAAGCATGTGCGGCAGATAGGATTCCGGCGTCATTTCCTGCGGCCCGCAGACCGGCAAGCCGGCGCGCAGCAGCAGCGCTTTGATGCGTTCGATATCTTCAACCGAGAACTGGCCGAGACGGCGCGCGGTTTCCGCCGCCATCACCATGCCCGCAGCCACCGCTTCGCCGTGCAGCCATACGCCGTAGCCCATTTCGGCTTCGATGGCGTGGCCGTAAGTATGGCCCAGATTCAGCAAGGCGCGCAGGCCGCTTTCGCGTTCGTCGGCGGCCACGACCTCGGCCTTCAGCTCGCAGCAGCGGCGGATACAGTACGCCAACGCCTGCATATCCAGCGCCATCAGCGCATCGATGTTGTTTTCCAACCAGACGAAGAACTCGCGATCGAGGATGATCCCGTATTTGATGACTTCAGCCAGGCCGGAAGAGAGTTCACGCGTCGGCAACGTTTTCAGGCAATCCAGATCAACCACCACCGAAGCGGGTTGATAGAAAGCGCCGATCATATTTTTGCCGAGCGGGTGGTTGACGGCGGTTTTGCCGCCTACGGAGGAGTCCACCTGCGACAACAGCGTGGTGGGAACCTGAATAAAGCGCACGCCGCGTTGGTAGCACGCGGCGGCGAAGCCGGTCAGATCGCCGACCACGCCCCCGCCGAGGGCGATCAGCGTGGTATCGCGCCCGTGCGGTTTTTCAAGCAGCGCCGAAAACACCTGCTCCAACACCGCCAGAGATTTGTACTGCTCACCATCGGGAAGGATCACCTGATCCACCACGACGCCCCCCTGCTCCAGCACCTGCCGGACACGCTCCAGATAAAGCGGCGCCAGGGTCTGGTTGGTGACCAACATCGCTTGCTCACCCGCCTTCAACGGCATAAAAGAAGCCGGATCGTTAAACAATCCGGCGGCGATGGTAATCGGGTAGCTGCGCTCCCCAAGCGTTACAGTAATTCTCTCCATGTCGCGCTCAGTTCTCTGTATGGTGCGGCGGTGGTTGATCCCCGCAACAGCGGGGAACACAAATCAGTTTTCCGCATTGGCCGACGGCGAACGCGAAAATCGGCAATCAGTTGCTTTCCAGCATGTTGATGATCTGGTTGGCAACCACTTTAGCGCTCTGATCGTCGGTGCGGATGGTGACATCGGCAATCTCTTCATACAACGGATTGCGCTCTTTCGCCAAGGCTTCCAGCACTTCGCGCGGCGGAGAATCAACCTGCAGCAGCGGGCGTTTTTTATCACGCTGGGTACGAGCCAGCTGCTTCTCGATCGTGGTTTCCAGATAGACCACCACGCCGCGCGCGGACAGACGGTTGCGCGTTTCGCGCGACTTCACCGAACCGCCGCCGGTCGCCAACACAATCCCTTGTTTTTCCGTCAGTTCATTAATGACTTTTTCTTCACGATCGCGGAAACCTTCTTCCCCTTCCACGTCGAATACCCAGCCCACGTCAGCTCCGGTACGTCGCTCAATTTCTTGATCGGAGTCGAAGAACTCCATATTGAGTTGCTGAGCTAACTGACGGCCAATAGTGCTTTTGCCGGCACCCATAGGCCCAACCAGAAAGATATTGCGTTTCTCTGCCATGTTTTTCGGTATTACTAAGACAATTCGTTAATGTTAACCCGCCCCGCCAATCAAATCAGCGGCGGGACCTAAACTGAAACCTCATGAGCGATAGTGCGAGATCAGACGAAAAATTATCTCAACACTCTTGGTAGTTTGGCAACCGAATAAATCGCAATCCACGCCGCGGGAGGGAAACCATATGTTTTTAACGGCGTCTTGACGCTAACAAAAAACCTCGGTGCTCAATTCGGTAACCCTTGTAAGCTAAATCGGCCGCAGCGTCAAACGCAGATCCCCCCAAGGGGATAAAAAAGTGTATCTGCTCATCAACTTTAGGAGATTTGCCGCCCGGCCGACAGGCAGCCGCTTATCCCTTAATCAGGGTCGGCGTAATGAAGATCACCAGCTCGCGTTTTTTCTGTTGCGCGCCGCTTTGCCGGAACAAGCCCCCCAGCAGTGGTACATCGCCCAATCCCGGCACCCTGTCCGCCGTCTTGCCACTATGCCGTTGAAAAATACCGCCGAGCACCAGGGTTTCGCCGTTTTTCACCGTGATCTGCGTCTTAATCTCCTGTTTATCGATGGTCAGCGCTTCCCCCGCGCCCCGGCTGATGGCGCGCCCCGGCATATTTTGGCTGATGTGCAGCGTCAGCGTGATGCGTCCGTCCGGCAACACCTTGGGCGTCACCTCCATGCCCAGCACCGCCTCTTTGAACTCGATCGCGGTCGCACCGCTGGCGCCGCTCGACACTTCGTAAGGGATCTCGGTTCCCTGTTTGATACTGGCGGTTTGCAGATGCGCCGTCAGCAGGCGCGGGCTGGCGATGATCTCCACCTGATTCTCCTGCTCCAGCGCCGTCAGCTCGAGGCTCAGCAAACGCCCGCTGATGCGCGCCAGGTGGAAACCGGCGTTCACCGCGCTGCGCTCCAGCGGCAGGTTGACGCCGAGATTGCCCGGCCGCAGCGGCCGCGTCGGCCTGTCGTCGGGCGCCAATCCCCAACGCACGCCGAGTTCACGCAGGCTTTCGCTGTTGATGGTCACGATATGCGCCGCCAGCTGCACCTGTGCCAGCGGTGCGTCCATTTCCGTCACCCGTTTTTTCAACTGCGCCAGGATTGGCGCGGTGTCGCGCAGCAGCAGCGTATTGGTGCGCTTATCCGCCAGCACGCTGCCACGCTCGCTGAGCAAGGTGCCGCGTTGGGCATTGAGGCTTTCGGCAATCTCCGCCGCATCGCCGTTTTGTAACGTCAGGGTCAGGCTGTGCAGCGGTTGCCGCTGCGCCAGCGCTTCTCGCTGCTGTTTTTTTTCCTGCGCGTCCGGCTCCGGGGCGATCAGCATCACGCTCCCCTCCCGCGTCATCGTCAGCTTGCCCATACGCAGAGTCAGCGCCAGCGCCTGAGGCCAGGGCACATTCTCCAGCCGCAGCGTCAGGTTGCCGCTCACGCCGGGCGCGGCGATCAGGTTCATCTGCCGATAATCCGCCAGCGCCTGCAGGATGACCGTCACCGGCGCATCCTGAAACTCCAGGGAAACCCGCTGTTTATCCTGCGCCTGCGCGGCGCCGAGCGCCAGGCACCACAGCGCCACGCCCAATCCAGCGCGTCCTTTCATGGTTTGCCATCCTTGTTGTTGTCCATCATGAGCGAGATGTCGCCCTGGCTCGCCGGGCAATCCGGTTCGGCCACCAGCGCCGTTAACGTCAGGCTGCGCGCCTGCACCTGCGTCACCTGCCAGCGCTCGGCCAGCACCCGCTGCTGCGGCCGCAGGCGTAGCCATTGCCCCGCCGGCGTCACCACCCAGCCATAGCGCAGCGCCGGGTGCCCGATGACGCCTTTCAGTCGCCAGCCCGCCGGCGATGCCTCCGTTTGGGCACAAGCAGGCAGCGGAGGCGGCGCAAACGGATCGCGCGGCTCAGCGCATAAGGCCCACGGCCATAGCAGCCACCACCAACGGCCAGGTTTTTTACTCATCGGCCTGCTCCTCGGCGGTATCCTGTAAAACCAACCGCGCCGTCATGCCCTGCGGCGGTGTCTCCACGCTCAGCTGCTGGAGGCGCAAATCGGCGGGCAGCGCCTCCAGCAGCACCAGCAAACCGGCGTAGTCAATGCGCAAGCTCAGCGTTTGCCGCGGCGGTTTTTCCTGCCGCTGCCAGCGCAACAGGGCGCCCCCCGCTCGTTGCAGCACGCTCGCCAGATCGCCGGTGGCGATCGGCGCAAGCGGCGCCGCAGGGATAGTGGTTTGCGGCACCTCGTCCAGTTGGCGTTGCACCATAGCGATCTGTTGCAACAGGCGCTGTTGCCGCTCCGCCGCGCTTTCCCGCTGACGCCATTCGTCTTGCAGCATCCAGCCACCGCCCAACAGCGCCAACGCGCCAATGCCCAGCCCTTGTGCCACCAGCAATAGCCAACCCGGCAAGCTCAGCCAGAAGCGCAGCCCGGATGACAAACGGCTATCCATCACGCCCCCAGCGCGCCGCCAGGTGAAAGGAGTACAGGCCGTCTTCGCGTTGCGCCACCTCAGCCAAACGCAGCCGTGGCAACGCAGGCATCCCCGCCAGCCGTCGTTCGAACTGCGTGATGGCCGCAGGAGAGCGGCTCAATCCACGCAGCCGCAGGCCGTTCGCCGCATCGCTGTCCAGCGCCGTGAGCCACAGCGGGGGAGGAACGCTGGAGGACAATTGCTGCAGCAGCTGCAAATAACGCCGGTTATGTTGGGCGTTGCTCGCCTGCCGTTCGGTGCGGACACTGTGCAACGCTCGCTGCGCCCGCTCTTGCTGCTGCTGGCGGACGAGCAACGTCAATGCCGCCAAATCTTCACCCAGCATCGCCAGCCGCGCCTGCCGCTGCGCCTGTTGATGCCGCATCTGGCCGGCGATCAGGAACAGTGCCAACAGCAGCGCCGCTACCTGCAACAGCAGCACGCCCAGCCAGAAATAGCCGCGCCGCCGCTCGCGGCGCTGGCGCCAGGGCAGAAAGTTGACCTGATACATCAGCGATCCTCCTCGCGCAGCGCCAGACCACCGGCCAACGCGAACGCCGAAGGATGCGCAGGCAACGGCGGACGCAGCTGCGTGAAGGCGCTGAGCGGCGACCAACCAAGGCAACCGGCGGGCAAGGCTCCCGCCAGCACGCCGCCGGCATAGACCGGCCGATCGTCGCCCAGCGGCATCTGGGCTTGCAGCGCCCGCAGCGCCTGCGCGTCATCGTCGCCCGGCGCCAGACCAAAAGCGAACGCGCCGTCGGCCGGCGCCACCCACAGCCATTCTCGTTCGAGACGGTGCATCAGCCCCGCAGCGGCCGGCACGCCTGCCGCCGTCGCCATCATGCGCAGCGCACAGGGGGTGATATCGACCGCTTGCGGATGCAGGCCAGCCTGACGCAGACAATGCAGCCACTGCTGCAGCTCCTGCCGCCGCGCAGCGGTCAACAGCAGCGCCGCCTCATCCGCCGGCGCGGCGCGATAGTCGAGCACCAACGTCTGGCCGTCGAGCGGGAACTGCTTCAAACCGTGGCCACCGATATAGTCGCTGCGTTCCGGCTCGCGCAGCCGCGCGTCCGGCTGCGTCATTCGCTGCTGTAACACGCGTTGCGCCGGTAGAGCAATGCGTAAGGAAATATGTCGCGGCAGCTGGACGCGCCATTGCCGCAGCGCCCGGATCAGGAATTCGGAAGGTTGCAGGCAGCCATCGCGCAAAACCGCCTGCGGCAGCGCCTGCTGCCACCAGTGGCGCAGCTGCCAGCCGTTGCGGCGGCGTTGGGCCGCCACCGCCCGCACGCAGTCGATTTGTATATCCAGCCCTACCTGCCATGCTTGAGGGAACATGTTTCGCAAGCCTCCATAACATCAGATGATAAAAGAACATATCCATGTCGCAGGCTTGCCTTTATACTACCGCGCGGTTGTTTATAAACTGCCCAAATGACTTAGAAATGGGAAATCTCAGGTGAAGTTCGTAAAGTATTTTCTAATCCTTGCGGTATGTTGCATCGTGCTGGGAGCAGCCTCGATTTTTGGCTTGTACAAATATGTCGAGCCACAGCTGCCCGACGTCGCAACGCTGAAAGATGTGCGGCTGCAGATACCGATGCAGGTCTACAGCGCCGATGGCGAACTGATCGCCCAATACGGCGAGAAGCGCCGCATTCCGCTGAAACTGGATCAAATTCCGCCGGTGATGGTGCACGCATTCATCGCCACCGAAGACAGCCGCTTCTATGATCACCACGGCGTCGATCCGGTCGGCATCTTCCGCGCCGCCTCCATCGCGCTGGTCTCCGGCCACGCTTCACAGGGGGCCAGTACCATTACCCAACAGCTGGCGCGTAACTTCTTCTTAAGCCCGGAACGCACCCTGATGCGTAAAATCAAGGAAGCTTTCCTGGCGGTGCGCATCGAGCAGATGCTCACCAAGGATGAAATCCTTGAGCTGTATCTGAACAAGATCTATCTGGGTTACCGCGCCTACGGCGTGGGTGCCGCCGCGCAGGTCTATTTCGGCAAAGACGTCAGCCAGCTGACCCTGAGCGAAATGGCGACCATCGCCGGCCTGCCGAAAGCGCCGTCCACCTTCAACCCGCTCTATTCGCACGATCGCGCCGTTGCCCGTCGCAACGTGGTGCTGTCGCGCATGCTGGACGAACACTACATCACGCAGGCGCAGTACGATCAGGCGCGTTCCGAAGATCTGGTCGCCAATTACCATGCGCCGGAAATCAGCTTCTCCGCGCCGTATCTCTCCGAGATGGTGCGTCAGGAGATGATCAAGCGCTACGGTGAAAACGCCTATACCGACGGTTACAAGGTTTACACCACCGTCACCAAACGGCTGCAGCTGGCGGCGCAGGAATCGGTGCGCAACAACGTGCTGGCCTATGACATGCGCCACGGCTATCGCGGCCCGTCCAACGTGTTGTGGAAAGTCGGCGAAGCGGCCTGGGATCGCAAACAGATTGTCGATTCGCTGAAAAACCTGCCGAACTACGGCCCGCTGGCGCCGGCGGTGATTACCGCCGCCAACCCGCAGGAAGCGACGGCGATGCTGGCCGACGGCAGCAGCATTGCCCTGCCGATGGCGACCATGCGCTGGGCGCGGCCATATCGCTCAGACACTCAGCAAGGCCCAACGCCGAAACGCGTCACCGACGTGGTGCAGGCCGGCCAGCAGGTGTGGGTGCGCAAAGTGAACGACGCCTGGTGGCTGTCGCAGGTGCCGGATGTCAACTCGGCGCTGGTCTCGATCAACCCGAACGACGGCGCGGTGAAAGCGCTGGTCGGCGGTTTCGATTTCAACCAGAGCAAATTCAACCGCGTCACGCAGGCACTGCGCCAGGTAGGTTCGAACATCAAACCGTTCCTGTACACCGCCGCGATGGATAAAGGCCTGACGCTGGCCACCATCCTGAACGACTTGCCGATCACCCGTTGGGATGCCGGCGCCGGCACCGACTGGCGGCCGAAGAACTCGCCGCCGACCTACGACGGCCCGATTCGTCTGCGGCAGGGGCTGGGGCAATCGAAGAACGTAGTGATGGTGCGCGCGATGCGCGCGATGGGCGTCGACTACGCGGCGGAATACCTGCAGCGCTTCGGCTTCCCGGCGCAGAATATCGTGCATACCGAATCGCTGGCGCTGGGTTCCGCCTCCTTCACCCCGATGCAGCTGGTGCGCGGCTACGCGGTGCTGGCGAACGGCGGTTACCTGGTCGATCCGTACTTCATCACCAAAATTGAAGACGACAACGGCAATACGGTGTTCGAAGCCAAACCGAAAGTGGTGTGCAGCAGCTGCAACCTGCCGGTGATCTACGGCGACACCCACCGCTCGGCAGTGCTGTCCGACGACAACATCGAAAACGTCGCCACCTCGCAGGAAGGCAACAACAGCACGGTGCCGATGCCGCAGCTGGAGCAGGTTACCCCGGCTCAGGTACAGCAGGACGGCGATCAACAGTATGCGCCGCACGTCATCAGCACACAGCTGGCCTTCTTGATCCACGACGCGCTGAACAGCAACATCTTCGGCGAACCGGGTTGGATGGGTACCGCCTGGCGCGCCGGGCGCGATCTGAAGCGTCATGATATCGGCGGCAAAACCGGTACCACCAACAGTTCCAAAGACGCCTGGTTCTCCGGCTATGGCCCGGATACCGTGACCTCGGTGTGGATCGGTTTCGACGATCACCGCCGCGATCTGGGCCGGTCGACGGTATCCGGCGCCATCCCGGATCAAATTTCCGGCGGCGAAGGCGGAGCCAAGAGCGCCCAGCCGGCGTGGGACGACTTCATGAAGACCGCGCTGGAAGGCATCCCGGAGCAAAAAGTCACGCCGCCGCCGGGCATCATCAGCGTCACCATCGACAAGAGCAGCGGCAAGCTCTCTGGCGGTGGCGGCGGCAGCCGTTCCGAGTACTTCATCGAAGGAACGCAGCCGACGGACTACCCATCGCGCGATACCGGCACCACGTTGACCGATCCAGGCGGTGAAAGCCACGAGCTGTTCTGATCGAAAAGGGCCAGAGAAATCTGGCCCTTTTTTTGTTCGGCGCGAAGCGTATCAGCGCGATGCGCGCAAAAACGCCTCGGAGAGGAACAGCGCGCTGACGTTGCGCGCCTCACGGAAATCCGGTTCCGCCAGCAGCGCCATCATGTTGGCGATCGGCCAGCGCACCTGCGGCAGGGGCTCTGGTTCATCCCCTTCCAGGCTCTGCGGATAGAGATCGTGCGCCAGCACGATATTCATTTTGCTGGAAAAGTAGGATGGCGCCATCGTCAGCTTGCTGAGAAAATCAAAGCGCTTCGCGCCGAATCCCACCTCTTCCATCAGCTCGCGGTTGGCCGCCTCCAGCACGCCCTCACCGGGATCGATCAGCCCTTTCGGGAACCCCAGCTCATAGGATTCGGTGCCCACCGCATATTCGCGGATCAGCAGCAGATCATCGCCAATCACCGGCACGATCATCACCGCTTCGCGATCCGAAGGCCGCATGCGCTCATACACCCGCCGAACCCCGTTGCTGAATTCCAAATCGACCGACTCGACGTTGAACAAACGCGAACGCGCGACCGTTTCCACTTTCAGAATTTTAGGTTTTTGCAGGTGTTTATCCATGATTGCCTCAAAAAGGTTACCCAGACGTGGACAGGGCAACCGAAATAATGATTGGCGTAACGCACGGCTCGTAGGCGCTCAAACGCTGACCAAATTCGATCCTGATCACATTGTGCGTTAAGGGCAAGCTCCGCCGCAACGCGCATGAGCAGTAATTTACTTTCTTTTAACAAGCGTAGCCAGCGGCCGGCGATTTTCCGTACTGATTCAGCAAACAGCGTGCAAGAAAATAGGATAATGCCGATATCGACGGCAGAGGCCGGTTGCTAGTATCACGCAGGCAAGAATCAGTGATAAAATGGCCTTGCGTCATGAAGGAATGAGATCCAGAGCGAGAATCTGTTTGTTCCCTCATTAGTTCTGGGTGCCTCCTGGCGGTTTACTCCGTATAATATTCAGCTTTTCATCAGGTTGGCGAAATTCACGGTGTGAGATGGGGATTGCATGAGCACAATAGTGTTGATATTGGCCTTAGTGCTTGTCTGTCTGATTGCCGCCGGTCTGTACCTGTGGTTCAAGGCCCGCAACCCGTCGGCGCTGGCGCACGCGCTGCCGTTTATCAAACCAGCCCACCGCAAGCTGACCGACGAAGAGCGCGCCGCGGTCGAATTCTACCTCAATCAGCAAAACAAGCTGAGCAACAAACTGTTGCCCGGCGGCGGCGCTACGCTGCCCGCGGCCAAGCTGGCGCTCACCCCGCAAAGCGATAACGTTTATCCCGTCACGCACGCCATCACTCGCTACGGGCTGGCCAGCGACGATCCCAATAAATGGCGCTATTACCTCGACGCTGAAGAGGTGCATCTGCCGCCGTTCTGGGAGCCGTATATCACCGCCGACAACCATGTGGAAGTGATCAGAACCCAGACGCTGCCGCTGGTGATTTCGCTCAACGGGCATTCACTGAAAGATCATATTCACGACCGGCCGCAGCCGCCGGTGGTGACCGCCGCGCCGACCAAAAACGCGTCCATCCGCAAGGAGGAGAGTGAGCATGTCGAGCTGGTCAATATTCGCAAGGAAACGCCGGAAGAGCATGCGCTGAACCGGCCGAACGGCATCCGTGAAGCCGTCATCATCTCCGTTGCGCTGCTGCTGCTGTTCTTCAGCCTGATAAGCCCGGTACTGGTGATCCCCTGGATGATTTTCGTGGCGGTGCTGATGATCGCCTGGGGATGCTGGAATCTGTTCCGTCGCCCGGCCTCACGCGAGCTGAAGGAGATCCACTGTCTGCGCGGCACGCCGAAGCGCTGGGGCCTGTTCGGCGAATCCGGCCAGGGGCAGATCAGCAACATTTCGCTCGGCATCATCGATCTTATCTACCCGCCGCATTGGCAGCCTTACCTGACGCAGGACCTGGGCAAGACCACCGACGTGGACGTCTACCTCAATCGGCAGGTGGTGCGCCAGGGGCGCTTCCTCTCGCTGCATGACGAAGTGAAGAACTTCCCGCTGCAGCAGTGGGGCCGCAACGCGGTGCTGGTCGCCAGCTCGGCGCTGGTGCTGCTGTTGCTGCTGATCTATATCCCGCTCAACCTGCCGCTGACCCTCAGCATGGCCTGGCTGCAGGGCGCGCAAAAAGTGGAAGTGACCAGCGTACAGGCGCTGGAGGCCACGCCGCTGCGCATCGGCGACACGCTGAAAGTGCGCGGCAGCGGCATGTGCTATGTGCCGCCGCCGGCCAACGGTGGCGGCGCCGCCAATTTCGCGCCGTTCGACTGCTCCGGCATTTATTGGAACAACGCCGCCCCGCTGCCGCAGCCGGAATCGGAAGTCATAGACAAAGCGACGGCCCTGCTGGCTACGGTCAACAGCCAGCTGCATCCGAGCGGCGCCGATCAGAAGGTCAACCCGCAGTTGGCCAGCGCCATCGAGAAATCCGGCATGATCCTGTTGGATGACTTCTCTGATATCGTTCTGAAAACACAGGATTTGTGTCAGGCAGAAAATGACTGCGTGCGGTTGAAAAACGCCCTGGTCAACCTGGGTAACGCCAAAAACTGGAGCGGTTTGGTGAAACGCGCCAGGTCCGGCGCGCTGCAAGGCGTCAACGTGCTGCTGCGCCCGGTAAGTGCCGAATCGCTGGACAGCCTGACCAAAGTGGCCACGTCGTCGTTCATCTTCAATGAAACGCGTCTGGCCGCCGCGGCGCTCAACAGCCCGCCGCCGGGCGGTTTCCTGATCCGCAGCGACGAAGGCCGCCAGTTGGTCAGCCACCCGCAATCCTCGGCGCCGCAGAGCGAATACAACGCCCTCGACCAGTGGAATGAGCTGCAGCGCCTTTCCACCCTGCTGCTGCATACCCCGTTCCAGGCGCAGGGGGTGATCACCAGCCTCAGCGTCGACGCCAACGGCACCCGCCACGTGGCGCTGCACAGCGAACCGGACATGATCACCCTGTGGCGCTACCTCGGTACCAGCCTGCTGTTGCTGGCGGTGGTCATCAGCCTGGGCTATAACGCCTGGCGGCTGGTGCAGCGTCGGCGTATCAATCAGCACCGCGTCGCCGATATCCAGCGTTACTACGACAGCTGCTTCAATCCGCAGCTCAATCCGATGTCGATGCGGCCGATGGCCTGAACCTGGCGTCGGGGCCTCCGCCCTGTCATCTGCTTATGCTACGCTAACGCTATTATTCTCATCTGCGGACCGCCCGTCGGTCCGCCCGTGGAGTTTTTATGGTTCCCGAGTTTGATTGGCCGCAGATCGATACCGTGCTGCTGGATATGGACGGCACCTTGCTGGATCTGGAGTTCGACAGCCACTTTTGGCTCAGCCTGGTGCCGCAAGCGCTGAGCGAAAGGCGCGCCATTCCGTTCGACGAAGCCCGCAATATCATTGAGCGGGAATATCAGGCGGTGCAGCACACCATGAACTGGTATTGCTTCGATTACTGGAGCGAGCGGTTGGATCTGGATATCTACCGCATGACCAGCGAAGTGGGCAGCCGCGCCCGGCTGCGCGAAGACACCGAGCCATTTTTACAGGCGCTGCGCGACGCCGGCCTGCAAACCATTTTGCTGACCAATGCGCATCCGCACAGCCTGGCGGTGAAAATCGAGCATACCGGCCTCGATCGGCACCTTGATTTATTGTTTTCCACCCACACATTTGGTTATCCGAAAGAAGATCAGCGTCTGTGGCAGGCGGTGCAGCAGCACACCGGATTCAATCCGCAGCGCACGCTGTTCGTCGACGACGGCGAGCCGATCCTCGACGCGGCGCGCGCTTTCGGCATTCGTTACTGCCTGGGCGTGCAAAACCCGGACTCCAGCACGGCGGAAAAAAGCTTCCAGCGCCATCCGTCGATGCGCGACTATCGCCTGCTGATACCGGCGCTGGCCAAGGGGGAAGCATGAAGGAAAAAGCGACGCGCGACGACGCGGTGCGGCTGGACAAGTGGCTGTGGGCCGCACGCTTCTACAAGACCCGCGCGCTGGCGCGCGAAATGATCGACGGCGGCAAGGTGCATTACAACGGCCAGCGCGGTAAGCCGAGCAAGATTGTCGAACTCAACGCCGAGCTCAAGCTGCGGCAGGGCAACGAAGAACGAACCGTGATCGTGCTGGCGCTGAGCAGCCAACGCCGCGGCGCCGGCGAGGCGCAGCAAATGTATCAGGAAACCGAAGCCAGCATCGCCAACCGCGAAAAAATGGCGCTGGCGCGCAAGATGAACGCGTTGACCATGCCGCATCCGGACCGCCGTCCGGACAAAAAGGAGCGGCGCGACCTGATGAAATTTAAATTTGGTGAGCCGGAATAACCCCTCACCGCAATGAGAGAAGATTATGTCCAACCATGACCAATTGCACCGTTACCTGTTTGAAAACTACGCGGTGCGCGGCGAGCTGGTTACCGTCAGCGAAACCTATCAGCAGATCCTGAATAATCACGACTACCCGGCGCCGGTGCAAAAGCTGCTGGGCGAGCTGCTGGTCGCCACCAGTCTGCTGACCGCGACCCTGAAGTTCGACGGCGACATCACCGTGCAGCTGCAGGGCGACGGCCCGCTGAAGCTGGCGGTGATCAACGGCAACAACCGCCAGGAGATGCGCGGCGTTGCGCGCACCCAGGCGCCTATCGCCGACGACAGCACCCTGCATCAGATGATCGGCAACGGCGTCATGGTCATCACCATTTCCCCGACGGAAGGCGAGCGCTATCAGGGCGTGGTCGGCCTGGAAGGTGAAACCCTGGCCGAGTGCCTGGAAGCCTACTTCCGCCAGTCCGAACAGCTGCCAACCCGCCTGTTCATCCGCACCGGCGAAGCGGAAGGCCACGCCGCAGCGGCCGGTATGCTGCTGCAGGTGCTGCCGGCGCAGGACGGCAACCTCGATGATTTCGATCATCTGGTGCAACTGACCAACACGGTAAAAAGCGAAGAGCTGTTCGGCCTGCCGGCCAACGAAGTGCTGTACCGCCTGTATCACCAGGAAGAAGTCACCCTGTACGAACCGCAGGACGTGCAGTTCCGTTGCACCTGTTCACGCCAGCGTTGCGCCGACGCACTGCTGACCCTGCCGACCGACGAAGTGGCGGACATGCTGGAGCAGGACGGCAATATCGACATGCACTGCGACTACTGTGGCAGCCACTATGTCTTTGACCCGGTTGATGTTGCCGCCTTGTATGCGGGTAATACCGGCGAAAGCGACAGGTTGCACTAAGTTATACCCCCTTCGGCGGGCGCGCCCGGCGCCCGCCAACGCCCGCCGTTTGCACGTTTGCTTTTTTCCGTGTGCTATCTCTCAGATCGTAACGAAATACCGCCTAAAACGTTAAATATTTGATACCCATCGCTGTTACGCACCGTTAGATCCCTACAATTGCCGCCAGAAATTCTGTGACCAAGGAGTAGTAACATGCGCGTTAAAGGTATAACCCCTCAGGATCTGGCCGCTTACGGCATTCACGACGTTAGCGAAATCGTTCACAACCCGAGCTATGAACTGCTGTTTAAGGAAGAAACAGACCCATCTCTGGAAGGTTTTGAGCGTGGGGTAGTCACCAAGCTGGGTGCCGTCTCCGTCGATACCGGCATCTTCACCGGCCGCTCGCCGAAAGACAAATACATCGTCCGCGACGACATCACCCGCGATACCGTGTGGTGGGCCGATCAGGGCAAAGGCAAAAACGACAACAAACCCCTCAGCCCGGAAGTGTGGGCCGATCTGAAACACCTGGTCACCGAACAGCTTTCCGGCAAGCGCCTGTTCGTGGTGGATACCTTCTGCGGCGCCAACGCCGACTCGCGCCTGAAAGTGCGCTTCATCACCGAGGTGGCCTGGCAGGCGCACTTCGTGAAAAACATGTTTATCCGCCCGAGCGACGAAGAGCTGGCTGACTTCGAGCCGGACTTCGTGGTGATGAACGGCGCCAAATGCACCAACCCGAACTGGCAGCAGCAAGGCTTGAACTCGGAGAACTTCGTCGCCTTCAACCTGACCGAGCGCATGCAGCTGATCGGCGGCACCTGGTACGGCGGCGAAATGAAGAAAGGCATGTTCTCGATGATGAACTACCTGCTGCCGCTGAAAGGCATCGCCTCGATGCACTGCTCGGCCAACGTGGGCGAGAAAGGCGACGTGGCGGTGTTCTTCGGCCTGTCCGGCACCGGCAAAACCACCCTCTCCACCGACCCTAAGCGTCAGCTGATCGGCGATGACGAGCACGGCTGGGACGACGACGGCGTGTTCAACTTCGAAGGCGGCTGCTACGCCAAGACCATCAAGCTGTCTGAAGAAGCCGAGCCGGACATCTACCACGCCATCAAACGCGACGCGCTGCTGGAAAACGTCACCGTGCTGGCCGACGGCAGCATCGACTTCAACGACGGGTCGAAAACCGAGAACACCCGCGTTTCTTACCCGATCTACCATATCCAGAACATCGTCAAGCCGGTGTCCAAGGCGGGTCACGCCACCAAGGTGATCTTCCTCACCGCCGACGCTTTCGGCGTGCTGCCGCCGGTATCGCGCCTGACCGCCAACCAGACTCAGTACCACTTCCTGTCCGGCTTCACCGCCAAACTGGCCGGCACCGAGCGCGGCGTCACCGAACCGACGCCAACCTTCTCCGCCTGCTTCGGCGCCGCGTTCCTGTCGCTGCACCCGACGCAGTACGCCGAAGTGCTGGTGAAACGCATGCAGGCCGCCGGCGCCCAGGCTTACCTGGTCAACACCGGCTGGAACGGTACCGGCAAGCGCATCTCGATCAAAGATACGCGCGGCATCATCGACGCCATCCTGAGCGGTGAAATCGACAAGGCGGAAACCGTCACCCTGCCGATCTTCGATCTGGCGATGCCGACCGCGCTGCCGGGCGTGAACCCGGAGATCCTCGATCCGCGCAATACCTACGCCAGCCTCGAACAGTGGCAGGAAAAAGCGCAGGATCTGGCCGAGCGCTTCATCACCAACTTCGACAAATACACCGACACGCCTGCGGGCGCCGCGCTGGTCAGCGCCGGCCCTAAGCTGTAATTCGGTAGCGTTACCTCTTCAGCTAAGGCGCGGATCCCGCGCCTTTTTTATTTTCAGCGATTGCTTTTTAACCAGCAAGGCGAGAAAATAAGTCAATGCAATCATTGATAGCAAAGGAGGTTTCAATGGCTACTATCACCGTCAGAAATCTGGACGACGAAATCAAAGAGCTGCTGCGTATTTCAGCGGCGAAAAACGGCCATTCCATGGAAGAGGAAGCGCGCATGATCCTGAAACAGGCGCTGGTGAAAAAGCCGCCGCGCTATGGATTGGGTACCTGGATGCATCAGCACTTCGCCGAATTTGGCGGCGTCGAGCTGGAGATCCCACCGCGTGACGCCGTGCCACCACGCATCGTCACCTTTGATGATGAAGATGACAACGCATGATCATTCTCGACACCAACGTCATTTCAGAAACGCTGCGCCCCAGCCCGTACTACAACGTCATTAACTGGCTAAATGAAAAGGACAATGACGATCTCTATCTGAGCGCCATTGTCCTGGCCGAACTGTTCAGCGGCGTCGCCTGCATGCCTGACGGCAAGCGCCAGCGGGATCTCAAGCTCAAATTGGCGGACGCTCTTGAATTGAAGTTCGAGGGGCAGATATTGCCGTTTGATGGGCTGTGCGCGATGCAATACGCGGAATTGACGGCAAGGAATCGGCTTCTGGGTAAAGCGATGAGCGTGCCGGATGCCCAAATCGCCGCCACCTGCCTGCATTACGGCGCCGCCCTAGCTACCCGCAATACCAAAGACTTCCTCCACTGCGGCATCGAGTTAATCGATCCGTGGCAGGCGCCGACCGGCCGTCGGTTGCATGAGGATGCGGCGGAATATTACGTGATGAGCAGGAAGTCCTGACGGGGCCGCAACGACGCGGCCCGCGCCAAGCGCGTCAGGCGTTTTCCCTGGCGGTTTGATGGCCGTTGGCCGACTCTTTTTTCTCCATCGGCAACGGAATATACGCGCGGATCAAGAGCCCGCCGCGTTCGCTGGTGCCGATTTCCAACTCACCGTCGTGCGCATCGATAATACGCTGCACGATCGCCAGCCCCAGACCGGTGCCGCTGGTGCTGCGCGCGCTGTCACCGCGGACGAACGGCTGCAACAGGTGCTTCAACTCTTCCGGCTTGATGCCCGGGCCGTCGTCTTCCACCTGGAACCAGCCGCGCTGCAGCTCGCGGCCGCTGCTGACCTTGATCCAGCCGTTGCCGTAACGCGCCGCGTTCACCACCATGTTCACCGCCGCCCTCTTAATCGACAGCGGGTGCACGTTCATCATCAGTTCACCCGGCGACAGCGCGGTTTCAATCACCCGCTCATAGCCGCTTTCCGCCGCGACCACCTCGCCCAAAATGGCGTTCAGATCGCTGCTTTCGGTCGGCATCTCCTGCCCGGTGCGCAGATAATCGATGAACTGCTCGATGATGGCGTTGCACTCTTCGATGTCTTTATTGATCGACTCGGCCAGATAGCCGTCTTCGGCGCTCATCATCTCCGTCGCCAGCCGGATACGCGTCAACGGCGTGCGCAGATCGTGGCTAACCCCGGCCATCAGCAAGGTGCGGTCATCCGCCAGCTGCTTGACGCCCGACGCCATCTGATTGAATGCGCGAGTCACCGACCGCACTTCGGAAGCGCCATACTCGCGCAGCGGCGGCGGAATAATCCCCTTGCCCACCTGCAGCGCCGCATGTTCCAGCTCCACCAGCGGGCGGTTTTGAATGCGGATAAACAGCCAGGCGCCGCCGATCGCCAGCAACATGATCGCCAGCGTATAGCGGAACAGCGGAGAGAAGTCGCCCTGGTGGATTTCCGTCAGCGGCACGCGCACCCAGATATCGGGCTGCAGCCAGGTTTTCAGCCACACCACCGGGGAGTTCTTGTTCACCTCCACCCGCACATCGGTCGGCCCGCCGAGCTGCTGCGCCATCTGCTGGCTGAGGAACTGGTAGTGCTGCGCCCAGCGCAGGCCGCTCTCCTCCGCCGCCGAGTTGGTGTAGAGAGAGATGCCCAGTTCGCGGTAGATCTCGCGGCGGAACGCCGGCGGCACTTCCAGCAGCGTGCCGTCCTCCAGCTGCAGCCGATCGGTCATCAGCATACGCACTTCGTAGGCCAATACCTTGTTGAACTGCTGCAGGCTGGGCAGGATGGCGAAGTTCAGCACCACCAGATAGGTCGTCACCAGGCTGACGAACAGCAGGGTGACGATCAACAACAGGGTTCGGGCAAACGAGCTACGCGGTGAAAAGCGTAATCGCCTCATGCCTTGCTGCCGTCCGGGACGAACACGTAGCCGAGACCCCAAACGGTCTGGATATAACGCGGATGCGCCGGATCTTCTTCCACCATGCGGCGCAGGCGAGAGATCTGCACGTCGATGGAGCGCTCCATGGCGCTGTATTCGCGGCCACGCGCCAGGTTCATCAGCTTATCGCGCGACAGCGGTTCACGCGGGTGGCTGACCAGCGCCTTCAGTACCGCGAACTCGCCGCTGGTCAACGGCATCGGTTCGTCTTCGCGGAACATCTCGCGGGTGCCGAGGTTCAGTTTGAATTTGCCGAACGCGATCACCGCTTCTTCCTGCGAAGGCGCGCCCGGCAGTTCGTTAGCCTGGCGGCGCAGCACTGCACGAATGCGAGCCAACAGCTCACGCGGGTTGAACGGTTTAGGAATGTAGTCGTCGGCGCCGATTTCCAGCCCGACGATGCGATCGACCTCTTCACCTTTGGCGGTGACCATAATGATCGGCATCGGGTTGCTCTGGCTGCGCAGGCGGCGGCAGATGGACAGGCCGTCTTCGCCCGGCAACATCAGATCGAGCACCATCAAATGGAAGGATTCACGGGTCAGCAAGCGATCCATTTGCTCAGCGTTGGCAACGCTGCGAACCTGGAAGCCCTGCTCGGTTAAATAACGTTCCAAAAGTGCGCGCAGGCGCATGTCATCATCGACAACCAGGATCTTATGATTCTCTTGCATGGTATTACTCCCAAAGGCTTTATTGCCTGACTCGAATATTGTTAGAAAACCTTGCCATTTGAGACAGCGTTTAATGGTATGTATTCTAGACGAAATTGTTACAAAGCTTATTCTTTTCCCCATTTATCAACAATTTTCAGTGAATGTCGACGGGGGTTCGTCAAAATATCGCCCTTTATCAGCGCAATGTGGGGCCGCGGCCCAATTTTACGCAATTTCGCCACCGGCAAACCGCACGGTGGCGTTTTGACGGCGAGTCAGGAAGTCTGCAGGAAACGCGCCAGCTGCCGGCGCAGCTGCCGGTTCTCTTGCTGCAGCGCCTCAACCCGATCGAGCAACGTCAGCGCCATGGCGATCCCCGGCCAATCCAGATCCAGCTCGGCCCGCAGCCTGCGCGCACGCTGCAGATGGCTCAGCGCCGGGTAGTCGAACTCCCAGCTCGGCTGCGCCGGCTCCAGCGGCACGATCACGCCCAGGCCAACGATCTCGACCAGCTCATCCTCTGAAATCTCCACCCGTTGGCACAGTTCCACCACGGTGAAAGTGATCTCTTTCTTCATCATGTGCTTTACTCCCATTCCGCGCGCGGGTTGAACGCCGCCTGTTCAGCCAGTTCTCGCCACAGGGCGCTGGCCTTCTCGTTCGGCTTCGGCGGCATCACCACCTTGAGAATGACATACAGGTCACCGGGCTCTTTCTTGCCCGCCAGCCCCTTGCCCTTGACCCGCAGCCGTTTGCCGCTCTGGCTGCCGGCCGGCACGGTCAACGCGATTTTTCCGGTCAGCGTCGGCACCTCAATGCTGGCGCCGAGCGCCGCCTCCCAAGGGGCGAGAGGTGCCACGATGCTCAGGTTGTGGCCGTCGATCTCGAACAGCGGGTGCGGCGCGAGGCGGATGACCAGATACAGATCGCCGTTCTGGCCGCCGCCCACGCCGGCCACGCCCTGCCCCTTGAGGCGAATGCGCTCGCCGTCGCCCACGCCGGCCGGGATTTTCACGTTCAGCGTTTTGCTGGCTTCGCTCACCTGCCGCCCCAGCTCGTCATACACCGGCAGCTTGTAAGAGATCTCGCGGCTTTGGCCATGCAGCGTTTCCTCGAGGAACAGCGGCACCTCCATCTCGAGATCCTGGCCGCGGAAGCCATGTCCGCCGTGCGAGTGCGAAGCGGAGCGATGCCCGCCCGCCGCCCGGCCGCCGAACATGCTTTCGAAGAAATCGGAGAAGTCTTGCGCGTCGGCGCCGCCGCCGTGCCATGAAGCGCTCTGCTGATAGCCGCCGCGATCGCCGCGCGCCTGGCGGCCAAAGTTCGGATCGTTGCGGTGCAGCCGGATCTGATCGTACTCGGCGCGGCGCTCTTCGTCCTTCAGCACCTCATAGGCTTCGGCCAGCTCCTTGAATTTGCTCTCGGCGTCTTCTTCGGTGCTCACGTCAGGGTGATATTTACGCGCCAGCCGGCGGTAGGCCGTTTTGATGGTTTTCAGATCGGCGTTGGGCTCAACGCCCATCGTTGCGTAGTAATCTTTAAATTCCATGCGGTAATACCTTCAATGTGTTGGGTTGTGCGCCAAAATTCCTTGTCTCTCTCGCCAGATATCCTCCTTTCGTCACATTCCTTTTCCGCTATCGCTAAGCATACTCCCGATTGTTAAAAGCTGCGCAAACTGAATAACAACCGTGCGGCAACGCGCAGGCCCGCGCGCCATTTCTAAAGCCCCCCGCATTCACGTACACTGTGGCGGTGGCCCCATAAAGATAAATCACCATGAGAACTCAACTGATAACCCGTGAAGGGTATGACAAGCTCAAACAAGAGCTGGATTACCTCTGGCGCGAAGAACGCCCCGAGGTGACCAAGAAAGTGACCTGGGCCGCCAGCCTGGGCGACAGAAGCGAAAACGCCGACTACCAGTACAACAAGAAGCGGCTGCGCGAGATCGACCGCCGCGTCCGCTATCTGACCAAATGCCTGGAGCAATTGAAGATCGTCGATTACTCCCCGCAGCAGGAAGGCAAGGTGTTCTTCGGCGCCTGGGTGGAGGTGGAGAACGACGACGGCGAGACCAAACGCTTTCGCATCGTCGGTTACGACGAGATCTTCGGCCGCAAGGATTACATCTCCATCGACGCGCCGATGGCGCGCGCCCTGCTGAAAAAAGAGGTCGGCGACGTCGCCACCGTCAATACGCCGCTGGGCGAGGCGCAGTGGTACGTTAACGAGATAGACTACCCGAAGTAAGCTTTCAGCTTTTTCCGAACCGCCGCCAACGCCGCCGCCTGCGCAGTTCTCCACGTGGCGGCCGCGCGGCGGCGGCCCGCTCCACTGGCATTTTCCCCGATCAATCCGTATAACTGTCCCCTGTTTATTCACCGTTCTCAATACAGATACCAGACCTATGAATGACCCACTGAGCCGCATTATTGCAACAGAACTGCAGGCCCGGCCGGAGCAAGTCGACTCCGCCATCCGTCTGCTGGATGAAGGTAATACCGTGCCCTTTATTGCACGCTATCGTAAGGAAGTCACCGGGGGCCTGGACGACACCCAACTGCGCCAGCTGGAAACCCGCCTGGGTTATCTGCGTGAACTGGAAGATCGTCGTCAGACCATCCTGAAGTCGATCGATGAACAGGGCAAACTGACCGAACAACTGGCGGGGGCGATCAACGCCACGCTGAGCAAGACCGAACTCGAAGACCTCTATCTGCCGTACAAACCGAAGCGCCGCACCCGCGGCCAGATCGCCATCGAGGCCGGTCTGGAACCGCTGGCGGACGCACTGTGGCAGGATCCGCAACAGCAGCCGGAACAGCTGGCTGAACGCTACGTCGACGCCGACAAGGGCGTGGCGGACGTCAAAGCCGCCCTCGACGGCGCGCGCTATATCCTGATGGAGCGCTTCGCCGAAGATGCCTCGCTGCTGGCCAAGGTGCGCGACTACCTGTGGAAAAACGCCCATCTGGTGTCCAAAGTGGTCGAGGGCAAGGAAGAAGAAGGCGCCAAGTTCCGCGACTATTTCGATCACCACGAACCGATTTCTCAGGTGCCTTCGCACCGCGCGCTGGCGATGTTCCGCGGCCGCAACGAAGGCGTGCTGCAGCTGGCGCTGAACGCCGATCCGCAGTTTGAGGAAGCGCCGCGCGAAAGCCAGGCGGAGCTGATCATCATCAATCACCTCAACCTGCGCCTGAACAACGCCCCGGCCGACGCCTGGCGCAGGGCGGTGGTCAACTGGACCTGGCGCATCAAGGTGCTGCTGCACCTGGAAACCGAGCTGATGGGCACGGTGCGCGAGCGCGCGGAAGATGAAGCGATCAACGTTTTCGCCCGCAACATGCATGATCTGCTGATGGCCGCGCCGGCCGGCATGCGCGCCACCATGGGCCTCGATCCGGGCCTGCGCACCGGGGTGAAAGTCGCCGTGGTCGACGCGACCGGCAAGCTGGTCGCCACCGACACCGTCTACCCGCACACCGGGCAAGCGGCCAAAGCCGCCGCCATCGTCGCGGCGCTGTGCATCAAACATAACGTGGAGCTGGTGGCCATCGGCAACGGCACCGCTTCGCGTGAAACCGAGCGTTTCTATCTCGACCTGCAAAAGCAATTCGGCGAGGTCCGGGCGCAGAAAGTGATCGTCAGCGAAGCGGGCGCGTCGGTGTATTCCGCGTCCGAACTGGCGGCGCAGGAGTTCCCGGATCTCGACGTGTCGCTGCGCGGCGCGGTGTCCATCGCCCGTCGTCTGCAGGATCCGCTGGCGGAGCTGGTGAAAATCGACCCGAAATCCATCGGCGTCGGCCAGTATCAGCACGACGTCAGCCAGAGCCAGCTGGCGAAGAAGCTGGACTCGGTGGTGGAAGACTGCGTGAACGCCGTCGGCGTCGATCTGAACACCGCGTCGGTACCGTTGCTGACCCGCGTGGCCGGCCTGACGCGCATGATGGCGCAGAACATCGTCAACTGGCGCGACGAGAACGGCCGCTTCAGCAACCGTGAGCAACTGCTGAAAGTCAGCCGCCTGGGGCCGAAGGCCTTCGAACAGTGCGCCGGCTTCCTGCGCATCAACCACGGCGACAACCCGCTGGATGCTTCCACCGTTCACCCGGAAGCCTACCCGGTGGTGCAGCGCATCCTGGCCGCCACCGAGCAGGCGCTGCAGGACCTGATGGGCAACGCCTCGGCGGTGCGCAGCCTGAAAGCGGTCGACTTCACCGACGACAAGTTCGGCGTGCCGACGGTCACCGACATCCTGAAAGAGCTGGAGAAGCCGGGCCGCGATCCACGTCCGGAGTTCAAAACCGCCACCTTCGCCGAAGGCGTGGAAACCCTCAACGATCTGCAGGTGGGCATGATCCTGGAAGGGTCGGTGACCAACGTCACCAACTTCGGCGCCTTCGTGGATATCGGCGTGCATCAGGATGGCCTGGTGCACATCTCCTCGCTGGCGGACAAGTTCGTTGAAGATCCGCACACCGTGGTGAAGGCCGGCGACATCGTCAAAGTGAAGGTGATGGAAGTCGATCTGCAGCGTAAACGCATCGCGCTGAGCATGCGCCTGGATGAGCAGCCGGGCGAAGGTTCACCGCGCCGCGGCGGCAACGCGCCTGCACAGACGCGCGACCACGCCAACCGTTCGGCGGGCGGCAACAAGGCCAAACCGCGCAACACGGCACCGGCCGGCAACAGCGCCATGGGCGACGCGCTGGCGGCGGCATTCGGCAAGAAACGCTAAGTCAGATCCAACAGGGGGCGGAGCCTGCTCCGCCCCTTTCTGATGAATAAAACTTGCGGCATTTCTTGACCCGCCTCAATAAACCGTCATCTTTTTATTTCCCGCGCCTGCGTGACCACCCTCCCATTATTCAGGCAACAACAATCCCTTCTGCAGCCATTTATTAACAACTTCGTTAACACGCATTTTTCATCTCGCGAATTGTGAGAGAAACACAAATGGTTACCGCTCGCATTACGGCGGAATAATGTTATCGAATTGCCTTTCGGTGGAAATAAATAAAGGGAAAAAACCATCTATATTTGCAAACAAGAAAACTCGGCTACAAATACGTAACTGATTTAACTCGCCATTCTCATTTGTTCCCCAGCGCAACCGGTGGTAAAACGTCGTTAATCAAGACAACGCCATCAAAAACTGTCGACGCCATAATAATTGGTTACAATACCCTTACTTTTTGTATTGAACGCGATAATGATAATTACTATTATTTGCGCTCACTTTATTGCATGACCTTATGGATGAATACCGCCGACGGCGTGGCATTTTCGCCGGCAACGTCCAATTATCATCAGCCCGATGCTCATCGGCACCCGGAAGGTTAATCACATGCAGCTCCAACCTAAACGCACGTATAAGATTGTCGGCTTTTCCGGTGAAATTGCGCCGGCCTACCGCCAGAAACTGTTATCGCTCGGCATGCTGCCCGGCTCTTCGTTCGACGTAGTGCGCGTCGCACCGCTGGGCGATCCGATAGAAATTAAAACTCGCCGCGTCAGCCTGGTGCTGCGCAGGAAGGATCTGGCGCTGCTGCAGCTCGACGGCCAGCCCTGAGCCGACGCGCTCTCCGTTTGCCGACGCGCCTTTGCGCCGGCGCTGTTCCCTTGAAGACGACACGCTGAACTATGAAAAAACTCACCATCGGCTTAATCGGTAACCCGAACTCCGGCAAAACCACGCTGTTCAACCAGCTGACCGGCGCACGCCAACGGGTCGGCAACTGGGCGGGCGTGACGGTCGAACGCAAAGAAGGCCATTTCACCACCCCGCAGTCCGACGTACGGCTGGTCGATTTGCCCGGTACCTACTCCCTGACCACCATTTCAGAGCAAACCTCGCTCGACGAGCAGATCGCCTGCCACTACATTTTGAGCGGCGACGCCGATCTGCTGATCAACGTGGTCGACGCCTCCAACCTGGAGCGCAACCTCTACCTGACGCTGCAGCTGCTGGAGCTGGGCATTCCCTGCATCGTGGCGCTGAACATGCTCGACATCGCCAAAAGTCAGCATATCGATATCGACGTCGCCGCGCTGTCGGCGCGCCTCGGCTGCCCGGTAGTGCCGATGATCTCCACCCGCGCCGACGGCATCGGCGTGCTGAAACAGATGATCGACAATCATCACATCAACGAACAGCAGGCGCTGGTGAACTACCCACCGCTGTTGCTGAAAGCGGTCGCCACGCTGAGCGACGCCATGCCGCAAACGCTGCCGGCGGTGCAGCGCCGCTGGCTGGCATTGCAAATGCTGGAAGGCGACATCTACAGTCACCGGCTGGCCGGCCCCGCCGTCGCGCTGTTGCCTGCGGCTGCCCAGGCGTTGCAACAGCAGCAGCAGGAAGACCCGGCGCTAGTGATCGCCGACGCGCGCTACCAGTCCATCGCCGCCCTGTGCGATGAGGTCAGCAACTCGCAGCAGGCGATGCCCAACCGCCTGACCGAGCTGCTGGATAAAGTGATCCTCAACCGCTGGCTGGGCGTGCCGATCTTCCTGCTGGTGATGTACCTGATGTTCCTGCTGGCGATCAACATCGGCGGCGCGCTGCAGCCGATCTTCGATATCGGCTCGGCGGCGATCTTCATTCAGGGCATTCAGTGGCTCGGCTACACCCTGCACTTCCCCGACTGGCTGACCGTTTTCCTGGCGCAGGGCGTCGGCGGCGGCATCAATACCGTGCTGCCGCTGGTGCCGCAGATCGGCATGATGTACCTGTTTCTGTCGTTCCTGGAGGATTCCGGCTACATGGCGCGCGCGGCGTTCGTGATGGATCGCCTGATGCAGGCGCTCGGGCTGCCGGGCAAATCCTTCGTGCCGCTGATCGTCGGCTTCGGCTGCAATGTGCCGTCCATCATGGGCGCCCGGACGCTGGATGCCCAGCGCGAGCGCCTGATCACCATCATGATGGCGCCGTTCATGTCCTGCGGCGCCCGTCTGGCGATCTTCGCGGTGTTCGCCGCCGCCTTCTTCGGCCAGGACGGCGCCGGGGTGGTGTTCTCGCTTTACATGCTCGGCATTGCGGTGGCGATCCTCACCGGCCTGGTGCTCAAATACACCCTCATGCGCGGCGAAGCCTCGCCGTTCGTGATGGAGCTGCCGGTCTACCATGTGCCGCACCTGAAAAGCCTGCTGCTGCAAACCTGGCAGCGGCTGAAAGGCTTCGTGCTGCGCGCCGGCAAGGTGATCGTGGTGGCCAGCATATTCATCGGCGGCCTGAACAGCTTCTCGTTCAGCGGCAAGACGGTCGACAACATCAACGACTCCGCGCTGGCCTCGGTTTCCAGGGTGCTGACGCCGCTGCTGCAGCCGATGGGCGTCCACAGCGATAACTGGCAGGCCACCGTCGGGCTGGTGACCGGCGCGATGGCGAAAGAAGTGGTGGTCGGCACGCTGAATACGCTGTACACCGCCGAGCGCATCAACAAAGAGGCGTTCGACGCCGCCAACTTCAACCTGCTCGATGAGCTGGGCGGCGCGCTGCACGAAACCTGGGACGGCCTGAAAAATACCTTCAGCCTGAGCGTGCTCTCCAACCCGATCGAAGCCAGCAAGGGCGACGGCGAGATGGGCGTCGGCTCGATGGGCGTGATGAGCAGCAAATTCGGCTCCGGCATCTCCGCCTACAGCTATCTGATCTTCGTGCTGCTGTATGTGCCTTGCGTCTCGGTGATGGGCGCCATCGCCCGTGAATCGAGCCGCGGCTGGATGACCTTCTCTATTCTGTGGGGGCTGAACGTGGCCTACTCGCTGGCGACGCTGTTCTATCAGGCGGCCACCTTCAATCAACACCCGCAGTACAGCCTGACGGCGATCCTGGCGGTGGTGCTGGTGAATCTGCTGGTGCTGTTCGGCCTGCGCCGGGCGCGCAGCCGCGTCACGGTGCGCCTGGGCAACGCCACGCCGGCGGCCTGTTGCCAGAGCGCCAAAGGGAGCTGTCACTGATGGCCGGGCTGCTGCAGGTGCGCGATGCGCTGGCGCTGCGCGGCAGCGCCCAGGCGCAGCAGCTCAGCCACTCGCTGGCGACGCCGCTGCCGCTGGTGCAGGCGATGCTGGATCGATTGACGGCGATGGGAAAAGTGGAACGCATCGAACAGGATGACGGCGCCTGTCTGAGCGGCAGTTGCAAAAGCTGCCCGCAGGGGCAGGGGTGCAGCACGGTGTTCTACCGGCTGAAGGCCTGACGATCAGGGGCGCCATGACGGGCGCCCCTTTGCCGTTCAAGGCTTATTGCTTGTCTTTGTAAACTTCGGCGATGGCGCTGAATTTACCGTGTTCGCGGCCTGCCAGGATCACGTAGTATTGACCGCCCTTTTCGTCAGCCAGTTTGGACAGCTCTTCCTTGGCATCCATCGGTGACGTGGTTTCCGCCGTCGTGGTGACGGTGCCGATCTTCTCGTATTTACCCGGGTTCTTATCCAGATCTTCCTTGGTCAGCAGGGTTGCCGCCATGGAGCCGAAAGACACCGAACCCAGCACTGCCGCTGCAATAATCATCTTCAATGATTTCATGACACTAACCTCTCAATGGATAATTTATCTGTTATGAAAGCCGTCAAGAATCCATGCGTAGTACCGCAGGCTGCCGCGACATCCTCAGGCCTCGTTGCTTTCCCTGACGGGGCCTGTTTCCCAGAGACGAAACGCCAAAATGAAAAGCGCCGCACGCGGTCTTTTCATTTTGCAGCCAACGCATTGACTCACTAAGTATCGAACAGCTTTGTCTTTTATCCACCCGGCGGCGTTTTTTTTAGCGCCCTATCGTGCGATTTCCCACCGGATTCAATGTGCTGCAATAAACGCTTCGATCATCGTCACAAATTCATCGGGATGAGAGATAAACGGCGCATGGGCGGCTTTGGCCACGATCTGCGACGCAGAATGCGGCCAGGCGGCATCGAGCAGCTCGGCGACCTTGCGCGGCACCAGCCCGTCCAGATAGCCGTAGATCCGCAGCAGCGGCAGATTCAACGCCGCCAGCGGCACGCGCAGATCGGCGGTGCGCAGGATCTCCAGCCCGCCGTTCAACACCTCGACGCTCGGGGTCGGTTGGCTGAGCACCACCGCTTTCAGCTGGCGCGCATCCTGACGCGCGCTCTCGGTGCCCAGCGTCTGCAGCGCCAGAAAACGCTCGACGGTGCGCTGGAAATCCAGACTCAGCTGATGCTGGAAACCGCTCAGCACGTCCGGGCGGATCCCCGGCCACTCATCGCGGGCGGCAAAGCACGGCGAGGAGGCTACGGTGATCAGCCCCTTGACCCGCTCGGGCTGCATCAGCGCCGCCTGGCTGGCCACCAGTCCGCCGAGCGACCAGCCTAGCCACCAGGCCTGCGGCGGGGCGGCCGCCAGCACGATTTCCGTCATCTGCGCCAGCGACAACGCGCCGAACCCCTGGCTGCGGCCATAACCCGGCAGATCGACCAGGTGCAGGCGAAAATGCGGCGCCAGTCGCGCCTGAATGCAACTCCACACTTCGGCGTTCAAGCCCCAGCCGTGCAGCAGCACAAGATCGCGTTCGCCCTCACCTATTGTTTGCCAGTACAGCGCTGTCATTGGTTATTGTCCTTTCATGCTTATCCGTCTCGGAGGCTCTATGCTATCAATCCGCAGCCGCTGTTGGCTATGCCGACAGCCGTTGAGTCTGATGCGTCATGGCATCTGCAGCTGCTGCCTGCGCCATCTGCCGGCCCACCCGCCGTGTTGCCCGTGCTGCGGATTGCCCGCCGGGGAAACGCAAATGCCCTGCGGCCGCTGCCTGCAACGGCCGCCGCCCTGGCAGCGGCTGGTGTTCGTCGGCGACTACGTTGCGCCCCTCAGCCAACTGGTAAAGAGGTTCAAGTTTCACCGCGCGCCCGAGCTGGCGCCGACGTTGGCACGCCTGATGCTGTTGCGGTGGCAGCAGGCGCGCAGAGAGCAGCATCTGAACAGACCCGACCTGATTTTAGCGGTACCCTTGCATGCAACGCGCTGCTGGCGCCGTGGTTATAACCAGAGCGATCTGCTGGCCCGGCCGCTGGCGCGCTGGCTGGGCTGCGCCTATTGGCCCGCCGCTTTGCGCCGGGTGCGCAAGACAGCCCTGCAACAGCGGCTGAGCGCCGGAGCGCGCAGGCGCAATTTGCAGCGCGCTTTCACCTGCACGGTGCCGGTCGCCGGCCGGCATATCGCCTTGGTGGATGACGTGGTGACCACCGGCAGCACTGTTGCGGAGATCGCGGCGCTGTTGCGGCGGCAAGGCGCCGCCTCGGTGCAGATATGGTGCGTTTGCCGCACGTTGTAGTGCCACGGCAATGGGCGTATTATAACCGACTATAGAAGTCAACTATTGAGCTAATGCTATGATCCGTATAACAGATGCTGCACAGGAACACTTTGCCAAACTGCTGGCAAATCAAGAAGAAGGCACCCAAATCCGCGTATTCGTGATCAACCCGGGCACGCCGACGGCCGAATGCGGTGTCTCTTATTGCCCGCCGGACGCGGTAGAAGCGACGGATACCGAACTGAAGTTCGACAAACTGTCCGCCTATGTCGATGAGCTGAGCGCGCCGTATCTGGAAGACGCCGAAATCGACTTCGTGACCGACCAGCTGGGTTCTCAGCTGACGCTGAAAGCGCCAAACGCCAAGATGCGCAAGGTCGATGACGACGCGCCGCTGATGGAGCGCGTGGAATACGTGCTGCAGTCGCAGATCAACCCACAGCTGGCGGGCCACGGCGGCCGCGTGACGCTGATGGAGATCACCGACGACAACATGGCGATCCTGCAGTTCGGCGGCGGCTGTAACGGCTGTTCGATGGTCGACGTCACGCTGAAAGAAGGCATCGAGAAAGAGCTGCTGCAGAAATTCCCGGAGCTGAAAGGCGTGCGCGATTTGACCGAGCACCAGCGCGGCGAGCACTCCTATTACTGATCCCCGGCGCTCGCGCCGCGGTGGATAACACAATGCCGGAAGGGGGAAACCCGTTCCGGCATTGTCGTTTTCAGCCCACCGACACCTTGCGCCGCCGTTTGTCCAAATCCTTCAGCAACCGATTTATCCGCGGATCGGCGAACATCTCCTCCAGCGTTTCGGTCAGCTTGCGCCGCCAGTTAGGGTATTGATCGCTGGTGCCGGGAATATTGACCGGATCGGCCATGTCCAGCCAGTCTTCCGGCTGCAGGCCGAGCAGGGCGCTGGCGCTGTCGGCGACATAACGCTGCAGCCCGCGGTTGAGCAGCGGGCTCATGCCGAGCAGCGCCGCCTTCTTGCCCACCTTCTGCGGCACGCAGCCATAGCGATGCAACCCGTCCAGCAGCCCCTGCTTGGCGCGTTCCCGATCGGCGAACAGCGCCCGCAGGATCTCCGCATCCGGGTAAAGGCCCAGCCGGTTGCCGAGCGTCAGATCGTCGCTTTGCCAGTAGCCACGCAGCGTCGGCAGATCGTGGGTGGTGATGGTCGCCATCGCCTGCACCGGATAGGCCTGCGGCGCGCGGAAATGGTGTTCGCCGTCGCTTTCGAAATACAGCACTTTGTAGGAATAGACGCCGCTGTCGCGCAGCTTGCCGACGATCTCCACCGGCACGGTGCCGAGATCCTCGCCGATCACCATGCAGCGGTGGCGCTGGCTTTCCAGCGCCAACACCGCCAGCAGATCGTCCACCGGGTATTTGACGTAGGCGCCGCGATCGGCGGTTTCGCCATAAGGGATCCACCACAGCCGCAGCAGCGCCATGACGTGATCGATGCGCAGCGCGCCGCAGCTGGTCATGTTGGCGCGCAAAAGATCGATGAACGGCTGATAACCGCGCGCCGCCATCACGTGCGGATCCATCGGCGGCAACCCCCAGTTTTGCCCCAGCGGCCCCAGGATGTCCGGCGGCGCGCCGACCGACGCTTTCAGGCAGTACAGTTCGCGGTCACACCAGGTTTCCGCCCCGCCTTCCGCCACCCCGACCGCCAGATCGCGATACAGGCCAATCGGCATCTGCTGCTGCCGGCTCTGTTCGAAACACTGCGCGAACTGCGTGGCCGCCAGCCACTGCAGCCACAGGTAAAAGCGGACCGCGTCCTGATGCTCATCGCAGAACTGCCGCACCGCTTCGCTCTGCCCACGCCGATAACGCTCGGGCCAGGCCGGCCACCCCCACTGGCTGGCGTCTTTGGCCGCCAGGTGGGCATGCAGCGCGTCGAACGCCGCCTGCTGATACAGGCTTTCGCCGCCCTCAGTCACGAACCATTCGAACGCCTGACGCTGCGCGTCGTTCGGCTTGCGCGCCTGAAACAGCGGGAACGCCAGCTTCAGCCCCGCCAGCTTCAGCTGCATCACGGCGGTGTAATCCACCCACTCCGCGGCGCGCGCCTTGGCCAGCTGCTTCTGCGTCGCCGGCTTCTGCCACCAGCGCTGCGCCGCGTCGCTGCGCTGGAAATCCTCCACCGCGTTGACGTCGATATACGCCAGATTCAACCAGCGGCGCGACGAGGGGCTGTAGGGGCTGGCGCTCTCCGGGTTGGCCGGATACAGCGCATGGATCGGATTGAGGCCAACGAAAGCGCCGCCGCGTTCCCCCACCTGCTCCACCATCAGGCGCAGATCGCCGAAATCGCCGATGCCCCAGTTGCGATCGGAACGCAGCGTATACAGCTGAACGCAGGCGCCCCACAGCTTCTTGCCGGTCAGCAAGGCGTTCGGCTCGAAGCAGCGCCTCGGCGCGACGATCACTCGGCATGACCACTGCCGCGCGCCCTGGCTCAGCGTCAATTGGTGATAGCCCGCCGGCAGATCGCCCGGCAGCGTCAGGGTCTTGCGCGCGCCGACGCGCCCCTGCAGGCATTCGCCGTCTTCACGCTGCAGCGCCCACAGGTACTCGCCTTCGCCCGCCGGGGTCAACGCCAACGGCGCGCCCTGATAGAACACCTTGACCGCCGGTAACGGCGACGCCGCCCCTTCCTGCGCGGCTTCGGCCCAATTCATGGCCGCCAGCAGCTTGCGCTTGGTCTCCGGTTCAATCGCCTGCCGCTTGCCGTGGGCATTGATGAAATCGGCGGCGATCCCCGCCTGTGCCGCCGCCTGATCGATACGCTTGCGATCCATTCGTTCTCCTTAACGTTTGGCTTGCCAGATGCGCTGCTGGTAATCGCGGATCGAACGATCCGAGCTGAACATGCCGACGCGCGCGGTGTTAAGGATAGTCCGCCGCGTCCATTCGTCCCGATCGCGGTACAGTTCATCGACCCGGCTTTGCGCCTGGCAATACGAGGCGAAGTCCGCCAACACCAGATAGGGATCGCCGCCCTCCAGCAGGCTGTGCAGCATCATGTCGAACGCGTGCTTGTCGCCGTGGCTGAACGCGCCGCTCGCCAGCTCGTCCAAAATCGCCTTCAGGTGCTTGTCTTTCTTGCGGTAGCTGAGCGGATCGTAGCCCTTCGCCAGTATCGCCTTCACCTGCTCCACGGTATTGCCGAAGATAAAGATATTGTCTTCGCCCACCTGCTCGGCGATTTCGACATTGGCGCCGTCCAGCGTGCCGACCGTCAGCGCGCCGTTCAGCGCCAGCTTCATATTGCCGGTGCCGGAGGCCTCTTTGCCAGCGGTGGAGATCTGCTCGGAGATATCCGCCGCCGGGATCATCAGTTCGGCCACCGACACGCGGTAGTCGGGAATGAACGCCACTTTCAGGCGATCTTTCACCAGCGGATCGTTATTGATCTTCTCGGCCGCCTGGTTGATCGCGTAGATGATGTTCTTCGCCAGGTAGTAGCCCGGCGCCGCCTTGGCGCCGAACAGGAAGACGCGCGGCACGATGTCCAGATTCGGGTTGTCGCGCAGCTGGCGATACAGCGACAGGATGTGCAGCAGGTTCAGGTGCTGGCGTTTGTACTCGTGCAGACGCTTGATCTGCACATCGAAAATCGCGTCCGGGTCGAGCGTCAACCCCATCACGCCGTGCACGTAATGGGCCAGCGCCACCTTGTTGTCGCGTTTGATCTGCTGATAACGCTGGCGGAACGCCGCGTCGTCGGCGAATTTTTCCAGCCCGCGCAACGCGTCGAGATCGTTCGCCCATTCCACCTTCAGCGTCTCGTCGATCAGGCCCGACAGCGCCGGGTTGCACTGTTTCAGCCAGCGGCGCGGCGTGATGCCGTTGGTGACGTTATGGAATTTGTTCGGCCACAGCTGGTGATATTCCGGGAACAGATCCTTCACCACCAGATCCGAGTGCAGCTGCGCCACGCCGTTGACCGCAAAGCCGCTGACCACGCACAGGTTGGCCATGCGCACCTGCTTGTTGTGGTGCACCGCCAGTTTGGCCCACACCGCCTCGTCGCCCGGCCAGTGCTTATCCACCAGCTTTTTGAACCTGGCGTTGATCTGTTTGATGATGGAGAAATGGCGCGGCAGCAGGCTGCGCACCAGTTTTTCATCCCAGCACTCCAGCGCTTCCGGCATCAGGGTGTGGTTGGTATAGGCGAAAGTGTTGCTGGTGATCGCCCAGGCCGCCTCCCACTCCAGCTGGTGTTCGTCCAGCAGAATGCGCAGCATTTCCGGAATGGCGATGGTCGGGTGGGTGTCGTTCAGCTGGATCACTTCGTACTTCGGCAGCTCTTCAATCTTGCGGCCGGCCTGATGGTGCTTGCGCAAAATGTCCGCCACCGAGCAGGCGCACTGGAAATACTGCTGCATCAGGCGCAGGCGCTTGCCGGCCTGATGGTTGTCGTTCGGGTAGAGCACCTTGGTCAGCTTGTCGGCTTCTACGCCCTGCTTCTCCGCCTGCAGGAATTTGCCGTCGTTGAAATCGCTCAGGTTGAACGGATGCTGATGGGTCGCCTGCCACAGGCGCAGCGGCTGCGCCACGCCGTTGCGATACCCCAGCACCGGCAGATCCCAGGCTTCGCCGCGCAGGGTGAAGGCCGGGCGCCACAGTTCGCGGCCGTCGGCCTGCTTTTCCAGCTTGCCGCCGATGCCCACGTCCACCGCCAGCGCGGCGTTGTGGCGGAACCACGGGTAGCTCTCGCGCTGCCAGTTATCCGGCGCCTCTTGCTGCTGCCCACCCTGGAACGACTGGCGGAACAGCCCGTACTGGTAGTTCAGCCCATACCCGGTGGCCGGTTGCTCCACCGTCGCCATCGAGTCAAGGAAACAGGCCGCCAGCCGCCCCAGCCCGCCGTTGCCCAGCGCCGGATCGGTTTCCTGCTCCAGCAGATCCGCCAGCTTGACGTTCTGCTCCGCCAGCGCCTGCTCGACGGTGTCGTACCAGCCCAGGTTGATCAGGTTGTTCGCCGTCAGCCGGCCGATCAGAAACTCCATCGAGATGTAGTTCACGTGGCGCAGCGGTTTGGCGCTTTTGCGCGGCGCCGGCTGTGCGGCCAGCTGCTCGGCCAGCGCCGCACTGACGGCTTCCCACCATTGATGTTGCGTCATCTGCTGTGCGGAACTGAGGCCGAACCGTTGCCACTGACGGGCAAGCGCCGCCAGAAAAGCATCCTTCTTGAGCGTAGGCTGTGACATAAGGAAAACTCTCTATCCAGTAAGTGGGTCAAATTGCCGCTATCGTGCCGGTGAGAAAGCCTGACGGCATCATCCCGCCTGGGGATTAGCTGGGGAGGAGGATTGGGGCGTAGCTGGAATTGTGATCTCAGGCACTGTTTGACTCCCTTGCAACGATGCAAAAAAGCCCGCCAACGCGTGCGGCGAGCACTGAGAACGTTAGCCATGACGTTAGCACAAGTATTCGCACTGCTGAAGTTTTGTGCATGGCCGGAAATGCGATCTGCAACCGCAACTCCGCGCGCCGACGCCAAACGTAAAAAAGTGTGATCGATAGCAACTTAACTCCAAGCCGATGCGGAAGCTTGTTGCAATACGTTTAGGGTTGGCAGAAGTTAGGGGGAGCTATTAATTACGAACCATAAAATAATTAGCGCCACTCCAATCCCGGCGGGAACCGCGATTTATACCCTGGAATACTATGCTGATCCCATCAAAACTGAGCCGCCCGGTACGGCTGCAAAATACCGTGATCCGCGATCGCCTGCTGGCCAAACTGGCCAGCGCGGGCAACTATCGCCTGACACTGGTCAATTGCCCGGCGGGATACGGAAAAACCACGCTGATCGCCCAATGGGCGGCCGGCAAGGCCGATCTGGGCTGGTATTCGCTGGACGAGAGCGACAACCAGCCGGAGCGCTTCGCCAGCTACCTGATCGCCGCGCTGCAGCAGGCCAGCGGCGGCCGCTGCGTCAAGAGCGAGGCGCTGAGCCAGAAACACCAGTACGCCAGCCTGTCGGCGCTGTTCGCCCAGCTGTTTATCGAGCTGGCCGACTGGCACCAGCCGCTGTACCTGGTGATCGACGACTACCACCTGATCACCAACGACGCCATTCACGAAGCCATGCGCTTCTTCCTGCGCCATCAGCCGGAAAACCTGACGCTGATCCTGCTCTCGCGCACCCTGCCGCCGCTCGGCATCGCCAATCTGCGGGTGCGCGATCAGCTGCTGGAAATGGGCACGCAGCAGCTGGCGTTTACCCATCAGGAAGCCAAACAATTCTTCGACTGCCGCCTGGCGGCGCCGATGGAACAGCAGGACAGCAGCCGCCTGTGCGACGAAGTCGAAGGCTGGGCCACCGCGCTGCAGCTGATCGCGCTGTCGGCCCGCCAGTCCGCCTCGTCAGCTCAGCTGTCGGCCAAGCGGCTGGCGGGGCTGAACGCCAGCCACCTGTCCGACTATCTGGTGGACGAAGTGCTGGATCACGTCGATGCCGAGGCGCGCGCCTTCCTGCTGCGCTGTTCGGTGCTGCGCTCGATGAACGACGCGCTGATCGTGCGGCTGACCGGCGAAGACAACGGCCAGCAGCGGCTGGAGGAGCTGGAGCGCCAGGGGCTGTTTATCCATCGCATGGACGACACCGGCGAATGGTTCAACTTCCATCCGCTGTTCGCTTCTTTCCTGCGCCAGCGTTGCCAGTGGGAGCTGGCGCTGGAGCTGCCGGGGTTGCACCGCGCCGCCGCCGAGGGCTGGCTGGCGCTGGGGTATCCGGCGGAGGCCATTCACCATGCGCTGGCGGCCAGCGACGTCAGCATGCTGCGCGATATCCTGCTGCAACACGCCTGGTCGCTGTTCCACCACAGCGAACTGGCCTTGCTGGAGGAGTGCCTCAACGCGCTGCCTTATGAGCGCCTGATCCAAAATCCCAAGCTGGCGCTGCTGCAGGCCTGGCTGGCGCAGAGCCAGCACCGCTACGGCGAGGTCAACACCCTGCTGGAGCGCGCCGAGCGCACCATGCGCGAGCAGAAAATCGAGATAGACCAAACGCTGCACGCCGAGTTCGACGCCTTACGCGCCCAGGTGGCGATCAACGCCGGTAAACCGGAAGAGGCCGAGCGGCTGGCGACCGAAGCGTTGAAATTCCTGCCGCTGTCCAGCTATTACAGCCGCATCGTCGCCACCTCGGTGACCGGCGAAGTGCACCACTGCAAGGGCGAACTGGCGCGCGCGCTGCCGATGATGCAGCAAACCGAGCAGATGGCGCGTCGTCATCAGGCCAACCATTACGCACTCTGGGCGCTGCTGCAGCAGAGCGAAATCCTCATCGCCCAGGGCTTCCTGCAGGCCGCTTACGAAACCCAGGACAAGGCGTTCGAACTGATCCGCGAACAGCACCTGGAACAGCTGCCGATGCACGAGTTCCTGCTGCGCATTCGCGCGCAGATCCTGTGGTCGTGGTCGCGGCTGGACGAGGCGGAAGACGCGGCGCGCACCGGGCTGAAAATCCTGGCGAACTACCAGCCGCAGCAACAGTTGCAGTGCATCGCCATGCTGGCCAAATGCTCGCTGGCGCGCGGCGATCTGGACAACGCCAATACCCATCTGCAGCGCTGCGAAACTCTGCTGCACGGCGCCCACTACCATCGCGACTGGCTGACCAACACCGACAAGTCGCGGGTGATCCACTGGCAGATGACCGGCGACACCGCCGCCGCCGCCCAATGGCTGCGCCACACCGAAAAGCCCGGCATGGCGGACAACCACTTCACGCAGGGCCAGTGGCGCAACATCGCGCGGGTGCAGATCCTGCTCGGCCAGTATGAAGAGGCCGGCGTGGTGCTGGATGAGCTGAACGAAAACGCCCGCCGCCTGCGGCTGGTGAGCGATCTCAACCGCAACCTGCTGCTCAGCAACCAGCTCTACTGGCTGCAAGAGCGCAAGGGCGAAGCGCAGCAGGCGCTGATCGAAGCGCTGTCGCTGGCCAACCGCACCGGCTTTATCAGCCACTTCGTCATCGAGGGCGAAGCGATGGCGCAGCAGCTGCGCCAGCTGATCCAGCTCAACACGCTGCCGGAGCTGGAACAGCATCGCGCCCAGCGCATCCTGCGTGACATCAACCAGCATCATCGGCACAAGTTCGCGCATTTTGACGAGAACTTCGTCGATAAGCTGCTGACCCATCCGCAGGTGCCGGAGCTGATCCGCACCAGCCCGCTCACCCAGCGCGAATGGCAGGTGCTGGGGCTGATCTATTCCGGCTACAGCAACGACCAGATCGCCGGCGAGTTGGACGTGGCGGCCACCACCATCAAGACGCACATCCGCAACCTGTATCAGAAACTGGGCGTGGCCCATCGCCAGGAAGCGGTGCAGCAAGCGCAGCAGCTGTTGAAGATGATGGGGTACGGCGCCTGAGAGTCAGCGCTGGCCGTAATAGGCGCCGGCGCCATGTTTGCGGCTGAAATGCTTTTCCAGCAGATAGTCATCGATCCGTTTCAGGCCGGGGTTAATATCCCGGCTGATCCACGCCATTTTCGCCACCTCCCGTTTTGCAGAGGCTTATGCTTGTTTAGAATTAAAAAGCTATATTTTATTATCAGAGTATTTAGATATTGACAGATTTTTCAACATCAAATTATAAAAGACAACCAATGCAATTGTTTTAATATCAATCTTTTCATTTAATGAAAAAGATTTAGTAACCAATTAGAATGAAGAATAGTTGTTAGTTATAAGAAACGCTATAAACCGCTCAAAATACAATTACCTTTCAAAATCACCGATTAAATAACAAAATAATATCAGTCACTATAACAAAATATATATAAATTACACTGTACGAGCTATACGTTTCTACAGCACTATCATTGCATGAACAAAAAATAAACAATCATATTGAGGTAAGTGATAAACTAACACTATTCATATAAAAATTTGATCAGCATCTTAATTCAAAAAAATAAATATTGATAACTTATCCGGCTCACTCTATAAATAACAGTTTATCTGAAAGGTGAGCACCATGTGCATACATGCAACATCCATTTAATATTAGCATGTTAATAATTTAGACAAGACATTATATCTTAAGGGGAATTATGAATAGAATATTAGTGATTAAAGAAGATAATCACACAGTAAATCCTGACATGGGTCTAGTTATACCGGTTGCCCATGTAAATGAAAATGGTAATTACGATAAGATTAAAACAAGTGATTTTCCTAATGGGGGGATATTTATATCAAAGGGATTCATGAATATCAGCCAACAATTTGGCAACAATGAGTTATTTGTCCTTACTGAGTATTACGAAAGTAATGATGATGATTGGAAGAGCAACTCAAGGCATCAAAAACATTTTGGACTAGGTAATAAAGTCGAAAGACTTGACAAAAGTTTTCTTATACCAGTTATCAAATCCGAGCTGCCTGATATTAAGACAGGTTTTATTAGCCATGATATAGATGCGCCAAGCACACAATTCTTCATTGAAGATGGGGGATACATTTATGGCCCTTTCAAAGCATCAAAACAAGATAATAACTGGCAGTTATCTCCGTTATCCACACCATCGCCGTTACAGCTCAAACAAGACCATATCGCTAAAATAGAATCTAAAAATATAGACAACGATAATCTATCATCGGAATGGATTATAAAAGGAGAAAATAAAAAATATATAAATAACTTAAAAGATCTGTCAACATTGCCTTTCGAGCAATTAGATTACATTTCAGATACTAGGTTGGTTTCATATTTTACTAAAAATGGCTTTGGTAGCGGATTCTCTAAAAACAAAACTCCGTTAGGCAAGAGCGAAGCTCAAAAGCTATCTCAGGGTATAGACGAATATGTAAAAAAGAACAAAGTATTAGAGAATAGTGAGCGTCTTAAGCGAATTAAAGAGTTATTAGGGGAATTTCTAGACTCAAGCCCATTTGGGCAAGAAATAGTACAAGAGTTTTTGGCTGAGAGCAGAGACGGAAGACTTTATTTAGATAACTACTTCATGAAAAACAAAGAATTATTATTAAAACAAAAATCTGAAGAGATTGAGGAGGTTACGCGAGCACAGAAAGAAAAACTAGACAAAGAGATTAGTGAGTTAGAAAGACTGATAAGCACTAAGAAGTCCGAGTTGGAATTCGAAACGAAAAATGTTGAAAATGAAAAATTAAAAGCTAAAGATGAGATCGAGAGGATAAAAAAACAAACGGCAGAAGATGCTCATAAAATTTTATTAAACAAACAGCAATCATTAACGGAGGAAAACTCCGTCTTAGAGGAGAAAATACATGAGGCAAATCTAAAACTAGAAGAGTTTTACGCTACATTATCTCGCGTAAGTGATTACAACTCGCTTGTAGAAGAGATAAATTATTTGAAAAGACGAAAAGAAGACATCGAGAAAGAGAAGGAATCTGTTGAAAAAGCTGTTAATCTTAAAAAAGCCACTTTAAACTCTCCACAATTATTAGAGAAAGCAGTAGAAATACAGACACTAACAACTCTTTTAAATGGAGGAAGAACAAAAGAAAACACACCAAAAATATACAAGACAAAGATCACACCATCCTCTATAAAACTGAATGTCGCTAATAGGAAAGACTATATAAATTATTTGGTTGATTCATTCAGTAATGATAATGGTCGAAATTTTTCTTTTGATGAAATGGCAAATTTGCTTATATGCCTTAACCAGTCATTTATGACAATATTGGCAGGTCCTCCTGGTACCGGAAAAACCTCAACAGCGATTAGACTTGCGCAAAACATGGGTTTAACAAGTGATACCAACACCTTTAATACCAGTAACTTCCTGAACATTCCTGTAGGTCGTGCTTGGGTCTCAAGCCGTGACATACTTGGATTTTATAACTCTTTAAAAGATGTCTATCAACCTGCTAGAACAGGCCTTTATGAATTTCTAAAAAGTGAGCATAACCAAGATTATCTCAAACTAATATTATTAGATGAGGCGAACCTTTCAAGTGTCGAGCATTATTGGTCTGATTTTCTAAGTATGTGTGACCCAGAAGGACGGCAAAGAAAAATTGATTCAGGAATTCCGTCAGAAGAGGAAAGACATATTTCCGTTGCTAATGGAGTAAGATTTATTGCAACTATCAATAATGATGCATCCACAGAACGACTTTCCCCCAGGTTAATTGACCGAGTTCCAGTGATAGGTTTGAATCATAATTCAGAGTTCAAGTCAAACGTAATAAAAACTCTAGATTTCGATGGAGCAGTGAGTAATGAATGTTTAGAAGGTTGTTTTGATATTAGTCTCTATGAGTCGTCATTTACAACTGAAGAACAAAACGCTCTTGAACAGGTGATAGAAATTCTCAAAGCACCGATTAATCGAACAACTTCAGTTCGAGTGAGCCAGAGAAAATATAATGCAATAAAACGCTACTGCCACATTGCTAATGAAATTGAAGGACTAAGAAGTCAACCCATAGATTTTGCTATCAATCAGCATATCCTACCCTTAATAGAAGGATATGGAACTGGTTTCAAAGAAAGGTTACAAAATCTTGAACAAAAGCTTGTAGAGTTGGATCTCCATATATCTAAAGCAACTCTTAAGAACATCATTAATAATGGTGATATATATAGCGAATCATACTCTTATTTTTAGAGGTTATCATGAGAATCGAAATTAAAATTCTAAGAGGTAGGCGGCAAGGTAATACCTTTGAATTGCCAGTAATTGATTTTAAAGAAAACTCAGAGATATTCGTACTTGAAGATGAAGTATTAGAATTATCTTTTTATAGTGACAAGTTTTATGACAAAATAACCTTGGCGCTGCATGAGAACGAAATAGCACCAACTTTAGTTGAGGATTACAATGGCGCATGGGTTTATAAATGGTTACCCAAAAGGACAGGTGCGTATGCGCAAGAATGTTTTTTCCATAATTACTATGGTATAGCTGAGTTATCTTTAGAGTTATTTTATGAGGGTAAAAGTGAGATAGTTAATTTTAATCCTTTGGAAGTCTTAGCTAAGAAAATAAATGCTGAACGCGTAGAAAAAATGCTTTCTTTTTTGGCAAAAACAGACAGTGAGGCTTTGTGTTCGTTTTTTAGAGTTACTCGTCGCAAGGCTGGTTATCAAGATGGAGACACTCCCGTTGATATACTACTTGAGCAAGTGGAAAACACAGTTGAAAAAACATCTTCTTTAATAAAAAAACTTGTCAATGCTCCAATAACAAAACTATCAAATAGAGAAAAGTACGTTTATCCTAATGATAGTACAAACGTCGATGACTTAACACTCTCATGGCTATGCAATAATGCAGATGAACTTTTTGAAGTTGATTGTATAGATAGCGCTATATTAGAGTTTAATAATTGTTTCTATGGGGTGAAAAAACTAATAGAATTACAAGCAATTGAGGATTCAGATGTATATGAAAACCAAGTACTACACGGATTTATAAATACATTAATACACACAACATCAATGTTACTTTCAGGATTCGAATTTCCTGAAAAGAAAACACAGAAATTTCATGGTGGTCCAGACGGTTATTTAAGTTTCTTCAGCCAAATTCAAAAATTTCAAAAAAACATTAATGCAAGAAAAGTAGAAAAATGCAAAAGCATTTTATCCACATTACACTCCGTTAAAAAACTGATGTCTGAAAAAATACCTTCCAAAAAGGCAGTAACTGGCATCCCTATATTTACAATGAAGGCTAAAAAAGAATCAATATATCTCTCTATATTTAGAAAAATAGTTGACTGGTATAGGTTCGGAAGACCAGACTGGAGTGTCCAAGACGAATTACTATCAATCCAAAGCATTCCTAAGCTATTCGAATACTATACTCTTTTTTATATTAAGAGCATTCTAGATCATCACTTTTCCTTTAAGTCATTACCTGAAAACAATAATGGTTTCATGCTATTTGAATTCCCTATAAAGCAAGAGTTAAAATTAAGTTTCCTATATGAGCCAAAATATTGGATGGCGAGGCATTCACTAGCTGACCTGAGAGGCCTTGTTAATTCAGAAGGTTGGACTATCTATAATGGGAAAGTATCTAAACGCTCAAGCTCAGGAAAAAACTCAAATCGTTCTCCTGACTATGTCATAAAAATCAGTAATGCACTTAACAACGAAAGGTATGTTATTCTAGATGCAAAATATACGACTACAGATAAAGCCTTCACGCATTACCTCCCCGATTTAACGCTGAAGTATATACATGGACTCAACTTAATATCCAAAACTCACAATCCTATAATTGGATTAATGATTATCAATCCGGATAATAACCCTCAAGTCAGAGATTTTCATAATAGTGTTTTTGAACTTTTCTCCGATACTCCAGCAATGCCATTTCTACAGTGTGCAACTATAACACCAGGGGAGGAGTTTAGGAGTAATAACAAATTTGAGAATTCATTGTTAAAAATGTTAGAGCTAACTGAAATTCAGTTAAAAAAAGACATCGGGAATAGTTATCAACAAATTACATTGCGAGCTTAATATATTATACATTGGAATTTATACAACTAGTTTCATTAATGAATACGCTGCTTCAAATGATTATAGTTGGAAACTCCTTCTCCATGCCTTAATCAAGTTAAGGAGGGAGATTCATGTCGTTAGGAGAAGGTTTGAGATGGATATCGAAAAATCGCCATGGTGATCACCGGCCGCGCCGCCAATCCGGCGATCGTTGAGCAACTGCGTCAACAGGGCGTTGAAGTGCTGCTGGTGTGACAAAACCACACCCTTGTTCTGGTCTTAAACGCCGCAGAGTTGGTTACAATAGCGGCGTCCCCCAATTACGAGGCAGTCAGCAGTATGGAACAGTTCGAAGCGATCAACGTTGAGCAAGCGTACGCCCGCTGGAAAGAGGGCAGCGCCGCCCTGGTCGACATCCGCGATCCGCAAAGTTTTGAAGCCGGGCATACGCCTGGCGCCTTTCACCTCACCAACGCCACCCTGTCGGCCTTTATGCAGCAAAACGACTTCGAGCGGCCGGTAATGGTGATGTGCTACCACGGCAACAGCAGCCGCAGCGCGGCGCAGTACCTGCTGCACCAGGGGTTCGACGCGGTCTACAGCATCGACGGCGGCTTCGAGGCCTGGGCCCGCCAGTATCCGCAAGACGTGGAAACCTCTGCCTGATTCCCTCCGCCCGCCGTGCATCGGCGGGCTTCCTCTTCGATTTTGTGCGCGTTTTCGCGGGTTTTTCGCAGATCCGTTTGCCAGCGCTCAGGATTTCGACGTTATAATCGGCCGTCAGGGTCGCCGGCGGGCAAGCCGCGGCCAAAATCATTCACTTACGACGGAAGAGCAATGGTTAGAGTAATCGCCGTATCCAACCCGCGCCTGGCGCTGGCCTTTGTCGACTATATGGCGACCCAGGGCATCCGGCTTGAGCTGCGCAACAGCGGCGAGGCGGCGGAAATCTGGCTGGCCGACGACGTTCACCTCGAGCAGGTGCAACACGAGCTGCAGCAGTTTCTGACCGATCCGCTCAACCGCCGTTATCAGGCCGCCAGTTGGCAGACCGGCCATACCGACGCCGGCCTGCACTATCAGAGCGAATCCTATCTGCACACCCTGCGCAGCAAGGCCGGGCCGCTGACGCTCGGCGTGATGGTGCTGTGCATCGCGGTCTATATTCTGATGCAGGCGCTGGGCGACGACACCGTGATGTACTGGCTCTCTTGGCCGCAAAACAGCAGCCAATACACGCAGCTGTGGCGCTGGGTCAGCCATGCGTTCCTGCACTTCTCCCTGCTGCATATTCTGTTTAACCTGATGTGGTGGTGGTATCTCGGCGGCCAGATGGAAAAACGCCTCGGCGCCAGCAAGCTGTTCGTGCTGGCGGTGGTGTCGGCCTTCTTCAGCGGCTGGGCGCAATCGCTGTTCAGCGGCGCGCTGTTCGGCGGGCTGTCGGGCGTGGTTTATGCGCTGATGGGCTATGTGTGGCTAACGGGTGAACGGGCGCCGGAGCGCGGCCTGATGCTGCCGCGCGGCCTGATGGCGTTCTCGGTGCTGTGGCTGGTGGCCGGATATTTCGATATTTTAGGAATGTCGATCGCCAACGCGGCACACGTAGCCGGTTTAGTGTTAGGGTTATTGATGGCATTTTGGGATACGCGCCATCGCGCACACAACGAACAATAACAGCCGGGAGCTGTGCCCAGCGGGCATAGCGGGCGTTTTAGGGGATTATCGTGAAGCAAACACAGCGTCATGACGCAATTATCGAGCTGGTGCGCCTGCAGGGTTACGTCAGCACGGAAGAGCTGGTCGAACATTTTGACGTCAGCCCGCAAACGATTCGCCGCGATTTGAATGACCTGGCCGACCAGAACAAGATCCAGCGTCACCACGGCGGCGCGGCGCTGCCTTCCAGCTCGGTCAACGCTGCCTATAACGATCGCAAGGTGATGTGGTCGGAAGAGAAGGCCCGCATCGCGCAGCGCGTCGCCAGCCAGATCCCGGACGGCGCCACGCTGTTCATCGATATCGGCACCACGCCGGAAGCGGTGGCCCACGCGCTGATGAACCACAAGAACCTGCGCGTGGTCACCAACAACCTCAACGTCGCCACCCTGCTGACCGCCAAGGAAGACTTCCGTCTGATCCTGGCCGGCGGCGAAGTGCGCACCCGCGACGGCGGCATCATGGGCGAAGCCACCCTGGACTTTATCTCCCAATTCCGCCTCGATTACGGCATTCTCGGCATCAGCGGCATCGATATGGACGGTTCGCTGCTCGAATTCGACTATCACGAAGTGCGCACCAAACGCGCGATTATCGAAAATTCCCGCTGCGTGATGCTGGTCACCGACCACTCCAAATTCGGCCGCAACGCCATGGTCAACCTGGGCAACATGAACCTGATCGACTACCTGTTTACCGACCAGCTGCCGCCGCCGAGCGTGATGAAAATCATCGAGCAGTACGACGTGCAGCTGGAGCTGTGCTGATCCGCCGTTAATCCGCGGGGCGCGCCGCCGCCCCGTTTCCCACCCCCGACGCCCCCTTTTCGACAGCCGTTTGCCCGCCCGCGCCATATCCTTATCATTTGTGTGCCTATCATCACCAAACTGTTACCTTTATCACGCCTAAATGTTTTTGTTTGGTTAAGTCTTGGCTTGCTTGTTGGTTTTTGATTACAATCATGAGCGAAAACGAACATGAAAGAGCTATTTCGAACATCTGGAGGAAGATGACGTGGAAACCAAAGACTTGATCGTTATCGGTGGCGGCATCAACGGTGCCGGCATCGCGGCGGATGCTGCCGGGCGCGGGCTGTCGGTACTGCTACTGGAAGCGCAAGACTTGGCCTGTGCTACGTCTTCCGCCAGTTCCAAACTGATCCACGGTGGCCTGCGCTACCTGGAACACTACGAATTCCGTTTGGTGAGCGAAGCGCTGGCCGAACGTGAAGTGCTGCTGAAGCTGGCGCCGCACATCGCGTTCCCAATGCGTTTCCGCCTGCCGCACCAGCCGCACCTGCGCCCGGCCTGGATGATCCGTATCGGCCTGTTCCTGTACGATCACCTGGGCAAACGCACCAGCCTGCCGGGCAGCAAGGGCTTGCGCTTTGGACCAGAGTCGGTGCTGAAGCCTGAATTGAAGCGCGGTTTCGAATATTCCGACTGCTGGGTCGACGATGCTCGCCTGGTGGTGCTGAACGCGCAGGAAGTGGAAAAACGCGGCGGCGAAGTGCGCACCCGCACCAAAGTGACCCGCGCATGGCGTGAAAACGGCATGTGGATGGTGGAAGCGGTCGATATCGACAGCGGCAAAACCTTCACCTGGCGCGCCAAAGGCCTGGTGAACGCAACCGGCCCGTGGGTGAAAAACTTCTTCGACGACGGTCTGAAGCTGAAATCGCCTTACGGCATCCGCCTGATCAAAGGCAGCCACATCGTGGTGCCGCGCGTACACGATCAGCCGCAGTCTTACATTCTGCAGAACGAAGACCACCGCATCGTGTTCGTGATCCCGTGGAATGACGAGTTCTCCATCATCGGCACCACCGACGTGGAGTACAAAGGCGATCCGAAGGACGTGAAGATCGACGAGAACGAAATCGCTTATCTGCTGAAAGTGTACAACGATCACTTCAAGAAGCAGCTGGGCCGCGACGACATCGTCTGGACTTACTCCGGCGTGCGTCCGCTGTGCGACGACGAATCCGATTCGCCGCAGGCGATCACCCGCGATTACACGCTGGACGTGCACGACGAACAAGGCAAGGCGCCGCTGCTGTCGGTCTTCGGCGGCAAGCTGACCACCTACCGCAAGCTGGCCGAGCACGCGATGGAAAAACTGGCCCACTACTACCCAGGCTGCGGCCCGGCGTGGACCAAGAACGCCACGCTGCCGGGCGGTGACATCGGCGGCGATCGCGACGGCTACGCAGCCAAATTGCGCCGCGCCCACGGCTGGTTGCCGGAAGCGCTGGCGCGCCGCTATGCCCGCACCTACGGTAGCCAGAGCGAGCTGATCCTGGCCGGCGCCAACGGCCTCGCCGATCTGGGCGAAGATTTCGGCCACGGTCTGTATGAAGCCGAACTGCGCTACCTGACCGAGAAAGAGTGGGTCGTAGAGCTGGACGACGCCATCTGGCGCCGCACCAAGCTGGGCATGTGGCTGGACGAAGCGCAGCAGGCGCGAGTGAAAGCCTGGCTGGCGGAACACGCGAAAACGAAAACGCTGTCTCTGGCTTCCTGAGCCGCAGCGTAACAAAGAAAGGGCCGGTTATCCGGCCCTTTTCTTTGCTCTTCCTCGCACGCTTTACAGCTTCACCGGCTGAATGTGCCAGATTTCGTCCGCATATTCCTGAATGGTGCGATCGGAGGAGAAGTAGCCCATGTTGGCGATATTCAGCACCGCGCGCCGCGTCCACTCGTCCTGATTGAGATACACCTCGTCCACCTTGTCCTGCGTGTCCACGTAGCTGCGGTAATCCGCCAACAGCTGATAGTGATCGCCGAGGTTGACCAGCGAGTCGAACAAATTGCCATAGCGTTTCGGCTCTTCCGGGCTGAACACGCCGGTGGCGATCTGCGTCAGCGCCTGATGCAGCTCCGGGTCTTGCTCATAGTACTGGCGCGGGTTGTAACCGTTGCGGCGCAGTTCCTCCACCTGCTCGGCGGTATTGCCGAAGATAAAGATATTCTCCTCCCCCACGTGCTCGCGCATCTCGACGTTGGCGCCGTCCAGCGTACCGATGGTCAGCGCGCCGTTCAGCGCGAACTTCATGTTGCTGGTGCCCGAGGCCTCGGTGCCCGCCAGCGAGATCTGTTCGGACAGATCCGCCGCCGGGATAATGATCTGCGCCAGGCTGACGCCGTAGTTCGGAATGAACACCACCTTCAGCTGGGTATGCACGCGCGGATCGTTGTTGATCACTTTGGCCACGTCGTTGATCAAGCGGATGATCTGTTTGGCGGCATAGTAGGCCGACGCCGCCTTGCCGGCGAAGATCACCACCCGCGGCACGCGCTCGATCTCCGGATCGTCCAGCAGACGGTTATACAGCGTGATGACGTGCAGCACGTTGAGCAGCTGCCGTTTGTACTCGTGGATGCGCTTGATCTGCACGTCGAACAGCGCATCCGGGTTGACCACCACGTTGAGCGTTTTGGCGATGTACAGCGCCAGCCGCTCCTTGTTCTGCCGCTTGGCGCGCTGCACCGCCTGCAGGAAACTCGGGTAATCGACGTTGGCTTTGATCTCGCTCAGCTGGCTGAGATCGGTGCGCCAGGTTTGGCCGATGCAGTCGTCCAACACCGCCGCCAGCGGCGGGTTGGCCAGCGCCAGCCAACGGCGCGGCGTCACCCCGTTGGTTTTGTTGCAGAAACGATTGGGGAACAGCCGGGCGAAGTCGGCGAACAGCGACTGCACCATCAGTTCGGAATGCAGGGCGGAAACGCCGTTGACCTTGTGGCTGGCCACCACCGCCAGCCACGCCATGCGCACCCGGCGGCCATTGGTTTCGTCGATGATCGAGACCCGCGCCAGCAGGTCGTTGTCGCCCGGCGCCACTTCCTGCACCATCTTGAGGAAGTGATCGTTGATTTCGAAAATCAGCTGCAGATGGCGCGGCAAGATGCGGCCAATCATGTCCAGCGGCCAGGTCTCCAGCGCCTCGCTCATCAGCGTGTGGTTGGTGTAAGAAAATACCTGCTCCACCACTTCCCAGGCGTCGAGCCACTTGAATTTGTGCTCGTCGATCAGCCGGTGCATCAGCTCGGGAATCGACAAGACCGGGTGAGTGTCGTTGAGGTGAATGGCGATCTTGTCCGCCAGGTTGTCGAAGGTTTTGTGCATCAGCCAATGGCGGTTGAGGATGTCCTGCACCGTCGCCGACACCAGGAAATACTCCTGCCGCAGCCGCAGCTCACGCCCGGAGGAGGTCGAGTCGTCCGGATACAGCACGCGCGACACGTTCTCCGAGTGGTTTTTATCCTCCACCGCGGCGAAATAATCGCCCTGGTTGAACTTGCCGAGGTTGATCTCGTTACTGGCCTGCGCGCCCCACAGCCGCAGGGTGTTGGTGGCGTCGGTGTCGAAACCGGGGATCACCTGATCGTAGGCGATGGCCACGACCTCTTCGGTCTCCAGCCAGCGCGCCTTGGCGCCCTCCTGCTGCACGCGGCCGCCGAAGCGCACCTTGTAGCGGGTGTTGTGGCGCGGAAACTCCCACGGATTGCCGTACTCCAGCCAGTAGTCCGGCGACTCCATCTGTTGGCCGTTGACGATATTCTGCTTGAACATGCCGTACTCGTAGCGAATGCCGTAGCCGCGCCCCGGCAGCGCCAGCGTCGCCAGCGAATCGAGGAAGCAGGCCGCCAGGCGGCCCAGACCGCCGTTGCCGAGGCCAGGGTCGTTCTCTTCTTCCAGCAGTTCACCCAGGCTCAACCCCATTTCGTTCAGCGCGTTGTCGATATCCTGATAGATGCCCATCGACAGCAGCGCGTTCGACAGGGTGCGGCCGATCAGAAACTCCATCGACAGGTAATACACCTGCCGCACGTCCTGCGACAGCTGGGCGCGGTTGGAACGCAGCCAGCGTTCAACCATGCGATCGCGCACCGCGAACAGCACGGCGTTCAGCCAGTCGTGCCGGTTGGCGATGGCCGGATCCTTGCCGACGATAAACATCAGCTTATAGGCGATGGAGTGTTTCAGCGCTTCCACACTGACCGTAGGTGAGGTGTAACTAAACGGTGAAGTCATGGCTTTTTAATCCCTTGTAGGGAGCCCAGCCATTCGCCGCGGAATAGCGGGCTCCGCTGAACATGGACGCGGCACGCCGCGCCCCGACAATCAACCCAAACGGCTGCCCGCCGCGCGTCAACCCGAGACGCGAAACGCGGGCTACAAACGTTGATAAAGCGATAAATACTCTTTCGCCGCCACCGGCCAGCCGAAGTCCACGCTCATGGCGTGGCGCTGAACGTGGCGCCAGTGTTTCGGCCGGCTCCACAGCACCATGGCGCGGCGGATGGCGTTGCCCAGCGCGACGGCGTCGCAATCGTCGAACACGAAGCCGCTGGCGGTGCCGTCGGCCAGGTTCTCCAGCGCGCAGTCCACCACCGTGTCCGCCAGCCCGCCGGTGCGGCGCACCAGCGGCAGCGTGCCGTATTTCAGGCCGTAGAGCTGCGTCAGGCCGCAGGGCTCGAAGCGGCTCGGCACCAGAATCACGTCGGCGCCGCCGATGATGCGGTGGGAGAAGGATTCGTGATAGCCGATCTGCACCCCAACCTGCTCGGGATAATCGGCGGCGGCGGCCAGAAACGCCTGTTGCAGCACCGCATCGCCGGCACCCAGCAGCGCCAGCTGCCCGCCCTGCGCCAGCAGTTCAGGCAGTGCCTGCAGCACCAGATCCAGGCCTTTTTGGCTGGTCAATCGGCTCACCACCGCGAACACCGGCAGCGATTCATCCACCTTCAGCCCCATGGCCTTTTGCAGATGCAGCTTGTTTTTGACCTTGCTTTTCAGATCGTCGGCGTCGTAGCGGGCGCTCAGCCGCGGGTCGCGGGCCGGATCCCAAATGTTGTCGTCCACCCCGTTGAGGATGCCGCTCAGCCTGCCCTGCCGCTGCCGCTCCTGCAGCAGCCCCTCCATGCCGTAGCCGAACTCCGGCCGGGTGATCTCGCGCGCATAGGTCGGGCTGACGGCGGTCACGTGGTCGGCATAAAACAGCCCGGCCTTGAGGAACGACATCTGGCCGTAGAACTCCAGGCCATAAACATCGTAAAACGACGCCGGCAGCCACAGCTCGGTCACGTGATGGGCAGAGAACAGCCCTTGATAGGCCAGGTTGTGCACCGTAAACACCGAGCGCGCCGGGTGGCCGTTGGCGGCCAGATAGGCGCAGCTCAGGCCGGCGTGCCAGTCGTGGGCATGCACCAGCTGCGGCCGCCAGTAGCGATCCAGCCCCTTGGCCAGCTCGCAGGCCATCCAGCCCAGCAGCGCAAAGCGGCGGTGGTTGTCGGGATAGGCGTACATGGACTGATCGTGGTACGGGCTGCCCGGCCGGTCATACAGCCAGGGCGCATCGATGAGATAGATGCCCACGCCATGGTAGGTGCCGTAACGCAGGCCGACCCGGCCGGCGAACGAGTCGATTTCCGCCACCAGCGAGGTGTCGGGGATGCCGTTGCGTACGTCAGGGAAAGCGGGCAATAGCACCCGAACATCGGCGCCTTCGGCGATTTGCGCCGCCGGCAGCGCGCCAACCACGTCTGCGAGTCCGCCCGTTTTCAGCAGGGGGAACATTTCAGAACATACGTGTAAGACCTGCATTATCACTCCTGAAAGTCGGCCGAAGGCCTCTGGATAAGAAATAAAGCAGGCTTGCCGCTGTTATGCGTGCCGCGTTGCGCAAGCCATCGAACCGTTCATCAGGCGGCAGGCTATCGTTCTGCCGCCCACGTTAACTCACAATTTTGACAACATTTCGCGCGTCACCAGCACGATGCCGCCTTCCGAGCGATAAAAACGCTTGCTGTCCTCATCGGCGTTTTCCCCGATCACCATGCCTTCCGGAATGTGGCAGGCGCGGTCGATGATGCAGCGCCGCAGGCGGCAGGAACGGCCGACGTTCACGTCCGGCAACAATACGGTAGAGTCGATGGTGCAGAACGAGTTCACTCGCACGCGCGGGAACAGCACCGAATGCACCACCACCGAGCCCGAGACGATACAGCCGCCGGACACCAGCGAGTTCATGGTCATGCCGTGGCTGCCGGAGCGATCCTGCACGAACTTGGCCGGCGGCAGCGGCTCCATGTGGGTGCGGATCGGCCAGGCGCGGTCGTACATGTCCAGCTCCGGCGTCACCGACGCCAGATCGAGGTTGGCGCGCCAGTAGGCGTCCAGCGTGCCCACATCGCGCCAGTACGGCGGCAGATCGGGGTTGGAGGTCACGCAGGACAAGGTAAACGGATGCGCCCACGCCGCCTGCTGCGCGGTGATTTTCGGGATCAGATCCTTGCCGAAATCGTGGCTGGAGCCGGGGGTCGACATATCCTCTTCCAGCAGTTGGAAAAGGTAGGCGGCATTAAAAATATAGATGCCCATGCTGGCCAGCGACATATCCGGGTTGCCCGGCATCGCCGGCGGGTTGGCGGGTTTCTCCAGAAACTCGATGATGCGGTCGCTTTCATCCACTTTCATTACGCCGAATTCGCCGGCTTCGCTGCGCGGCACCGGCAGGCAGGCCACGGTGCACTGGGCGCCCTTCTCGACGTGGTCTATCAGCATGCGCGAGTAATCCATCTTGTAGATATGGTCGCCCGCCAGGATCACCACGTATTCGGCCTCATAGCGGCGAATGATGTCCAGGTTCTGATACACCGCGTCGGCGGTGCCTTTGTACCAATGCTCGGTGCTGAGGCGCTGCTGGGCCGGCAGCAGATCGACGAACTCGTTCATCTCCTCGTTGAGAAACGACCAGCCGCGCTGAATGTGCTGCACCAGCGTGTGCGACTGGTATTGGGTGATCACGCCGATGCGGCGAATGCCGGAGTTCAGGCAGTTCGACAGGGCGAAATCGATGATGCGGAACTTGCCGCCAAAGTGGACGGCGGGCTTGGCGCGGGTGGAGGTCAAATCTTTCAGGCGCGAGCCGCGGCCGCCGGCCAGGATCAGCGCTACGGATTTAATCGGCAGCTGGCGCGCCAACATCAGGGGGTCTTTATTTTCAAACCTAACCATAGCGGACTCCTTTTATTATTTCCGTACCAGAACGCAAAGCGAGCGCGCGGCCTGGTGCCAGGCGGGTAACACCGCCCGTGAGTCTTCCTGAGTGAACGGGGCGACAACCTGCCAATCGCCTTCCGGCAACCTCATCTCCACCGTTTGCGGCGTGGCGTTGACCAGCAGCAGCCAGCGCTGCGACAGCAGGATCTGCATGAGCAGATCGCCTTGCTCCCACTGCTGCGCGTCGAGCGGCTGCCCTTGCGCATTCAGCCACTGCACGTTGCCGTCGTCCTGCTGCCACCAGCGGTCCTGTTGCAACGCGGGGATCTGGCGGCGCAGCGCGATCAGCGCCGCGACGTAATCGGTCAACGCGTCATCCGCCGTGGCCCAATCGAGCCAGGTGGTGGCGTTGTCCTGACAATAGGCGTTGTTGTTCCCCTGCTGGCTGTGTCCCTGTTCATCGCCGGCTAGCAGCATCGGCGTTCCCTGGGACAGCAACAGCGTGGCGAGCATCGCCCGCTGGCTGGCCCTGCGGCGTTGCACAATGGCGTCGTCGGCGACCAGGCCTTCCACGCCGTGGTTGTTGCTGAAATTGCGATCGCTGCCGTCACGGTTGCCTTCGCCGTTCGGCTGGTTGTGTTTCTCGTTGAAGCTGACCACGTCCTGCAGGGTAAAACCGTCATGGGCGGTCAGCATGTTGACGGTGGCGTAAGGCGCCCGCCCGCGCTGGTTGTACAGATCGCTGGAGGCGGCGAAACGCCGGGCGAACTGGCCGAGCGACACGCCGCTCTGCAGCCAGAAACGGCGCATGTCGTCGCGATAATGGTCGTTCCATTCGGCGAAGCGGCCGGGGAACGCCCCCACCTGATAGCCGCCGGGGCCAACGTCCCAGGGTTCGGCGATCAGCTTGCAGCGCGACAGCACATCGTCCGCCAGCATCGCCTGGAACAGCGGCGCATCGCGATCGAATCCCGGCGTGCGGCCGAGCACGCTGCCCAGATCGAAGCGGAAACCGTCGACGTGGCACTCCCGTACCCAAAAACGCAGGCAATCCATCACCCAGGCCACGCCCTGCGGCTGATCGAGCCGCAGGGTGTTGCCGCAGCCGGTGTCGTTGACGTAGTCACCTTCCGGCGTCAGCCAGTAGTAGCTCTGGTTATCGATGCCGCTCAGCGACAGCATCGGCCCGTCCCTATCCAGCTCGGCGCTGTGGTTGAACACCACGTCGAGGATCACCTCGATGCCGGCTTGGTGCAGCGCCTTGACCGCATCGCGAAATTCGTTCAGCGGCGTGCCGTCGGTGCTCAGGCTGGCGTAGCGGTTGTCCGGCGCATAGGGCGCCAGCACGTTATAGCCCCAGTAGTTGATCAGCCCCAGCCGCTGCAGCCGCGGTTCGGAGGTATGTTGCTGCACCGGCAGCAGTTCCAGCGCGGTGATGCCGAGGCGTTTGAAGTGGGCGATCATCACCGGGTGCCCCAGCGCGGCGAAACTGCCGCGCAGCGCCGGCGGGATCTTCGGGTGCAGCAGCGTCAGGCCGCGCACGTGCGCTTCGTAAATCACCGTCTGCCCCCAGGGCGTGGCGGGCGGGCGATCGTCCTGCCAGTCGTACTGTTCGTCCACCACCACGCATTTCGGCATCAGCTCGGCGCTGTCGTGCGGATCAGGCTGTTCGTAACCGCCGTGCAGGTGCGGGTGATCCGCCACCGGCCCCTCCACCGCGCGCGCGGCCGGATCGAGCGCCAGCTTGTTGGGGTTGAAACGCTGCCCGTTCGCCGGGTCGAACGGGCCGTAGACCCGGTAACCGTAACGTTGCCCCGGCCTGCCGCCCGGCAAATAGCCATGCCAGATATCGCCGCTGCGCGCCGGCAGCGGCAGGCGCACTTCGCGTTGCTGGCCGTCGAACAGGCACAGCTCCACCCGCTCGGCGTGCGCCGAGTACAGGGTAAAGTTGATGCCTTCGCCGTCGTAATGCGCGCCCAGCGGCGCGGCGAGGCCGGCCGTCAGCTCCGTCATGGCGCCTCCCGCAGCAGATAAATGGTCGCCAGCGGCGGCAGCGTCACGCAGATGGAAAAGTCGCGGCCGTGGCTGCCGACCGCTTCGGAAGAGACCCGCCCCTGATTGCCGGCGTTGCTGCCGTGATAGTGGTGCGAATCGGTATTGAGGATCTCGCGATAGTCGCCGGCGCGTGAGAGGCCGATGCGGTAGCGGTAGCGCGGCACCGGGGTAAAGTTGCTGATGGCGATCAGCTCATTGCCCTGCGAATCGTAGCGCGCGAACGCGAACACCGAGTTGTCGTGATCGTCGACCACCAGCCACTCGAAGCCGTCCGGGCGGTAGTCGCGCTCATACAGCGGCGCCTGCTGCCGGTAGCAGTGGTTCAGATCGCGTACCAGCCGCTGCACGCCGTTGTGCCAGTTATCCAGCCCCTCCAGCAAATGCCAGTCGAGGCTGGTATCGAAATTCCACTCGCGCCCCTGCGCGAACTCGCAGCCCATAAACAGCAGCTTTTTGCCCGGATGCGCCCACATAAACCCGTAATAGGCGCGCAGGTTGGCGAACTTTTGCCAGGCGTCGCCCGGCATGCGGTCGAGGATCGATTTTTTGCCGTGCACCACTTCATCGTGCGAGATAGGCAACACGAAGTTCTCGGTATAGGCATACAGCATCCCGAAGGTCATCTGGTTGTGGTGATACTTGCGGTGCACCGGATCGCACTTCATGTAATTGAGCGTGTCGTGCATCCAGCCGAGGTTCCACTTGTAGTGGAATCCCAGGCCGTTGGCGTCCGGCGGCAGGGTGACGCCGGGATAGTCGGTGGACTCCTCCGCCAATGTCACCGCGCCCGGCTGCGCCTGGCCGATGGTCTGGTTGGTATAACGCAGGAAGGCGATCGCCTCCAGGTTCTCGTTGCCGCCGTAGTAATTCGGCACCCACTCGCCGTCGGCGCGGCTGTAGTCGCGATAGATCATCGACGCCACCGCATCGACCCGCAGCGCATCGATACCGAAACGCTCCAGCCAATACAGCGCGTTGCCCGCCAGGTAGTTGCGCACCTCGTGGCGGCCGTAGTTGTAGATCAGCGTATTCCAGTCCTGGTGGTAGCCTTCGCGCGGATCGGCGTATTCATACAGCGCGGTGCCGTCAAAATTCGCCAGGCCGTAGGCGTCGCTCGGGAAATGCCCCGGCACCCAGTCGAGGATCACGTTGATGCCCGCCTCATGCGCCGCCGCCACGAACGCCCGGAAATCGGCCGGCGTGCCGAAGCGCCGGGTCGGCGCATACAGCCCCAGCGGCTGGTAGCCCCAGCTGCCGTCGAACGGGTGCTCGTTGATCGGCAGCAGCTCGATATGGGTGAATCCCATGTCCTTCACATAGTCGATAAGCTGCACCGCCAGCTCGCCGTAGCTGAGCCAGAAATGGTTGTCGGTGTGGCGGCGCCATGAGCCGAGATGCACCTCGTAGATGGCGATCGGCTGGTCAAAATCGTTGGCGCGGCGGCGCGCCTGCGTCGACGGCACCACCTCCGGCAGCGGCGCCACCAGCGAGGCGGTGTCCGGGCGCATCTGCGCCTCGAAGGCGTAAGGATCGGCTTTCAGCTGGGTATTGCCGTAGCAATCGACGATTTCATATTTGTACAGCTGACCGGCCCGCACGCCGGGCAGGAACAGCTCCCAGATGCCGTTTTCACGCCGCAGACGCATCGGATGGCGGCGGCCGTCCCAGAAGTTGAACACCCCCACCACCGAGACGCGCTGGGCGTTGGGCGCCCAAACGGCAAAGCTGACGCCGTCGACGTCATCCAACGTGGCGAGGTGAGCCCCCAGGCGTTCATAGGGGCGCAGGTGCGTGCCCTCGGCCAATAGCCAGCTGTCGATGTCCTGCAGCAGCGGGCCGAACCGATAGGGATCGTCGATGGTCTGTTGATGATCGCGCCAGCTGACCTGCAGCTGATAGCGGAAAGGATTTTTGCGCCGCGGCACCACGGCGCTGAAGAAGCCGCGCGGATCGTCGCAGTTCAACTGCACCAGCCGCCGGCCGGTTTGCTGTTCCACCAGCCAGACTGCGCCAGCGTCCGGCAGCAGCGCGCGCACCTGCAGACCGTTATCGGTCGCATGCATGCCAAGCAGAGCAAAGGGGTCGGCGTAATGGCCGGAGATGATCTGATCAATCACGTCACGATCGGGAAGTACAGGCATAGTCTTCTTCCTTAGATTAACAGCATGATCTAAGCACGGCTTGTTGGTTATTCCTTGGCCGTTTTGGTCATCATGCAATGCATTCGGTATCCAAAGCGTGATTGCGGTCGGTTATTGACCAATCTTTACTCTGCCGACCTGAATTTCGCTCTTTATGCTTATTTTTAGAAATATTTCAGTCATGGTGAAAAATTGTTCGCCCATGCGTTAAGCATAGCCAATGTCTGTTAAAAACTGCTCAGCATTGCTCAGGAAAATTCTTCATTAAGAAAACTGCCAGCCTGGCGGCGCCGGCATGCGGCGGCCGACGAGGAGATATGCGGGGTACAGCTCATTGAAGCAGGGCTTGCGATGACGTTGCCCGACGCGGACGCGGCAAACAAAAAAGCGGAAAATAAGGCTTTAGGGGGCTGAAAGTAGCCAGCCCCCAGGAAGTGCGGGTTTACAGCAGAATACGCAGCATGCGGCGCAGCGGCTCGGCCGCGCCCCACAGCAGCTGGTCGCCCACGGTGAACGCCGACAGGTACTCCGGCCCCATATTCAGCTTGCGCAGACGGCCGACCGGCGTATTCAGCGTGCCGGTCACCGCCGCCGGCGTCAGTTCGCGCATGGTCAGCTCACGGTCGTTCGGGATCACGCGCACCCAGTCGTTGTGCGTCGCCAGCATCTGCTCGATTTCCGGCAGCGACACGTCTTTTTTCAGCTTCAGGGTGAACGCCTGGCTGTGGCAGCGCAGCGCGCCGACGCGCACGCACAGGCCATCGACCGGGATCACGCTGCCGGTGTTCAGAATCTTGTTGGTTTCCGCCTGGCCTTTCCACTCTTCGCGGCTCTGGCCGTTGTCGAGCTGCTTGTCGATCCACGGGATCAGGCTGCCGGCCAGCGGCACGCCGAAGTTATCGGTCGGCAGTTTGCCGCTGCGGGTGGCCTCGGTCACCTTGCGCTCGATATCCAGAATGGCGGAAGCCGGATCCTGCAGCTCTTTCGCCACGTCGGCATGCAGCATGCCCATCTGGGTCAGCAGTTCGCGCATGTGGCGCGCGCCGCCGCCGGAGGCCGCCTGATAAGTGGCGACCGACGCCCACTCCACCAGATCGTTGGCGAACAGGCCGCCGAGCGACATCAGCATCAGGCTGACGGTGCAGTTGCCGCCGACGAAGGTTTTGATGCCGTTGTCCAGGCCCTGCTGAATCACCGCGTGGTTGACCGGATCCAGGATGATGATGGCGTCGTCCTGCATGCGCAGCGAAGAGGCCGCGTCGATCCAGTACCCCTGCCAACCGCTGGCGCGCAGCTTAGGATAAACTTCGTTGGTATAATCGCCGCCCTGACAGGTAATAATGATATCGAGCGCGCTCAGCGCGTCGATATCATACGCATCCTGCAGCGTGCCCTGCTGGCCGCCGAAGGCCGGCGCGGCGGAACCGTGCTGCGAGGTGGAGAAGAAGACCGGGCGAATGGCGTCGAAATCGCGCTCTTCCGTCATGCGTTGCATGAGAACCGAGCCGACCATTCCGCGCCAACCGATGAAACCAACGTTTTTCATAATATCTGTGTCCCGCCCGGATAAGGGCTTATGTAGGTGATAACGAGTTGTGTGCAATATCTCCTCACCTTACAAAATGTCGGCGCGGGCGCAAAGTGAATTTATTCGATGGCTGGGGATTTCTCAGCAATCCTTCTTATAGGCAAGGACGCGGCCGGAAAGGCCGAGGCGTTTTCCCGATCACGAGGTCACCATGACAGAGATGATTTCCGCTACGGTATTGCTGTTTTTAATTATGGATCCGCTGGGCAACCTGCCGATTTTCATGTCGGTGCTCAAGCATCTGGAACCGCGCCGCCGCCGGGTAGTGCTGATCCGCGAGCTACTGATCGCCCTGCTGCTGATGCTGATCTTCCTGTTCGCCGGCGAGAAAATTCTGGCGTTCCTCAACCTGCGCACCGAAACCGTCTCCATTTCCGGCGGCATCATTCTGTTTCTGATCGCCATCAAGATGATTTTCCCCACGCAGGAGGGCAACAGCTCCGGGCTGTCCGCCGGCGAAGAACCCTTCCTGGTGCCGCTGGCGATCCCGCTGGTGGCCGGGCCGTCTATTCTGGCGGCGCTGATGCTGCTGTCGCACCAGTATCCGCACCAGCTGCCCCATCTGGTGGCGGCGCTGTTGATCGCCTGGGGCCTCTCTGCGGCCATTTTGCTGATGTCGAACCTGTTCCTGCGCCTGCTGGGCAGCAAAGGCGTTAGCGCGCTGGAACGGTTGATGGGGCTGATTCTGGTGATGCTGTCGACCCAGATGTTTCTGGACGGCATACGGGCTTACATGAAGCTATAGGCGCCTGGCGGCGCCGACGACGGCCCGCGCTCAGCGGGCGGTGATGCGGTTGATGCAGGCGAGCGTGTCAGCGACCACGCCGTCCAGCGGCTGGTTGATGTCGATCGCCTGCACATCCGGCTCCTGCTCGCCCGGCTCTTCCAGCGTGGCGAACTGCGAAACCAGCATCTGCGGTTTGAAGAAGTGGCCCTTGCGCTGTTTCAGACGCTCCTCAATCACCGTCTTGTCTCCTTTCAGGTAGAGGAAATGCAGGTTGCGATTGCCTTCGCGCAGGCGGTCGCGATAGCTTTTTTTCAGCGCCGAACACACCAGCAGCGACACCGGATTGGTGCGTTGCATGGCGAAGATGGCGTCGTTCAAGGCCGCCAGCCACGGGGCGCGATCGTTGTCGTCCAGCGCGTGCCCGGCGGCCATTTTGTTGATGTTGGCGCGCGGGTGCAGGTAATCGCCGTCCAGCATGGCGGCATCGGCCTCGTGGGCGACGGCGCTGGCCACGGCGGATTTGCCGCTGCCGGATACGCCCATCAGGATAAATACGTGATTCTGTGGATTACTCATTGTGTCATGCCCTTATGGGAACTGGCGCGAGCGCGCCAAATGCGTCCCGACTGATAAAGATACTCTGGAACGCCGACGCCCCGCAGGGCGCCGGATAAAGATTATACGACCGTCGCCAGCAGCAGGCAGCCCACCAGGCCGCACACCGAGATGATGGTTTCCAGCACCGACCAGGATTTGATGGTTTCCATGATGCTCAGGTTGAAGTACTCCTTGAACAGCCAGAAGCCCGGATCGTTAACGTGCGAGAAGATAACGCTGCCGGAACCGACCGCAATCACCATCAGCTCAGGGCTGACGCCGGTGGTGGCGATCAGCGGGGCGACGATGCCGCCGGCGGTGATCGCCGCCACTGTGGCGGAACCCAGCGCCAGACGCAGCGCGGCGGCGATCGACCAGGCCATCAGAATCGGCGAAACGTTGCTGCCTTCCATCAGGCCGGCGATGTACTGCTCGACGCCGCTGTCCACCAGCACCTGCTTGAAGGCGCCGCCGCCGCCGATGATCAACAGCATCATGGCGATGATTTTAATCGAATCGGTGATGGTGCCCATCACTTCATCCATGGTGCGGCCGCGGTTCAGGCCGAAGGTGAAGATGGCGATCAGCACGGCGATCAGGGTCGCCATCACCGGGTCGCCGAAGAACTCGGCGAAGCGCAGCAGGCTGTGGCCCTTCGGCAACACCATTTCAGCGACCGCGCGCAGTGCCATCAGGATCACCGGCACCAGCGACGTGGCGACGCTGACGCCAAAGCTCGGCATCTCCGCTTCGGTAAAGGTTTTCGGGTTGTACAGGCCTTCCGGCACCGGCTTGTCGATGCCTTTCAGGAAGCGGGCATAAACCGGGCCGGCCAGGATCACCGTCGGGATCGCCAGCAGCGTGCCGTACAGCAGGGTTTTACCCATATCGGCATGGAAGATGGTGGCGATGGCGGTCGGGCCCGGGTGCGGCGGCAGGAAGCCGTGGGTCACCGACAGCGCGGCGGCCATCGGCACGCCGACGTACAGCAGCGGGATGCGCGCGGAAGCGGCGATGGTGAACACCAGCGGCAGCAGCAGCACGAAGCCCACTTCGTAGAACAGCGCGAAGCCGACGGTGAAGCCGGTCAGCACCACCGCCCATTGAATGTGTTTTCTGCCGAACTTGTCGATCAGCGTGGTGGCGATGCGCTGCGCGCCGCCGCAGTCCGCCAGCAGCTTGCCGAGCATGGCGCCGAAGCCCATGATCAACGCCAGGCTGCCCAACGTGCCGCCCACGCCGGCCTTGATGGAGCCGATGACTTTATCGACCGGCATGCCCTGTGCGATCCCGACCGCCAGGGCAACCAGCACCAGAGAGATAAAGCCGTTCAGCTTGAAGCGGATCATCAGCAGCAGCAGCAGCGCTACGCCGCCTGCAACAATCACTAATGGCATAATTTTTCTCCAACCTTTTATCGCGACTCTCTTTACGATAGGCGTAAAGCGTGCGGTTGTTTTATTTTTAGGCTCTTTCCCGGTGTTATAAGAAGAGCTGTAGGTGTTGTTGAGTCAGAGGTTCAGTCTTGCAGCAAGATAACCGCACACTCGTTGTTACCGGTATCATGATACCGGTAACAACATGAGCGCCGGAACCGGGTAAGCGGCTAAAATTCGCGTTCTGGGACAGAGATCAAACTTATGCCGGCAACGAGCGGCGGGCTTACAGGCGGGATAACCCGCGCGCCTCAGGGCGCGCTGCAAAAAGAAAGGGTGTTAAAACAGAACGTTAAAATGGCTCAGATACTGCCGCCGGGGATCACGGTGAAACCGACGTCCACCATGCGCGGGCACACCGTTTCGCCGCGCAGCCGGGCCAGCAAGCGCTCGGCACCGATCTGCCCCATGCGTTCGCGCGGTGTCAGCACGCTGGCCAGCTTCGGCACCATCACCTGGCCGATATCATGGCCGTGGAAACCGGCGATCGCCATGTCCTGCGGGATCGACAGCCCCTGCCGCTGGCACTCGAAGGCCGCGCCGATCGCCAGGTCATCGTTGGTGCAGAAGATACTGTCGATCTGCGGGTAGTCGCGCTGCGCCTGGCGCAGCAGCTCACCGCCGGCGGAATAGGAGGAGGAGCGTGCGGTCATGATGCTGTACGGCTCCAGGCCGGATTCGCGCATCGCCTGCTCATACCCCTGCTGTTTGATGATGGTACGTTCATCCTGTCGGGCGCCGAAATAGACCACGTGACGGTGGCCGTGCGCGATGATCTGCTGGGTCATCTGGCGCGCCGCCTCGAAGTTGTTGAAGCCCACCGCCAGATCGATGCACGGCGAGACGCAGTCCATCAGCTCCACCACCGGAATGCCCGCCACCTCGATCATTTTCAGGGTGCGTGGCGTGTGATGGCGCTCAGACAGGATCAGGCCGTCGATATTGTAAGAAAGCAGCGAAGTCAGACGCTCTTCTTCACGCTCCGGCAGGTAGCCATAGTGCGCCAGCATGGTCTGGTAGTTGTGCGCGTCGGTGACGCTTTCGATGCCGCGCAGCACTTCGGCGAACACCTGGTTGGTCAGCGACGGCAACAGCACGCCAATCGCCCGGCTGGTGGCGTTGGAGAGGATGTCCGGCGCGCGGTTGGGGATGTAACCCAACTCATCCAGCGCGACGGCGATTTTTTGCTGCAGGGCGGCAGAAACCTGGTCGGGATTGCGCAGATAACGGCTCACCGTCATCTTGGTCACGCCCACCTTGTCCGCCACATCCTGGAGTACCGGCCGTTTTTTCTTCATTATCAATGAACTGACTAACCGTGAATGGGCAGTCATTTTAGCAAAAAAAACGGCGGGCCGATATTGTCGGTTATGCGACGGCCAACAGAACTCACAGATTCTCCGCGCCAAGCGGAAACCGATAACCGCTACGTGCACTTCATCACACATTCGCCGTAATTTTTGGATCTCTCCACGCTTTTGGTGTATCCCTGACACAAATCTTCACTTAAATGAATATTTAAATGAGCCGCAGTCAATTTATAAAAAAAGAAGGGTTATCGCTGAGCTGTCTGGCGATGTACTTGCTGGGATGCCAATCGGGGGAGCGATTAAAAACGATTGGCGAACTGGCCCGCGACAACGCCCTGTCCATCGGTTTGATGCAGGCGGCGCTCAAGACACTGGAAAACGCAGGCTGCATAACCGTACAACGCAGCGGGCGCAACGGCAGCTTCTTAACCCATGTGGACTATAGGTCGCTGCTGGATTACGCCAACATTTCCCGCGTTGTTTGCGCCATGCCGTTACCCTATACCCGCGAGTACGAGGGGCTCGCCAGCGGATTGAAGCGCGAGTTTTCCGACGTACCATTCTACTTTGCACATATGCGGGGAGCGGATATTCGCGTGGAATGTTTGCGCAATGGCATTTATGACCTGGCGGTCGTCTCGCGTCTGGCCGCCGAAGAGTATGTAAGCCGGCCGGAAAACGGGGTGAAGATCGCGGCGACGCTTGGAGAGCATTCTTGGGTATCGCATCAAATCATTCGCCGCCGCGGGGATCACGGCGCGGTGCGCAGAGTCGGCGTGGACTGCCGCTCGATGGACCAAAAGCTGCTGACGGATATGATTTATGACCCGGCGGCGGTCGCACGGGTGGAAATTCCTTACCACGACTGCCTGAGCCGGCTCGAAAACGGCACCATCGATGCCGTCGTCTGGAACGTCGAGAACCGCCGGGTGTTGGCTCGCTACGGGCTGGAGGCCGTGCCCCTGGAAGGGGATCAACGCGTCGTGCTGGCGACGGAAGCTACCATTTTAATCCGCAGCGATGACCGAAGCACCGGGAAACTGCTGGATACTTTTGTCGATACGCATCGGGTTCGCCAGCATCAGCGCGCCGTGGTGTCAGAAGAGATTGAGCCCAGCTATTGAAGGAGAGATTGTGGAAGAGAAGATGAAGCTGCTTTGCCAGGCCGGAGTGATAGATGAAGATATCTTCCGCGGCATGTTGCAAGTCATTGACGATCTGGAAACGCGCTGGGGGCGCCCGCTGCCCGAGGAACAGGGATGGATGGCCATCGCGCATATGGCGAACGCGCTGATGCGTTCACGGCGCGGCGAAATCATCGCACCGCTGGGCGAGGATTTTCTGCAGGAGATCGCCGCATCGGGTGAACTGCCCCGCCTGCGGCGGCTGAATGATGGGCTGCTGGCAAAGTTCAGCGTACGGCTGCATCCCAACGAAGAAGGTTATCTCTTGGCCAACCTGTTCGGCTTGTCTCCCCAACAGCGGCATTGATTTTTTCGCAACAAATGTTCAAAAAAATGAATATTTAAACAACGGCCAATCTGATGTTCCGGAAACCGCTGTCTTAAGGAGTTGCCAACCCTATGTTTTTAGATGCGCTACGCAAACAAAATCAGCCGCTGATTGACGCGTCGATCGGGCTGCTGCGCCAGCACAAACTCACGCCGGACACCTGGGTGATCGATGTGGATATGGTGAAACAGAATGCGCGCCGCATTCTGCAAACGGCGGAAGAATATCGTGTGACGCCGTATGTGATGAGCAAGCAGTTCGGCCGTAATCCCTGGCTAACCCAACAAATTATCGACCAGGGGTTCAGCGGAGCGGTAGCGGTGGATTTCCGCGAGGCGCGATGCCTGGCCAATAACGGCGTGCCGCTTCGCCATCTGGGGCATTTAGTGCAAATTCCGGACGGGGAAATCGAAAGCGCGCTGCGATGCCGGCCGGAAGTCATCACGGTTTTCTCATTTGAGAAAGCGCGCAGGATCGCCGAATGCGCCCGGCGTCTCGGCATGCGGCAACGCCTGCTGCTGAAAGTATGCCAGACCGGCGATATCGTCTACCCCGGTCAGGAAGGCGGCTTCCTGCCTGACGAGCTGGTCGATGTCGCGGCGCGCATCGCCGCGCTTGGCGGCGTGGAGATCGTCGGCGTCACGAATTTTCCTTGCGCCCTGGCGTCGGCAACGGCGGGCGAAAGCCTCACCACGCCGAACTTTACCACGCTGGTCAACGCGGCGAAAACGCTGCGCGCGGCGGGCTTTCCTATCGAGCAGGTTAACGCCCCGTCGGCCAATAGCTGCAACACCATCCCTGCGCTTGCCCGCGGCGGCGCGACGCATATTGAACCTGGCCACGCGTTTACCGGCACCATTCCGGCCAATGAATACGGCGATCAACCGGAACGCATCGCCATGCTGTATCTGTCGGAAGTGTCTCATAACGCAGGATCGAACAGCCTGTGCTTCGGCGGCGGCTATTACCGCCGCGGCCGCCTACGAAACGCGCTGGTTTTCGCCGGGGATACCCCCAGCGAGACGCGGACACTGCCGTTCCAATCGGACAATATCGATTACTACCTGGGGCTGGAGGGCAATTTCGCGGTTGGCAGCCCGGTAATCATGTGTTTCCGCACGCAGATCTTCGTCACCCGCAGCGACGTAGCGCTTATCCAGGGCATCAGCGCAGGCCGGCCAACGCTGGCCGGGCTCTACGACAGCCTGGGCAATCCCATCGTCTCGCGGCAATAGCCAAACGCCGCCGGCGTCTTAGCCGCCAATATCAGGGGGGAACACAGCATGAACAAATTTGTAGTCCTGGTGATCGACAGCTTTGGCGTCGGCGCCATGGAGGATGTGCCGCAAGTCAGGCCGAACGACGCAGGCGCCAATACCTGCGGCCATATCTTGCAGCAATGTCCCGACCTGCGCCTGCCCGCAATGGAAAGATTGGGCCTGATCAACGCGCTGGGATACCGGGCCAACGTGATGAGGCCCAATCCGCAGGCAAACGTCGGCAAAGCGGCTCTGCAACATGAAGGCGCCGACTCGTTCATGGGGCATCAGGAAATTATGGGAACTCAGCCCAAACAGCCCTTCAGAATGCCGTTCGGCGAAATCATGGATAAAACGGCTGGCGCCCTGCGGAAAGCGGGCTACCGGGTGCAGCGGCTCCCGGTGACGGCGAATACGGCATACCTTTGGGTCAACGACGCCGTGGCCGTCGGCGATAACCTTGAAACCGACCCCGGCCTGGTCTACAACGTGACCGCCAATCTGAACCTGATCGATTACGACACGGTCAGAAAAATCGGCGCCATCGTTAGGCGATGCGCGCCCGTGAGCCGCGTCATTGTCTTCGGCGGAGAAAGCACCAGCAACGAAGCCATCGCCGCAGCGGCGCAAAGCCGGCAAGACATGTACGCCGGCATCGATGCCCCGCGTTCGGGCGTCTACCGGCAAGGCTTCCGGGTCGTTCATTTGGGTTACGGCGTCGATGAGGCCGTACAGGTTCCCGCCTGTCTGCAACGTCAAGGCATCCCGACATCCCTGATAGGGAAAGTGGCGGATATCGTCGCCAATCCCGACGGCGATAACTTCGGCGGGATTGTCGATTCCGCGCAAATCATGGCGCTGACCCTGAGCGAAGCGCAACGACCGGGCCGGCGGTTTATCTGCACCAACATTCAGGAAACCGATCTGGCCGGGCATGCGCAGGATGTGGCGCGTTATGCGGAGCGCCTGCAACTGGTGGACGGATATCTGGCGCATCTCATGTCGCTGCTGGATAAGGACGACGCGTTAGTGGTCATGGCCGATCATGGCAACGACCCGACGATCGGGCATTCACAGCACACGCGCGAGTGCGTGCCCCTGCTGGTCTGGCGCCCGGGCGTTACTGGCGTCCGGCTGGGAGATCGGGCCACGCTGTCCGACGTGGGCGCCTCCGTTTGCGACGCCTTCGGCGCTCCCGCACCGCAGAACGGCACCTCTTTTTTCTCATTATTGCAGGGGAATTCTCATGGCTGATCAGATTGAATGGCTCAACGCCGACGGCTACACCTATGCGCATGAACATCTGCACATCGATCTTTCACCGTTTAAGCATAACGATGACTGTCGCCTCGACAGCTATGCTCTGCTGCGCGATGAAATGGAGGCGTTGATGGCGCGGGGAGTCCGCAACATCGTCGAGGTAACGAACCGCTATATGGGGCGGGATGTCCACTTCATCGCGCGCCTGATGCGCGACACCGGTATCAACGTGCTGCTCTCCACCGGCTACTACCAACAGGATTTCTATCCCGAACACGTCGCCACCCGAGACGCGCAAACGCTGGCCGCCGAAATGATTGCCGAAATTGAATGCGGCATCGACGGCAGCGGCCTGTGCGCTGGCGTGATTGCCGAAATCGGCAGCAGCGAGGGCCGAATCACGCCCGACGAATCAAAAATGTTCCACGCCGCCGCCCTCGCTCACCACGCCACGGGGCGGCCAATCTCCACGCATACCAGCTTCAGCACCATGGGGCCGGAGCAGCTCGCCCTGCTGCAATCTTACGGCGTTCCGGCCGACCGCATCGTGATTGGCCACTGCGATCTGAAAGACAATCTGGAAACTGTCTTGCACCTGATCGATCGGGGAGCGTGGGTGCAGTTCGACACCATTGGCAAAAACAGCTACTACCCGGATGAAAAACGCGTGGCGATGCTGACCGCGCTGTCGCAACGCGGCCTGCTCGAGCGGGTGATGCTGTCGATGGACATCACGCGCCGTTCGCATCTGCGCGGCAACGGCGGCCCCGGCTTCAGCTACCTCATGGACAGTTTCGTTCCGCTGTTGCTGGAGGCGGGGATCGGTCAGCAAGCCGTGACCGCAATGCTGCAACACAACCCAAATCGGTTCTTCAAATAATAAGGTGATAGCCATGAAAAAAATCGGAATTGCAGGTTTACAGCGGGAACAGATCAAACAGGCCATCGAGAGCGCCGCCCCAGGCATTTTTGACGTCAGCATCTTAAGCGACATGGACGCCGCCGCCCGAGTCAAAAACGGCGAACTGGACTATTTCATCGGCGCCTGCAATACCGGCGCCGGCGCTGCGCTGTCCATCGCGATAGCCATCATCGGCTTCAACAAATGCTGCACGATCGCCAAGCCGGGCATTCGTGCGAAAGAAGAGCAAATAACGAAGTGGGTGGCGGAAGGAAAAGTCGCGTTTGGCCTTTCGGTCGAGCACGTCGAACATGCGATCCCGCTGTTGATTCGGCAACTGTCATAAGGAGGCGAAAATGGACCCTATCCTTTCCGTCATTCTGGTGTCCCTGTTGACGGGCATGACGGCGCTGTTATCTCACCGTTCGGCGGCAGTCTTTCATGACGGCATTCGCCCTATCCTTCCGCAACTGGTGGAAGGCCATATGAACCGTCGGGAAGCGGGCAGCATCGCTTTTGGCCTCAGCATAGGGTTCGTGGCCTCCGTCGGCATTTCATTTACCTTGTCCACCGGCTTGCTGAACAGCTGGCTGCTGTTTCTGCCTACCGACATCATCGGCGTGCTGGCCGTCAACGTGTGGCTGGCATTCATTCTCGGCGCCATCTGGGGCATTCTGGTCTTCACCAGCCTGCAGCCCATCAACCAACTCCTGACCTCGCTGCCGGTAGACATCATTGGCGCGCTGGGGGAACTGAGTAACCCGGTCGTGTCGGCCTTCGCGCTCTTTCCCCTGGTCGCCATTTTCTACCAGTTCGGCTGGAAACAGAGCGTGGTCGCGGCCCTGCTGGTGTTGCTGTCGCGCCTGATCGTCGTGCGTTATTTCCCACATCTGTTCCCGGAGTCGATCGAAATCTTCGTCGGTATGGTTTTGCTGTTGGGCATCGCGATTTTCCGCGATCTGAGAGATCGGCGGACTTCCCCAACGGGTGAAGAGGCTTCGGCCCCGTCGATGTTTGAGGAGCGCACACAGCGCATTATCAACAACCTGCCGCTTATCGCCGTAACCGGCGCGCTGATTTCTGCCGTCGCCAGCATGAAGATCTTCGGAGGCTCCGAAGTCTCGGTTTATACGCTGGCGAAAGCCTACGCGCCCGGCATCTCGCCCGAAGAATCAGACGCCCTTCTGCACCAGGCGGCGCTGGCCGAATTCATGCGCGGGCTTGGATTCATTCCGCTGATCGCCACTACCGCGCTGGCGACCGGGGTATATGCGGTGGCGGGCTTCACGTTCGTCTTTGTCGTCGGTTACCTTTCCCCCTCGCCCTGGCTTGCCGCACCGGCGGGCGCCATCGTCATCACGCTGGAAATCCTGCTGCTGCGCTATATCGGCAAATGGCTGGGCCGATATCCTTCGGTGCGCAATGCATCCGACAATATCCGCAACGCGATGAATATGCTGATGGAATTCGCCTTGTTGATCGGCTCCACTTTCGCGGCCATCAAAATGGCCGGGTACACGGGCTTCAGCATGGCGGCGGCGCTCTATTTCCTTAACGAAGCGCTCGGCCGCCCGGTGCTGAAAATCGCCGCGCCGGTGGTGGCGGTCATTATCACCGGCATTCTGCTCAATATTTTCGGCTGGATCGGCCTGTTTGTGCCGCAGTGATCAAACCGTCGCCATTACTGAAACAGCGTCATGCCAGGAAGGGAATATATAACGATGGCTATATTCGCTCTGAACATAAAACGAAGCGCCGTTACAGGGCTCGCCCTGATTTGTCTGCAAAACGTGCCGGTGCATGCCGAGTCCATCGCGCCCAACAGCGATACCCGCGAGCGGTGGCGGGTAGACTATTCGGATATCGGCTATCCGAATGTAGGCTTTTCTCCCTACATAGAAGGCTGGATCAACGGTTATCTTACGCCTGCAGACTATCCGGACGGCGCGGCAATCCTGCCGGCCCCGCCGATTGAAGGCAGCGCGGCCTGGAAAGCCGACGTGGAAACCTTTTACCAGCTTCGCAAACTGCGCGATACGCCCCGGGGCAGGTTGGCGGTGGAGGATGCCAATCTGTCCTTCAATGCCATCGGTCGGGCTTTCTCCGCAGCGTTGGGTACGGAGATATCGCGCCAGCGCACGCCGCATACCCACCTTTTGCTGAGCCGCCTGCTCACGGACGCAGGCTATGCTTCCAACGGCGCGAAAAAGGCCCACGCCCGCATTCGCCCCTACTCCGCGCTGCGGGTGGAGAGCTGTACCCCGCAAGAGCACAGTGCGCTCAGCAACGATGGCGGTTCCTATCCCTCCGGGCATGCCGTAACCGGTTTCGTATGGGCGATGACGCTGACGGCCATGGTGCCGCAACGTGCGACGGAGCTCATGCGCAAGGGTTATGAGTTTGGCCGCAGCCGGCTGATTTGCGGCGTACACTGGGCCAGCGATGTCGAAGCCGGCCGCGTGTTGGCGGCCGGTGCCTTTGCTCGATTGCAAGCCAGCGCGGAATATCAGCAGCAATTTCGGGAAGCAAAACGAGAGATAGATCGGCTGTTGCAGCAGCAAACGGAAGAACGCTGACCCTTAGCCCGCGTCGATTCCCCCGCGCTTGCGCGCGGGGGAATCATGCCATTCCGCGGCGACTATGGAAGAGCATTAGGGGTTAAACGGTGTGTCATAGCCTGCGAACTGATAGACATACTGCAAAATCGCCGTGCCGTTTTCATCCGCCCGATTTTCACGATCGACCAGCAGGGCGGTAATGCCCTCCGCACCGCGCAGATGGGCGCCGCCGAGTAAACCCGACAGCGTGATTTCCACCGCATCCGGCACGCCCGGCGGCGGCGTCAACACGGGATGGCATTCAGACCAACGAATAGTGGTGCCCAAATAATCATTCAGGGTTTTGCCTCTCTCCGCCAGCAAACGCACCATGCCCTCGTACTTATCGACAAAATGATCTTTGGCGACATAGTCCTGTTTATCCGGATCGAGAACATCGTCAAAACTATTAATCCCGTGTTTGCCGGTAAAGGTCCCTTGCCAGGTATTCACATCCGTGACATGCACTTCGCCTTTGCCAGGCAGATTCATGACCTTATCCCGCACGCCGTTGGCCCAATTTGACACCGGCACGTCGGAATAATATTTAGGGAGATGGTTTTCATCATAATGCGTGTAATATCCCAGATCCCAGAAGTCTTGTTCGCTGAGCTGGTAACCGATAAAACCGAGATAGTTCATCGTCGCATACTGCATTTGCTTGAACATCTGAGGATCCGTTGAACCTTGAGTATAGTATTTGCCGATACCCAAACGCTCGAAATATTCTCTTATCGAGACATTGCTTTTGGTTGTCGTGCCATCCTGGGCCCGAATAACCCGGCCGGGATACTCCACATCCTGATAAGATGTCGCGGTTGGATTATCATAATTTTCCGCATAATATTGCGCTTTTTGCGGATCGATCGTGCTTTCGAAAGTGAGTATCGCATTTAAGAAATCATCATAAGTGCCGTTACGTTCATTTTTAATTTTCATCGTTTTTCCTCTACCTCCAGGTATGAGATTGTTTTCTGCAATGGCATTCAGCGTGTCGAAAGCCCGTACGCGTGAGCTCGGACGCCCCTCTGTGGCGCGATTGGAAAACCAAAAAATAAACTGACGAAAGAAATTAAAAATATATTTAGCACGCAACCCACTGAGCGGCTATCGTCCAAGTCAAAAATCAGCCACCGCTCTGGCACTCATTTCCGGACCGTTTTATTTACGTATTTCAGCCCGTCAATATTATTTGACCATCAGTTCACAGACGCCCTACCTGAAATTAACATCATGCAAACACAAACAATGGCATTGCCTTTGCAATTAATACGTTATCAGGAAATAATTTATTTATATAATAATTCTAAATCCTTTATTAAATCGCTCGATAAACAGACAGGCTGTAAATATTATTATCAATAATGTAAAGCCAGCTTAATTTAATCGTTGCCGCTCTTATGTCAGGCATATAAAAATCACACAGCGGCTCCAGAATTAACTTTCTTGCTCAAAAGAAGGCAAACACTTTTTGCAGCCTGGCGCGAAGGAAACGCCAGAAAACCGAGGAAATAACCGGGCCATAACAAGAAAACCAACCCGCACTCCAGGCTAAGCCTGAAGCACCAGGTTGGTCATATTGCGCCGCCAGCCGCATCAGCGGAAGGCAACAACTTGATATTTACCGCCTAATCACACCGGCGGCAGATCGAACAGCAGGATTTCGCTCTCTTCGTCGGCCTGAATCGTCAGACCCGATTCATCCCACACCGCAAACGCGTCGCTGATGCCGGCGGCTTGGCCGTTGACCGAGACCTTGCCGCGCACCACCTGGATCCAAATGCGACGGCCGGCGGCGATCGGATACTCACACTGCTCGCCTTTATTCAGCGCCCAACGCGACAGCGTCATATCCTGGAACACCTTCAGCGAACCGTCGCGCGCATCCGGCGACAGCACCAGCTGACGGCCCTGCGGCGCGTCGAACATGCGCTGTTCGTAGCGCGGCTCCAGCCCGACCTGATCCGGAATGATCCAAATCTGGTACAGGTGCAGCGGACGATCCTGATTGGCGTTGTACTCGGAGTGACGTACCCCGGTGCCCGCGCTCATGATCTGGAATTCGCCGGCCTGGATCTGCTCCTTGTTGCCCATGCTGTCCTGATGCTCCACCGTGCCGCTCAGCACATAGGTCAGGATTTCCATGTCTTTATGCGGGTGGGTGCCGAAACCCTGCCCGGCGTCGATCACATCTTCGTTGATCACACGCAGCGCCGAGAACCCCATAAAGTTCGGATCGTAGTAGTCGGCAAATGAGAAGGTGTGCCAGCTATCCAGCCAGCCATGATTGGCGTGGCCGCGATCTTCCGCTTTGCGTACATAAATCATATTCAACTCTCCTCAATGTTTTTTTACAGTCTAGTCCTGCGGGCAGAATAAGAAAGCGTAAAAAACTCATGCCTCTGTTCAAAAATTTCGATGGAATGAAACGGCGGATGGGCAACGGATTTGTTGAAGGCGGAAGCGGTTGAAAAAGGGCAAAAAAAAAGCCAGCACCCGAGCTGGCTAAGTAAACACTGGAAGCAATGTGAGCAATGTCGTGCCTTCGCAGCGAGAGTATCAAGGGTTGATGCCCTCCCCGGAACGCATCGCAATAATAATCATTATCATTCGCACCTGTAAAGCGTTTTTTTTGACCCGTTGAAATAATATTGACTCAAGGCAGTAAACGGATAAATTCAGAGGTTATTCAACCGGTAAGCAACAGGAGCAGCGAGATGAGCGAGATCGTGATACGCCACGTGGAAACAACGGATGCGCAGGCCCTGCATCATCTTTATTCTCTGGCGCCCGTCTACCGCGATACGCTGCAGCTACCGCTACCGTCCGTTGAGTCCTGGCAGAAGCGCCTCGCCAATCCCGAACCGGGCACGCATAACCTGGCGGCCTTCATCGATGGGCAGCTTGTCGGCCAGCTGGCCGTCATGCTGAATCAGCGCGTGCGCCGCCGCCACGTGGCCACCTTCGGCATCGGCGTCGATCCGCACTACCACGGTAAAGGCGTCGGCAGCCGCCTGATGCAGGCGATGATCGACCTGTGCGACAACTGGGCGGCCATCGAACGCATCGAGCTGACGGTATTCACCGACAACCCGGCGGCCATCGCGCTGTACCGCAAATTCGGCTTCGAGATAGAGGGCACCAGCCGCGCCTATGCCATGCGCGACGGCGTACTGGTCGATGCCTACCATATGGCGCGTTTTCGCTCCGGGCAGCCGCGCGGCGATGCGTAATCTTCCCCACCCGCAGGGGCCGCTGCGCCGGCCCCTGAACATCAACCGCCGAACCTTTTTACAAGCGCTGGCCGGCCTGACCGCCGCCGTCGGCATATTCTCTCCTCTCACCCCATTAGGTGCCGCTATGCCAACTTCCGCCGCCGGACGCCCAGGCGCCCGCAACCTGATTACCGATGTGCCGGGCCTGAAAGTCGGCGTGGCGCAGGACAGCCGGGTGCGCACCGGCGCGACGGTTATCCTGCCGGACAGCCCGGCGATCGCCGCCGTGGACGTGCGCGGCGGCGGCCCCGCCACCCGGGAAACCGACGCGCTGGGCGAAGACAATTTGGTGCAAACCGTCGATGCGCTGACGTTCAGCGGCGGCTCGGTTTACGGCCTGGCGGCGGCGGACGGCGTCGCAGCCTGGCTGGGGCAACAGGGTAAAGGCTACGCGCTGCGCCCGGCGCCCGGCGTGCCGGTCTCCCCGATCGTGCCCACCGCCTGCCTGTACGATCTGGCCAACGGCGGCGACAAAAACTGGCAGCTCACGCCGCCGTATCGCCAGTTGGGCATCGATGCAGTCGGCAAGGCCGGGCTGGATTTTCCGCTCGGCACCGTCGGCGCCGGCTATGGCGCCATGACCGGCATGGGCAAGCTGAAAGGCGGCCTCGGCTCGGCATCTATCATTGCCGCCAATGGCGCTACCGTCGGCGCGCTGGTGGCGGTCAACAGTTTGGGTGCGGTGGTAGCGCCCGGCACCCGCGCCTTCTGGGCGACGCCCTATGAAATTGACGGTGAATTCGGCAACGGCGGCGCGGCGGCGCTGGCGCAACTGCGCGCCCAAGGCGAAGATTGGATGGAACAAGAGCCGCAGGGCGGCAGAAAGAACACCACCCTGGCCTGCATCGCCACCGATCTGGCGCTGACGCGAGTGGAGTTGAAACGGGTGGCCATCATGGCGCAAGACGGCATGGCGCGCGCTATTCGCCCGCTGCACAGCCCGTTTGACGGCGACGTGGTGTTCGCCCTGTCCACCGGGCAGCGCGAGGTTCAGGGCAGCCGCGAACTGGCGGTGCTGCAAATCGGCGCGCTGGCGGCGGACACCCTGGCCCGGGCGATCGCCCGTGGCGTGCATGCCGCCACGCCGTGGCCAGGCAGCCAGGTCGCAACCTGGCAAACGCTCGGCGGCTAACACGCCGCCACCAAAAAAGGGGCGCTGGCGCCCCTTAATCATGATTAACCCTCGCCGCTTAAATGCCGGCGGTTTCCCGAATATAACGGCGCGCTTTTACCGCATACTCGAACGGGTTGGCCAGCGCCGGGTCCTGCTCGGCCTCCACCACCATCCACCCTTTGTAACCGCGCTCGTCCAGCAGCTTGAACACCGGCCTGAAGTCGATCACACCATCACCCGGCACGGTGAAGGTGCCCTTCTTCACGCCGTCGAGGAAGCTCAGCTTGTTGGCCTTCACTTCCGCCACCACCTCATCGCGCACGTCCTTCAGATGGACGTGGTTGATGCGCGGCAGATACTTCTCCAGGATCGCCATCATCGCCTGCTGGCTGCCTTCCGAATAGTAGGCGTGGCCGGTATCGAACAGCAGGTAGACGTCATCGTTGACCATGCTCATGTAGCGATCGATTTCGGCCGCGGTTTGAATGCCGGTGCCCATGTGGTGGTGCAGACAAACCTGCATGCCTTTGCCGGCAGCGATCTTCGCCAGCTCGTTGTAACCTTCGGCCACCCGCTGCCACTCTTCATCGCTGAAGTACGGCTTCTCTTCGAATACGCCTTTGGTGGTGCCCTGAATGCTCTTGCTCTGCTCGGAGCAGCCGATCACCCTGGCGCCCATGGCATGCAGGAAATTCATGTGGTTGATAAATTCATCGATGGTTTTGTCTTTCTGGCCGTCGGCGAAAAAGGTGCTGAACCAGGCGTTGCAGATCTGGATACCGCGAATGTCCAGCATCGGTTTCAGCACCGCCGGATCGCGCGGGTATTTGCTGCCTACTTCGCTGCCGGTGAAGCCGGCCAGCGCCATTTCGCTGACGCACTGCTGGAAGGTATTTTCCTTGCCCAGATCGGGCATGTCGTCGTTGGTCCAGCCGATCGGCGCAATGGCCAATTTCACGTTGTCTTTATTCATGGTCTGCCTCGGTGCTTGGAGGGCCGCCGGCGCAAACGCCGCCGGCGAGCCGAATAAGATTATTTGCCCAACAGCTCTCTTTCGATGCGCTCTCTGGTCGCCACCGCCTGGCTCGGCATCTTTTCCGGGTAGCCGAACAGCGAAGTGCAAATGATCGATTCGCCGCCGACCTTGAAGCTGCGGTTGGCAAACTCCATGTCGCGCAGCGTCTGGAACAGGGCGTCGAAATTCACCTCGCCTTCGCCGATGCCGACGTGCTGGTGCACCGCGGCGTCTACCCCCGGCGGGTTGACGATATAGCGGCAATGCTTGGTGTGGTTCATGGTGTCGGCGATCAGCACGTGGGAAAGATCGTCCCCGGCGTACTGCAGCATGCCGGCCACGTCGCCCTGCCCCTTGTCGTAGTAGAAGGTGTGCGGCACGCTGTAGAGGTATTTGACGTGATCGCTGCGCAGCGATTTCACCAGATCGGCGGTTTCGTTGCTCAGTTCGCAGAAGTCCCACGGATGCGACTGGATCTCCATACGGATACCCTCGCGCTCGACGATCGGCAGCAACTCCTCCATCGAGCGATACCACAGCTCCTCGCAGATCTCCGGCTCGTTGGGGTTGCCCGCCAGTTCGGTGTTGATCACCTGCACGCCCATTTCCACCGCGATTTCGATCATCCGCCGCCAGTTTTTGACCGCCGCCTGGCGGCGATCCTCCCCCGGCCCGGACCAGCGGTACACCACGATGAACGAGGAGATCTCCACGCCGGTCGCTTTCAGGGCGTTTTTATACTCCGCCATGATTTCGCGGCTGGCCTTCGGATGCTTGTAAAACGGGTTGATCTGCGGGTGCGGCGACTGCTCGATGTATTTGTAGCCCCAGTCCGCCACCTGTTGAACCATTTTGGTGACGCCCAAATCCCGGATAACGTCGACATCAAAAGCGATCTTCATGGTCACTCCTCTGCAATCGTGGGTAGGTGGTGCAAGCCGGCTATTTGTTGTAAAACGCCGGGCGCGCCGGCAGGGTCACCGGCACGATTTCGCCGCTGAGCTGGGCCGCCACGCAGGCGTCGGCGGTCACCGCGGCGGCGTAGCCGTCCCAGGCGGAAGGCCCGGTCAGCTTGCCTGCGGCCACGTCGTTGATGAAGCCCTGCAGCTCAACGTCATAGGCGTCGATAAAACGATCCTTCCAGTCGGTCAGAATTTCGGTCGACAGGCGGGCGCCGCTGCGCATCTGCACCGAAGACGGTTCCGGCAGTTTGGCGATGCCGGTTTCCCCTACCACTTCACACTGAATGTCGTAGCCGTACTGGCAGTTGACGAAGATTTCGACGTCAATGCGCGTGCCTTTGGCGGTTTCGAACAGCACAATCTGCGGATCTTTCAGGTGTGGGAACGCCTTCGGGCTCTTGCGCGGGAACACCACCTGCACCGACACATAGTCGTCGTCGAGCAGCCAGCGCAGCACGTCGATTTCGTGGATCAGGGTGTCGGTGATCGCCATATCGGTGGTGTAGGCTTCGCCGACCGTCGGGTTGCGGTGCGCGCAGTGCAGCATCAGCGGCTCGCCGATCTGGCCGCTGGTCAGCACCTGTTTCAGCGCGCGATAGCCCTGGTCATAGGGGCGCATAAAGCCGACCTGCACCAGCCGTTTGCCGTGCTTCGCTTCGGCATCGACGATGTTTTTGCAGCCCTGCGCGGTCACCGCCAGCGGCTTCTCGCAGAACACCGGTTTGCCGGCGGCGATGGCCGCCAACACGAACTCTTCGTGGCTCGGCCCCCAGGAGGTGACCAGCACCGCCTGCACATCGGCGGCCTTGATCAGATCGTGGCCGTTGTCATACACCCGCGCATCCAGCTGCAGATCGCTCACCACCTTGGCGGCGTTGTCGCGATTGATGTCGTTCACCGCCACTACGCGGGCGCCCTGCAACACTTTGCTGCAGCGACGGATATGATCGCGGCCGATGGCGCCGGTGCCGATAACCCCAATGTTCAATGTCATTTTCGCTACCCTCGAGATTTATGTATGAAAACGAATCAGTAATCGCGCGCCTTATCGATGTTTTCCTGCAGCTTGCGCGCCACTGCGACGATTTTCTCGCTGTCGGCCACCTGAGCGCCGCCCACGCGCCACCAGCTGAGATACTTGTGCACCATGGTCTTCGGCAGCACCTTGATGTCCAGCAGCGTGGACACGGTCTGCCTGCGGGCGTCGGCCAGCGCATCGAGCAGCTGCTGCTCGGTGGTGACGCGATAGGTTTTGCAACCGTAAGCCGCCGCCAGCATGGCGAAATCGACCGGCACCAGTTTGCCGTCGAGCTTGCCGCCCTGTGGATTACGGAAGCGGAATTCGGTGGTGTAGCTGTCCATGCCGTGTTCCATCTGCAGGTTGTTGATGCAGCCGTTGGTCATGTTGTCGAACAGCATCACGTTGATCTTGCAGCCTTCCTGAATCGAAGTGACCAGTTCGGAATGCAGCATCATGAAGGCGCCGTCGCCCACCATCGCGTACACCTCGCGCTGCGGCTCGGCCAGCTTGACCCCCAATGCGGCGTTCACCTCATACCCCATGCAGGAGTAACCGTACTCCACGTGATAACCGTGCTCGCCGCGGTTGTGCCACACCCGCTGCAAATCGCCCGGCAGGCTGCCGGCGGCGGCGACGATCACGCTGTCCGCCGGCAGCTCGCGGTTCAGCACCCCCAGCACCCGGCTCTGGGTCAGCGCGGAATCGGTCTGGGCGATAAATTCGGCGAACACCCGCTCGCGATCGAGGTGATCGTCTATCTCCGGCACAAAGCCTGCGCCGCCGTATTCCACCGCGTAAACGCGCTCGGTCTCTTCACGCTGGGCGCTGCGCGCCGCGGCGATGGCGTCGCCCCAGCCGGCGCGGTACTCGGCCTGCGCCAGCAGTGCGCCCAGTTCGCTCAGGGCCTCGCGGGCGTCCGCCAGCACCTGCACGCCGTCGAGCTTGCCGGCGTCAAAGGCGCTGACGTTGATATTGAGGAAGCTGACGTCCGGATTTTGGAACAGCCATTTGGACGAGGTGGTGAAATCGGTGTAACGGGTGCCGACGCCGATCACCAGATCGGCCTGACGAGCCAGCGTATTGGCCGCCAGGCAGCCGGTTTCGCCAATGCCGCCGAGGTTGAATTCATGGTCGCTCGGCACCGTGCCTTTGCCGGCCTGGGTTTCGGCGAACGGAATGCCGAAGCGCTCGGCGAATTCGCGCAGCGCCCGCCCGGCCTGCGAGTATTTCACGCCGCCGCCGCACACCAGCAGCGGTTTGCGTTTGGCCGCCAGCAGCGCCAACGCGTCCGCCAACATGCCGTCGGTCGCCGGGCGGCGATCGAGCCGATGCACGCGTTTTTGGAAGAAATAGTCGGGATAGTCGTAGGCTTCACCCTGCACGTCCTGCGGCAGACACAGCGTCACCGCGCCGGTTTCCGCCGGATCGGTCAGCACGCGCATCGCGTTGATGCAGGCGCTCATCAGCTGTTCCGGCCGCACGATGCGATCCCAGTATTTGCTCACCGCGCGGAACGCGTCGTTGGTGCTGATGCTGAGATCGTAAGACTGCTCGATTTGCTGTAGCACCGGATCCGGCTGGCGGGATGCGTAAACGTCGCCCGGCAGCAGTAATAAAGGAATGCGGTTGGCGGTGGCGGTGGCCGCGGCGGTGATCATATTGGCGGCGCCGGGGCCGACCGATGAGGTGCAGGCGTAGATCTGCCGGCGCAGCTTCTGTTTGGCGAAGCCGATCGCCGCATGGGCCATCCCCTGCTCGTTGCGGCCCTGATGCACCCGCAGATCGCCGCTATCCTGCTCCAGCGCTTGCCCCAGCCCCAGCACGTTGCCGTGGCCGAAAATCGCAAAAATGCCCGCGACGAATTTGGTTTCCACGCCGTCGGCCAGCAGATACTGGTTATCGAGGAATCTGACGAGCGCCTGCGCCATGGTTAGCCTGATCTTGCCCATTTACTCACCCTTTAGATTGAGGGCCGCCCCGGAAAGGGCTCGCGCCGAGCCGACAATTCCGTGTTTGTGTTACGCGGCGGCAGCTATTATCTTGAGCAGGCGATGCCCGCTGCTCACGAAGTCGACAACCTGAAACGTGAAGCGATTATAAACAAATATATTTTTCATAAAATCACATTACAGAAGAAACATTTCATTTTGCGATAAAGATCGCATAATGCATGAAAAGCCCGTTTCATCTCGTGATTCAGCCTTCACTGGCTTCGCGCCACGCACTGGCCAATAAAAGCCGTTGGCTCATGGGTTGACCGCCTTTTACCCTGTCATTTCCCCTCTTTTATGCCCGCCCCGGCCCCCCTCCCGTAGCCGTTTCACCGCCTTTTCCCACGCCTCTGTCGATGTTTTAAATGCATCACATTTTTGGGGTGTAAATTTCATTCTATATTGAAATTGAAATTTTCATTCCCCATACTGTCCACATGCTTCCTGCAGGGCGCCACGCTCGGGCCGCCGCCGGAGTTTTGCTTAAACAGAAGGAAACGGGTATGGCTACACAAGAAAAACAGCTTGATGTCATTTGTCTCGGGCGCATCGCCGTCGATTTCTATGCTCAGCAGATCGGCGCGCGGCTGGAAGACGCCGGCACATTCGCCAAGTACCTCGGCGGTTCTTCCGGCAACGTGGCCTACGGCACCGCCATTCAGGGGTTAAAATCCGGCATGCTGGCGCGCGTCGGCGACGAGCACATGGGCCGCTTTCTGCGCGAAGAACTGCAGCGCGTCGGGGCCGATACCCGCTGCCTGATCACCGACAAACAGCGATTAACCGGCCTGGTGATCCTCGGCATCAAGGATCAGGAAACCTTCCCGCTGATCTTCTACCGCGAAAACTGCGCGGACATGGCGCTGACGCCGGACGACATCGATGAGGCCTACATCGCTTCCTCGCGCGCGCTGGCCATCACCGGCACGCACCTGTCGCACCCGAACACCCGAGCCGCGGTGCTGAAGGCGCTGGAATACGCGCGCCGCCACGGCCTGCGCACCGCGCTGGACATCGATTACCGCCCGGTGCTGTGGGGGCTGACGTCGCTGGGCGACGGCGAAACCCGCTTTGTGGAATCGGACCAGGTGACCCGCGAGCTGCAGGAGGTGCTGCACCATTTCGATCTGATCGTCGGCACCGAAGAAGAGTTTCATATCGCCGGCGGCAGCACCGACACGCTGACGGCGCTGAAAAACGTGCGCCGGGCCACGGCGGCCACGCTGGTGTGCAAGCGCGGCGCGCAGGGTTGCTCGGTGTTCGAGGGCGAAATCGCCGATGGCTGGGAACAGGTGAAACTGCACGCCGGCGTGCGGGTTGAGGTGCTGAACGTGCTGGGGGCCGGCGACGCCTTTATGTCCGGCCTGCTGCGTGGCTACCTGAACGATGAGGGCTGGGATCAGGCCTGCCGCTACGCCAACGCCTGCGGCGCGTTGGTGGTCTCGCGCCACGGCTGCGCGCCGGCGATGCCGACCAAACGGGAGCTGGACGACTACCTGCTGCGTGAACGGCAGGTCACGCGCCCGGACCGCGATGCGCGCCTGAACCACCTGCACCGGGTCACCACCCGCAAGCAACAGTGGCCGGAACTGTGCGTCTTCGCCTTCGATCACCGCAAGCAGCTGGCGGACATGGCACGCGAAGCCGGCGTCGGCGAGGAGCGCATTCCGTGCCTGAAAACCCTGCTGCTGACCGCGGCGCAACAGGCCGCCGCGCAGGCCGGCCTCAACGGCAACAGCGGCATTCTGGCCGACACCACCTACGGGCAGGCGGCGCTGAACGAGATCACCGGCCAGGGATGGTGGATCGGCCGGCCGGTAGAGCTGCCCAGTTCGCGCCCGCTGCGCCTGGAGCACGGCAATATCGGCTCGCAATTGATCGACTGGCCGCAGGAGCACGTGGTGAAGTGCCTGGTGTTTTATCACCCGCACGACGCGGCGGAACTGCGTCGCGAGCAGGATGAGCTGATCGCCGACGTCTACCGCGGCTGCTGCAAATCCGGCCACGAGCTGCTGCTGGAAGTGATCCTGCCGGACAACAACCCCGACAAGGACGAACGCCATTACCTGGAGATGATTGAACACTTCTACCGGTTGGGCATTCAGCCGGACTGGTGGAAACTGCCGCCGCTGAGCGCGGAAAACTGGCGGCAGGTCGGCGCGCTGATCGACACCTACGATCCCTACTGCCGCGGCGTGCTGATCCTAGGGCTCGACTCCCCGGAAGCGGTGCTGAAGGCGGGCTTTGCCGCCGCCGCGGATGCGCGCTGGGTGAAGGGTTTCGCCGTCGGCCGCACTATCTTCGGCCAACCTTCGCGCCGCTGGCTGCAGGGGGAAATCGACGACGCCGCCCTGATCGAGCAGGTGAAACAAAAATACCTGACGCTGATCGGTTTCTGGCGCCAGTACCGCCCGCAGGCGGGCGGCGCGCACTGACAGCGAGAGCAGGTTCACGTCCCCTTAAGGCCATTTCGCCGCTTTAAGGGGATTTTTTTGCCTATTTTCTGTGAAGTCGCGCAATGTGCGATCGAATAAATCGCTTTTTGAGGAAATGAAATTTCCGCTCCGTCTGTTAAAATACCCTGTCAATATTTCAGGCGTCAGGCCAATGCGCCTTCACCCCACTGCGAGCCGAATGGATGAACAACCCAACTCAACTTTCGCTGTTACAGGACGAGATCCGCCACCGTTATGAAACGCTGAGCAAGCGTTTGAAGCAGGTGGCGCGCTATATTTTGGATAACAGTAACAGCATCGCTTTCGATACCGTTGCCTCCATCGCCGCACAGGCCAGCGTGCCGCCTTCCACCCTGATCCGTTTCGCCAACGCCTTCGGCTTCAGCGGCTTCAACGAAATGAAGCAGGTGTTCCGTCAGCATCTGATGGAAGAGACGGTGAACTATACCGAGCGCGCGCGCCTGTTCCGCCAAACCTCTACCGACGACAACGTCGCGCCGGAGAAACCGGCGGAAATTCTCAACGTATTCACCATGGTCAACGCGCAGGCGCTGCAGCAGCTGGCGATGCAGATCGCCCCCGAGCAGCTGGATCGCGCCGTCGAACTGCTCAACAACGCCGAAAACATCTACGTGATCGGCCTGCGCCGTTCGTTCAGCGTCGCCTCCTATCTCACCTATGCGCTGCGCCATCTGGAGCGCCGCGCGTTTCTGATCGACGGCCTGGGCGGCATGTTCACCGAACAGCTGAGCATGGTGAAACCGAAGGACGTGGTGATCGCCATCAGCTATTCGCCGTACGCCCGCGAGGCGGTGGAACTGGTGGAATTGGGCGCCAAGCGCGGCGCGCAGCAGATCGCCATCACCGACAGCCAGGTCAGCCCGCTGGCCGCCTTCAGCGACGTCTGTTTCGTGGTGCGCGAAGCGCAGGTGGACGGGTTCCGTTCGCAGGTGGCCTCGATGTGCCTGGCGCAGACGCTGGCGGTTTCGCTGGCGCTGAATAACGCCCGGGACGAGTAAGGCTGACAAAAAAGCCCGGCAAGCCGGGCCTCAGGCGCTTATTGCGCGGCGGGATAGCCGTCGCCGTTAATCCAGGCGTGGTCTTTTTCCCAGGTGAATTTCCACTGCCGCACCGGCCCGGCCATCACGTTGAGATAATAGTTGTCGTAGCCCGCCAGGGTCGCCACCGGGTGATAACCGCGTGGCACTTTCACTACGTCCCGATTGTAGACCGGCATGCATTCGTCGAGCGTGCGATCGTCGGTATAGACGCGCTGCATGCAGAACCCCTGCTCCGGCTGAATGCGGTGATAATACGTCTCTTCCAGATAGGTTTCGTCCGGCGAGTCTTCCCGATCGTGCTTGTGGCTCGGGTAGGAACTGGTGTTGCCCTCGTCGGTGTAAACCTCCACCACCAGCAGGCTGTCGGCCGGCTCGCTGTCCGGTAGAATGTTGTGCACCAACCGCTGGTTGCGCCCCTTGCCGCGCCGCTCCACGCCGATATCCGCCGGCGTAATCAGCCGTGAAGGCAGGTGGCCGCTGCCGGGCGCGCTGCACACCGCCAGCTCCAGATCGGTTTCTGCCCGCACGTCGATGCGATCGTGGTGCGGCACATACACCGCGTAAGGCGGCGTGCGCTCGAACGGGCTCATGCGTTTGCCGATATGCGGGTATTCGGCGCGCAGCGTGGCGACGGAGGCGATACCGGCCACCAGCACCAGGCACAGCTCCTTGTCACCGCACTCCAGCTGCAGCGACTGCCCGGCGGCCAGGCGATAAACGTCGAAACCGACATAGCGCCACCCGGCATTTTCCGGCGTCACGTGCTGAATACGCCCCTCGGCGTTCGGCGTCTGACATTTGGCAAGCAGTGAAGACATCTCGATTCTCCTGTTAACTCCCCGTGCAAAGGCCGTTGCCCCGAAGGAGCAACGGCCCGCTCATACTTTGCGATGGCTTAACCCAGCGTCGGCATGCTGAATTCGGACACCGTCTGCTGCCCGGCCGGCCAGCGCGCGGTGGCGGTCTTCATGCGCGTGTAGAAGCGCACGCCGTCGGTGCCGTGCACGTTAAGCGCGCCGAACACCGAGCGCTTCCAGCCGCCGAAGCTGTGGAACGCCATCGGCACCGGCACCGGCACGTTGACGCCGACCATCCCGGCCTGCACTTCCTGCACGAACTGGCGCGCGTAGTGGCCGCTGCCGGTAAAGATGGCGCTGCCGTTGCCAAACTCGTGGCCGTTCACCGTGTCGATGGCGGTGCGGTAATCCGGCACCCGCACGATGCCCAGCACCGGCCCGAAGATCTCTTCACGGTAGATGCGCATGTTCGGCTTCACATGGTCGAACAGCGTGCCGCCGACGTAGTAGCCTTCAGGATAGCCCGGCACCTGATAATTGCGGCCGTCGGCCACCAGGGTGGCGCCTTCTTCCACGCCCAGATCGATGTAACCCAGCACCTTTTTCTGGTGGGCGGACGACACCAGCGGCCCCATTTCATTCTCTTCGCCGCCCTGCTGCAAGCCCGGCCCGACGCGCAGCTGCGCGATCAGCGGCTTCAGTTTGGCGATCAGTTTATCGGCGGTGTCGTCACCGACCACCACGGCGATCGGCAGCGCCATGCAGCGCTCGCCGGCGGAGCCGAAAGCGCCGCCCATCAGCGCGTTGACCGTGGCGTCCAGATCGGCGTCCGGCATGACGATCGCCTGGTTCTTCGCCGCGCCGAAGGCCTGCACCCGCTTACCGTGCGCGCTGGCGGTGGTGTAGATATGTTCCGCCACGGTGGAGGAGCCGACGAAGCTCACCGCCTGAATGCGCGGATCGGTGCACAGCTGCGCCGCGTCTTCATTGGCGCAGTGCACCACGTTGAACACGCCGTCCGGCAGGCCGGCTTCTTTCAGCAGTTCCGCCAGGCGCACCGAGGCGGAAGGCACCAGCGCCGGCGGCTTGAGGATGAAGGTGTTGCCGCAGGCCAGCGCGATAGGGAACATCCACATCGGCACCATCGCCGGGAAGTTGAACGGGGTAATGCCCGCCACCACGCCCAGCGGCTGCATCAGCGAGAAGCTGTCGACGCCGCTGCCGACGTCCGGCGAATACTCGCCCTTGATCAGATGCGGGATGCCGCAGGCGAATTCGACCACTTCCATGCCGCGCGTCAGTTCGCCCAGCGCATCCGAGTACACCTTGCCGTGCTCGCTGACGATAAGCTCGGCCAGCTCGTCGCGGTGCTGTTCCAGCAGCGCCTTGAAATTGAACATGATGCGCGCGCGGCGCAGCGGCGTGGTGCGCGACCAATCGGCAAACGCCCGATGGGCCACGTCGATGGCCTGCTTGACTTCGGCGGCGGTGCTCTGCGTGACGCGCCGCTCAACCTGCCCGCTGGCCGGGTTGTGCACGTCGACGGTTTGATTGCTGCTGCTCAGGCACACCTGCCCGTCAATAAAGTTACCCACGGTTTTCATGTCACGCCCTCTTTTCAAGTCCGCTGTCGCCTGGCCACTCGCCGGCGGCGCGGCGTTAATCGTCCCGCTCGCCAAACCCCGTCGGCAAGCCGGCTACATCCTGACCGGATGCAGCAAACTCTATTTCATTGAAAAAAAAGTTTCAAATAAATTGTTTTGAAAAATTTGTTTTTAGTGCGTGAGGTCGCAATTTTGCGGTGTCGATCGGGTTGGCGCTTTCATTACCGCGCCAGGGAAAGTGCAACGTCGCAGGAGAAACCAGGGGCAATACACACTGACTTTGCTACAGAAAACCCGCACCGCGCCTGCCCTGTCGCCGTTACCGCCCGCCCCCGAACGCCCAAGGCGCCCGGATCGCGCGTGACGGTTTTTTTTGAACTGGATCTAAAAATCAATATTCCATTATTCACTAATTATGAAATAAATGTTCTTGTTTGTTCCAGCATTTATCGACGACATCGCCTTGATGACAGGCACGGTTCACACCCTTCCGCTCGCCCTCTTCCCGATAACCCAACCGTGCGGACGGAAGCCAGGATAAAAATCGGAGCAACACATGTCATATCAGCGTAAGCACAATACCGGCTACATATTGCGAATTTGCGGCATCGCCGCCTTGGGCGGCATTCTGTTCGGCTACGATACCGCCGTGATCTCCGGCGCGATCGAAGCGCTGAAAACCTATTTCAATCTCAGCCCGGCCGAAACCGGTTGGGCGGTCTCCAACGTGGTGATCGGCTGCGTGGTCGGCGCCTTCGCCGCCGGGCCGCTGGCGGCGCGCTGGGGCCGTAAAAAGGCGCTGATGCTGGCGGCGCTGCTGTTCACCGTTTCCGCCGTCGGCGCAGCCTTGGCCCCGACCTTCACCTGGTTCGTCATCTACCGCATCATCGGCGGGCTGGCGGTCGGCATCGCCGCCACCGTGTCGCCGATGTACATGTCGGAAGTGTCGCCAAAGGACATGCGCGGGCGCGCGCTCAGCATGCAGCAGTTCGCCATCGTGTTCGGTCAGATCGTGATTTTCTACGTCAACTTCAAAATCGCCAGCCTCGCCAGCGAAGCCTGGCTGGTGGAAATGGGCTGGCGCTGGATGTTCGCCTCGGGCGTCATCCCCTGCATTCTGTTCTGCATCCTGGTGTTCGTCATTCCTGAGTCGCCGCGCTGGAACGTGATGATGGGCCGCGACGATCAGGCGCTGGCGATGTTGACCAAGGTTTCCAACGCCGCCCATGCGCAGAATCTGCTGAAAGAAATCAAAGACTCGCTGCAGCAGGATCAACAACAGCGGCATCGGAAGCTGAACTACGGCGATGTGCGGGTGCGTTTCATCCTGTTCGTCGGCTGCATGATCGCCATGCTGCAGCAGGTGACCGGCGTCAACGTAATGATGTATTACGCGCCGGTGGTGCTGAAAACCGTCACCGAAAACGCGCAGGAAGCACTGTTTCAGACCATCTGGATCGGCGTGCTGCAGCTGGTCGGTTCGGTCATCGGCGCCATGCTGATGGATCGCATGGGCCGCATTCCGCTGATGCGTTACGGCACGCTGGGCGCCATCGCCGGCCTGCTGCTCACCTCGTACGCGCTCTACACCCAGGCCACCGGCTATTTCGCGCTGTTCGGCATGCTGTTCTTCATGGTGTTTTATGCGCTGTCCTGGGGCGTCGGCGCCTGGGTGCTGGTATCGGAAATCTTCCCGAACCGCATGCGCGCGCAGGGGATGAGCATCGCCGTCGGCTGCATGTGGGTCGCTAACTTCGCGGTGTCGCAGTCGTTCCCGATGATCAACGACCACCCTTACCTGTTCTCGCATTTCCACGGCGCCTTCCCGATGTGGATCTTCGCCGCCTGCTGCCTGTTCAGCTACTGGTTCATCGGCCGCTATATTCCGGAAACCAAAGGCGTCTCGCTGGAAAAAATGGAGCAGGTGGTGCTGGCCAAACGCCACCGCCACCCCCTGCCCGACGGCAAGCCGCTGCCGCTGGAAAACGGCAAATCCTGATCTCTCAACCCTGACCGCTGGAGTAATGCCTCATGACCATTGCACTGGACCGCTTCTGCATTAACCGCAAGATCGCGCCGAATCTCGATCTGGACAGTTTTTTCCGCCTGGTGAAACGCTGCGGGCTCAGTAAGGTTGAGCTGCGCAACGATATGCCCAGCGGCAAGGTGACCGACGATCTGAGCGACGCGCAGCTCAATGCGCTCGCTGCGCAATACGGCATCGAGATCGTCACGATCAACGCCCTCGGCATGTTCAATCTGATGGACAACCCGGCGGCGCTGCAGCAGCGCGCCGAAGCGTTGCTGGCGCAGGCGCAGGCCATCCACAGCCGGGCGCTGGTGCTGTGCCCGCACTGCAGCGCCGATGACACGCGCAGCGAGCAGCAAAAACGCGACGACACCCTCGCCGCGCTGCGGCTGCTGGCGCCGCTGTTTGCCCGCTATGGCGTGCAGGGGTACGTCGAGCCGCTGGGCTTCGGCATCAGCTCGCTGCGATCGTCGCTGCTGACCCAGGCGCTCATCCGCGATTCGGGCGCGCCGTACCGCATCGTGCTCGATACTTTCCACCACTATTTAAGCGGTGTGGCGCAGGCCGACTTCGACGCGCAGATCCAGGTGGCGCAGATCGGCCTGGTGCATCTGTCCGGCGTGGAGGATGGGCGGGATAAAGGCGCGCTGAGCGACGAAGAGCGCATCATGCTGAGCGAGGGCGATCGGCTGGAGAGCCGCCGCCAGGTGCAAAACCTGGAACGCCTGGGCTACACCGGCGTCTATGCCTTCGAGCCCTTCTCTTCGCAGCTGGACAGCTGGAGCGAGGCGGATATCGAACGGGAAATCCGCCAGAGCATCGCCCTGCTGCAAGGGTAAAAAAAACGGCCTCCGCGGAGGCCGTTTTTCATGGCGTTACTTCAGGTTGCCGACCACCAGCTGGTGGCGCGCGTTGTAAAACTTACGGTAGGCCAGATAGCAGGCGATGATGGTCGACAGGCTGGCGGTGGAAAGCAGCATGAAGGTCACCATAATCTGGTATTTGATCGCTTTCACCGGATCGATGCCGGCGAAGATCAGCCCGGACATCATGCCCGGCAGGCTGACCAGCCCAACGGTTTTCGCCGAATCCACGGTCGGGATCAGCGAAGCGCGGATGCTGTCGCGGATCAGCGCCGCCGAAGCGAACTTGGGCGTCGCCCCCAGGCTGAGCATCTCCTGAATCTTCTGCTGTTCGCTTTTGAAACGTTGGCCGAGGTTGGTGTAGCACAATCCCACCGCCACCATGGCGTTACCGGCGATCATCCCGGAGATGGGGATTACCTGCATCGGCGTAAATTCGATGGAGCCAGTCAAGACCAGCACCGCCAGCGTCAGCACCGCGCCGGTGGTGATGGCGATAAACGACGTCACGAACGCGTGTTCGACGTACTTGCTGCGTTTCTTGGCGTTGTAGGCCGCGTTAAAGCAGATGAACAGCACCATCAACACGGTGAGCACCGCGTTATCCAGATCGAAAATGTACTTCAGCACGTAGCCGACGATGATCAGCTGCACCACCGCGCGGCAGATGCTCCAGATAATGTCCTTTTCCAGCGCCAGCTTTTCCCGGTGGCTGATCAGAATGGCGACCACCACCAGGATCATCGACAAGCCTAAGGATTCGTTGGTGATGTTATGCTGATTCATGCTGTTGCTCCTGTTGCTCGGCGCCGTGCGCGCGCAGGGTGATCACCTCGTCCGCATGCGCTATCTCTTCGGTATCGTGCGTCACCCACAGCACCGCCAGCCGGTGCTCCGCCACCAGCTGATGCACTATCTCATTGACGTTGCGCTTATTTTCCTCGTCCAGCGCGCTGGTGATCTCATCGAGCAACAGCACCCGGGGCATAAACTGCAGGTTGCGGATCAGGGACACGCGCTGCTTCTCCCCGCCGGACAGCTCATTGATGCTTTTGGTCAGCATCGCCTCCGGCAGCCCGAAACGCGCCAGATCGGCCTGCATTTTTCGTTCATCCGGCGACTGTTGACGGATCTGGTAGGGCAGCGCCAGATTGTCGTAAACCGTATTGCCGAACAGCGCCGGCGTCTGGAAGCAGTAAGAAACCTGTTTGCGATACGCCTCCGGCGACATCTCGGCGATCGCTCGTCCGTCGAAATAGAGGTTTCCGCTGGTCGGATCCATTAAGGAAGAGATGATTTTCAGCAGGGTGCTTTTCCCGCAGCCGGAAGGCCCGGTGATCAGTTTGAACTCGCCTTCACCCAGCGTGAAAGAGACGGAGTCCAGGATCACCTGGTTGTCTATTTGATAATGAATATCATCCAATCTCAGTATGTCTTTCTTTTCCTTCATTACGATGCCGGCTCCCTACACCTGTTCCCGTCTGAGCGATAAGTATATGGCTGCAAAAAACATATTAGCAATGCCTGTGCGGATGGCAGCGAGCGGAGAGGAGGATTGACGGAGCAAAACGCCCCGTCAAATAATAAATTTTACTAATGATTAGCTGTAGGAATAGTCAAAAGCGACCGCCAGGGTCGAATCACTCTTTTTTTATCGCTGCCTGTTCGTCGCAGCTGTACCAGCGTAGAGAATTGTTGATGCTGCGGTGGGTGCAGCGGACCTTGCCCTCCTTTTCCAGCGCCAGCAGCAGGGTGCGGGTGGTATAAATGTTTTCGCCGCATTTATCCGCCAGCTCGCGCGTCTTCGGCCACTGCTCCGGCGGGGGATGCAGGCCCCCGGCCCCTTCCACAAGATCCCGGCACAATCCCCGCAACACATCCAGCATCAGCGATTTTCTACTTTCAAACGTTTTCGGCACCTTGGCCATAGCATTCCTCCTGAGTGGTTACTGCTGAGCCCCCGTTCATGACTGCACGTCAGTGATGCGCAGGGGCATAAATCACGGCGGCGTCCGCGCAAACGACGTTGTTCCGATAAAATAGACCTGGCGCTGCCTATCACCGCGCGAATGAATATTTATTAATAAATCCAACCTTTGCCGATAAAATGTCATGCATTGTTCCTCGGATTTTTCACTAGGATTTTTCTGTGCAATTTTTTTCATGGTTATCATGATATGAAGATGTTTAAACAATCCCATAACGAACCGCGAATACATAATTACCAACATTGTCAACGCATGCGCCTTACATCTGTTAAATGCATTAATCGCAGTAATCATTCCATCGTTCATCCTTTGATTATCACTTAGGTCATTATTATGTAATGCCTACGGCATCACCTGCCCTTTTCTGGTTAATCACAATGGGTTAAATAACATAAGCGCGTCCAAAAAATAGCATCTGATAAGAATAATCTTCCCTCTGCCTTGTTGTTATTTTTTTGTTAACACCCCTTCGACAACCCAGGAATAGGCGGTGGAACGCCATAGGGACAACTAACCACACAAAATCATACAAAACAAATGCTTATGTTTTTCATTTTGTTTCATAAAGAAAATTCTTCAATGTTCGTCAAAGCGTAATATTAGCAAAGCGATATTGCGCATTGTAGGGCAACCGCTATTACAGTCGATCTAATATCTCGCATAACCTTATTTGTGCAGTCATTTATTCTGGATAATATTTACATACGATCTATTGGTTTTTGATCTTATATTTAACTTTTTCCTTTTGGTTTTATATTCTGAATTTGAGTTATTTCAACAAAATCTATTTCCAAGCAATGCTATTGTTTGCAAGAATATTCCCAGCAAAACGCCATACCGATATTCGGGTTTTAAAATCAAATAAAACCGACCAAACATCACATAACCATTTCGTTATTAAAAGCAAATAACGAAAAGTGTGCGTATTGCCCAAAGCAAAAGGATCTGGCTCCCATCGCAGTGCGGCTAACAGGGCGTTGCTGCTCTGCGGGGATTTAGGTGTGCTTTTCTTTTTATTTAAATACTCTCTACAGGAACCTGAGAAATGAAACTGAATAAATTAATGCTGGCGACCGCCATTGCTTTTTCTACCGCCTCCGTTGCACATGCGGCGCCGACCCCGAACCAGGGCAGCGGCACCGTGACCTTTAGCGGTGAAATTATCGATGCGCCTTGCAGCATCACGCCGGACTCCGTCGATCAAACCGTCCCGATGGGCCAGATCAGCAGCCGCATCCTGGCCAAAGAAGGCAAATCCAGCGCCGAACCCTTCAGCATTGAGCTGAAAGACTGCGCGCTCAACACCATGAAAAACGTCAAGGTGACCTTCACCGGCACGCCGGATGCCGTCAACAGCAAATTGCTGGCGCTGAGCGGTTCCGCCAGCGGCGCGGGCATCGTGATTTACGACCAGCTGCACGCCAAGGAAGTTGAGCTGGGCACCGCAACGGACGGCCAGGGCCTGAACGAAGGCAACAACGCCCTGAAATTCGCCGCATACCTGCAAGGTAACAGCGCTTCCGGCGCCGTCGTGCCGGGCCAGTTCACCAGCGTGGCGAACTTTACCCTGGCTTATCAGTAAGCCTCGTTGGGGATGCCGGCGCGGGCATCCCCATGCTTAACGACGCCGGCTCCGGCAAAGGAACCGATCTCGACAGGGAGAAGCCAGCATGACCATCCATTGGCGAGGCGCATTGCTGATCGCGCTCAGCATCGGCAGCGCTAGCGCCACGGCGAAAACTCAGGGCCACGGCAAAGTCAGCCTGGGCGGCGAAATCGTCGAAACGCCGTGCAACATCGCCGGCGACAGTTTGGATCAAACCGTTGATTTCGGGCTGGTTTCAATGAGCGACGCCGGGCGAGATGCCCAGCCGAGCCTCATCGGCAGCCGCCGCCACTTCGCCATCAGGTTGGTGAACTGCGAACTGGCCAGCCAGATAAAGCCCGATTTTATTTATCGCGCGGCCAACCTCACCTTCAGCGGCATCGCGGATAGCCAAGATCCGCAATGGCTCGCCGTCCATGGCGAGGCGCGCGGCATGGCTATCGAGTTGCTGACCGACGCCGGCACCCCGATCCCGCTCGGCAGCACGACGGCGGATTATCTGATCGTTGCCGGCGATAACACGCTGCGCTTTGGCGCCCAGCTGCGCATTCACCCCGACAGGGCACGGGCGGGCGGTTTCAGCTCATTGGCCAAATTCACCCTGTCTTATCTGTAGCCGGTTTTCGTTAGGAACGCTGTACAGCATTACGTATTCAGGTCTTACGGAATGACCTGCTATTAGGCGCGGATTTGCCATGAGTGATCATTCTATGACGTCTTTACTGACAATAAAAAAAACGCCCATCATCGTCATTCTCTCTGTTCTCTGGGCAAAACCGGTCTTTTCCGCCACGGAATTCAATACCGACGTGTTGGATATTGGCGAACGCAGCAAAGTGGACTTATCCCGCTTTTCTGACGCCGATTACGTCATGCCGGGCACCTATCTGCTGGATATCAAAATCAACCAGAAAACGCTGCCCCAGCGCAGCATTCAGTATTTCCCGTCGCCGGATAACAAGAGCGGCAGCCAGGTGTGCCTGCCGCCTGACCTGGTGGAAAAAATGGCGCTGAAAGAAGAAGCGGCCAAAAAAGTCACCCTGTGGCGCGACAACCAGTGTGCCGACATTCGCGGCATCAAAGGCGCAACGGTTTCCGATCGCATCAGCGGCGGCGTGCTGGCGATCACCATTCCGCAGGCCTGGATGAAATACTCCGATCCCGACTGGACGCCGCCCGAGCAGTGGGACGATGGCATCCCCGGCATGCTGCTGGATTACAATCTCAGCGGCCAAATCGGTAAACAGCACCACGACAACGGCACCGCCGAAAGCCTCAGCAGCTACGGTACGTTGGGCGCCAACCTGGGCGCCTGGCGCCTGCGCGCCGATTATCAGACCGATTTCAACCAACAATACGGCCGGCGCGACAGCAATTTCGACTGGAATCAGATCTACGCATACCGCGCGCTGCCGATGCAGGCCGCCAGGCTGACGCTGGGTGAAACCTACCTGAATTCGCCGGTGTTCGACGCCTACCGTTTTACCGGCCTCAACCTCGCCAGCGACGAGCGCATGCTGCCGCCCAACCTGCAGGGTTACGCGCCTGAAGTACGCGGCATCGCCAAAAGCAACGCGCGGATCACCGTCTCTCAGGAAGGCCGCACGCTGTATCAAACCACGGTGCCCGCCGGGCCGTTCGCCATTCAGGATCTCAGCAGCTCGGTACGCGGCAAACTGGATGTGAAAGTGGAAGAACAAGACGGCAGTGTTTCCACTTTTCAGGTAGATACCGCCAGCATTCCTTATCTGACCCGCCCCGGCTACGTGCGCTATAACGTGGCGCTGGGCAAGCCGTCTGCCTACGATCACCGCACGCAAGGGCCGGTGTTCTCCGCCAGCGATTTCTCCTGGGGCTTGAGCAACGCCTGGTCGCTGTACGGCGGCGCGCTGCTCGGCGGCGATTACAACGCCTGGGCTCTCGGCCTGGGGCGCGACCTGAACCTGTTCGGCGCCCTGTCGGTGGACGCCACGCAGTCGATCGCGCGCCTGCCCGATGAACCCAGCGCCAAAGGCATGTCATTCAAGGTCAACTACGCCAAACGTTTCGACGAGCTCAACGGCCAAATCACCTTTGCCGGCTACCGCTTTTCGCAGCGCAAATTTATGACCATGTCGCAGTACCTGCAGGCGCGCTACGGCGACATTGACGATCGCTACAGCGGCCGACAAAAAGAGTTGTATACCGTCACCGCCAGCAAAACCTTTATGGCGGAGGACAGCGCTCAGGCGATCACCGCTTATCTGACCTACTCACACCAGACTTACTGGGACGCAGGCGCGCAAAACCGCTACGGCATGTCGACCAGCAAGCTGTTCGACTTCGGCGGGATCAGCAACATCACCGCCTCGTTGGCGGCCTATCGCACTCACTATCGGGGCCGCACCGACGATAGCGCGATGCTCAATTTCACCGTGCCTATCGGCGAGCACAACCGTCTGGGCTACGCGCTGCAGGTCAATAACCGCGACGTGACCCAAACGGCGACCTACACCGACAACAGCGACATCAATAATACCTGGCAGGTCGGCAGCGGCGTCACCCAGTCCGGCAAACCGACGGCGAGCGGTTACTACACCCATAACGCGTCGTTCGGCACGCTCAACGCCAACGCGTCTTATCAGCAGGGCAGTTACTCCTCGATAGGCGGAACTTTCCGCGGCGGCCTGACCGCTACCCGGCACGGCGTCGCCGCGCACCAGAACGCCGGCAACGGCGGCAGCCGCATGATGCTGGATACCAACGGCGTCGCCGGCGTGCCGATCAACAACGGCCGCGCTTACAGCAACCGCTTCGGATTGGCGGTGATCTCGGACATCACCAGCTACTACAACACCGATACGCGCATCGACGTCAACAAGTTGGCGGACGACGTTGAAGCCACGCGCGCGGTGGTGCAAGGCACGCTGACGGAAGGCGCCATCGGTTATCGCCACTTCGAGGTGGTGAAAGGCAGCAAGCTGTTAGCCACCATCAAACTGGCGGACGGCAGCGAACCGCCGTTCGGCGCCACGGTGCTGAGTGCAACCGGACGGGAGATCGCGGTGGTGAACGACGGCGGCTCGGTGTATCTGACCGGCGTCCAACCGGAAGAGCGGTTGGACGTCGCCTGGGAAGGCCGCCGTCAGTGCCGCATCGCCATCCCAGGCGCCGCCAAACCGCTGGACCGGCTGCTGTTGCCGTGCGCCAAACCGTAATCCGCAACACATTGAGAGTAGACGCATAACATGAACAAACATTCGATAGCAGTAACCGCGGGCAGCCTGGCGTTGATGACGCTGGCTTCGACGGCCGACGCGGCGATCGCGTTGGATCGCACGCGCGCCATCTATGTGAGCGACGCCAAATCGATCAGCCTTAACATAACCAATGAGAACAAAGAGTTGCCTTTCCTTGCTCAGGCCTGGATCGAGAATGCGCAACATCAAAAGATCGTTTCGCCGCTGGTGGTATTGCCGCCGTTGCAACGGGTGGAAGCCGGAGAACGCAGCGTCGTGCGCATTACCAAAACGCCGGAAGCCGAGCTATTGCCGCAAGATCGCGAATCGGTGTTTTATTTCAATTTGCGTGAAATTCCGCCCAAAAGCAGCAAAGCCAACGTGATGCAGCTGGCGCTGCAAACGCAGATCAAACTGTTCTTCCGCCCGAAGGCCATCGTCGCGCCGCAGGGTGAGATATGGCAGGAACAGCTGGTGTTCCACAAAACCGCCGACGGTTTCACCATCGAAAATCCGACGCCGTTCCACATCACGCTGACCGGCATCGCCCGTCAGACGCAGAAACAAGGCGGTGGCGCGATCGGCGATTTTCAGCCGGTGATGCTGTCCCCCAAATCCAGCGAAAAAGTGCGTTTGCGCGACCATGGGTTCGACGCCTTCGTCGTCACCTATATCAATGATTTCGGCGGCCACCCCGAGCTGCGCTTCACCTGCAGCGCTAGCCTCTGCACCGCCGCACCCGGAAAAAAATAAGGAGATACGCCATGGCTGACTTCACCGGCCGCCTGCGGCCTCTGCTGATCGGCGCCTTGCTGCTCGGCAACGGCGCCGCGATGGCCTCTCCGCCGGGAGAGGTTCAGGGCACCAGCGGCACCGTCGGTTTTCAGGGCGCTCTGCTGAGCTCTCCCTGCAGCCTGGCGCCGGACAGCCGCGATCAGTCGGTCGATCTCGGTGAGATCGGCACGCTCGCCTTCCGGCGTGTCGGCGATCAAAGCGCGCCGGTACGTTTTCGTCTCGCCTTTACCCATTGCCTGCTGGGCGCGCGGGCGCTGGCGGACAATCCGGCCGGCATGCGCAATGGCGATGCCGGCCTGCTCTACCTGCGGGGGGAGCAGGCCGCCACGCTGGTGTTCCTCGGTGAAAGCGATCCCGACAATCCGCAGTTGCTGAAGCTGCACGGCGGCGTACAAGGCGTTGGCCTGCGGCTAAAAGATCAACGGGGCCGTGCATTGTCCCTCAACCAACCCGGCGCCCCCTATGTCTTGCAGCCGGGCGGCAATACGTTGTGGTTCAGCGCTCAATTGGAATCAACCCGTCCGTTCATCGAAGCAAACCAATTCAAAGGAGTGGTGCATGTCCAGCTGGTCTATTTATAAACGCCTGGCGTTGCTGGGTTGCCTGGCGACGCCGTTCGGCGCTCAGGCGCTGGAATGCCATCTGAATACCGAGAACGGCATAACCGAAGAGAGCGAGGATATCGGCCGGTTGACCATACCGGCCACCTTACCGGTCGGCAGCCGGCTTTGGACCTCTAAACCGATGAGCCGCGACGTTATGTGCTGGGCGCACGCCAGCAAACCCAAGGGGGAATGGGTTTACTTCTATCCCAATCCGGACAACCGGCAGTTCGCCGCCGGCATCGCCATGGGGGTGATTTATAACGGCCGGGATCTCGGCTTGATCAACTCCCGAGTACAAACCGATATGTTTCGTACCCCCAAGCAACGGGAGCTCGGTCATGTCAACTATCAGGTTTATTTGCAAAAAACCGGAGAAATCACCGAAGGGGGCGCCAGTCAGATCGCCGTTTTTCAGCTCGATGGCGTAGGCGGCATCAACGTCCACCCGGGAAAAAATTACCGTTTCACCCTAACCGGGCTGGATAAAATCAAAGTGATCCAGTGCGCCGCTTCGGTGGAGCTTTCAACCCCGGAAGGCGTTGACTTCGGTGAGATCCCGACCTGGAAACCCAATGCGGGCACCGTAGCGAGCAAGGATTTCAGCATCTTGATCCGCAAAAACGGCTGCAGCGACAGCTTCGCGCTGGAGGCCAATTTCATGGTGAAAAACGGCACGCTGACCGACGCTACCGGCTTGAATATGGACAATGGTTCAACCTTGCGCATCCACGATAATTCCAACCCCAAATGGATTAAATACAATCAGTTCGACAGCTTTGCCGACATGAGTGGCCGCGATCAGGTGCAAAAATCCTACAGCGCCTCATTGCAGGCCAGCGGGGAAGGACAGGAAGGCAATTTCCGCAAGACCGTAATCTTGCTGATTAATTATATTTAATGGTGGTGATGATGAAGAGCTATCGGACAATCACCGCTCTGTGCGGCATCGGTTTTCTATTTTCCTCCGCAGTCGCGGCGGAAAATAAGGAAATAGACTTTTTCGGCTCCGTGGTAAGCAGACCCTGCAATATCGACCCGCAGTCTCTTCACCAGACCGTCGAGATGGATACGGTGTTGATCAAAACCTTGTACCGCTACGGCCATACCAACCCCGTGTCATTTTCCATTCGCTTAACCGACTGTAAAACCGCCGTTTTCAAATCGGTCACCGCCACCTTTACCGGCACCGAAGATGCCGAACTGCCGGGCAAGCTGGCGATCAACAATGGCGCCAACGGCGCCGCCATCGCGCTGTTCGACGGTGCTGGCAAAGCGATTGATCTGGGCACGCCGACCGATGCGGTGACATTGCAAGACGGCCCCAACGCCCTGAGGTTCAGCGCCTATGTCCAGGCCCGGCCGAGCGCGATGAAAGATAAAAGCCTTACCGAAGGCGAATTCAGTTCCGTCGCCAATTTTGTGCTGGCGTACCAATAAGCCCCGCACCGCCCCAGGGAAATCAGGAAAACGACCGGCGCGCGAACGCCGGCGATTGGCCGTCACCGTTCGCTCCGGCGCGGCGCCGCGGCCTTTTAAGGAGCCACCCATGCCAGATATTCGCTTCACGCTGTTCGACAGCGATAACTTCTACCAGCAGGGGCTGCGTCTGCTGCTGCAGGACTATCTGCACTCCCTGAACGAATGCCAACGCCTGTACCCGCAGTTCTCGCCGCTGGCGCTGCAGGCGTTGGATAACATCGAAATCGTGTTCCGCACGCCGGAAGAGCGCTGGGGCTGCGCCTGCTGCTACCGGAGCCCCTACGGCATCCCGCGCCAGCGGCAGCTGACCTTGCTGATCCTCGACGACACGGCCCAGCAACAGGTGAAAAACCTGTCTCCGCTGTTCAGCATCCACCGGCGCGACTCGGTTTACGCCATTCGCCTCAAGCTGCAGATGGCGCTGGAAAAATTCATTCAGCAGCCGTGGATGGCGCTGCACGCCGCCGACATATGGAAATGCCAGGCCTGCCGCCTCGCCGCGCTGAGCCACTGTGAGAAAAAGGTGCTGGGCCTGATGAGCAGCGGCATGTCCGCCTGTAGCATCGCCGGCCTGCTGCAGCGCAGCCAGAAAACCATCAGCGCCCACAAACGTTCGGCGATGCGCAAGCTGAACGTGCGCAAAAACAGCGAGTTGAATCGGGTGCTGCTGAATCAGCGGGAGCTGAACTGAGCGACAACAGGCTCGCGAGTGACGCCAGAGTGGTTTACTCTGAATACTCATTTTCGCACTGCAAAGCGAGCCGGAATGCATGCCCAGAACAGCCAAAGCCGTTGACGTCCCCGCCCTCGGCGAGCTCGATCGTCAGGCGGGTCAACTTAGCCACCAGCTGGCGCAGGCCCTGCGCCAGGCCATCCACCGGGGCGATCTGAAAGCGGGCGACCTGCTGCCCTCGACGCGCCGGCTGTCGGCGGCGCTGAATCTGGCGCGCGGCACGGTATTGGAGGCGTTCGCTCAGCTAACAGCGGAAGGTTTTCTCGAACCGCAGCCCGGCTCCGGCACCCGGGTCGCCCACTATCAGGCTCCGCGCCGCACGCCGCACGCCACGGTGCAGGCCGCTCCGTCCACAGCCGTGCCACTTTCCGCACAGGCGCAGCATCTGGCGCGCTTTGCCGCCCAGGCGCGGGCGTTGCCGCCGGTGCCGTTCACCGTCTCGGTGCCGATCGGCGATACCGCGCCCGACGATATCTGGCGGCGGCTCGGCAACCGCATCCGGGCGCGCGGCCCCGGCGCCCCGTCGGGCTATGGCGATCCGCTGGGCGCGTTGCCGCTGCGCGAAGCCATCTGCGACTATGTGCGCCGTTCCCGCTCGGTAAACTGCACGCCGCAGCAAATCCTCATCACCTCCGGCACGCAACAAGGGCTCTATTTGGCCGCACAGATCCTGCTGGACGCCGGCGACAGCGCCTGGGTGGAAGACCCCGCCTACGCCGGCATCACCGCTATTTTCGACAGCCTGTTTCGCGATCGGCGCATGATTAGGGTGCCCGTCGCCACCGACGGCATCGACGTCGCCGCCGGTATCCGCCTGGCCGCCGACGCCCGCGCCGCCTTTGTCACGCCGTCCCATCAATATCCGCTGGGCATGCCGATGAGCATGGCGAAAAGAAGCGCCCTGTTGGGCTGGGCCAAAGAGCGGCAGGCCTGGATCGTGGAAGACGACTACGACAGCGAGATGCGCTACGCCGGCCACCCGTTCCCTTCGCTGCAGGGGCTGGCGCCCGAGCGAACGCTCTATCTCGGCACCTTCAGCAAGGTGCTGTTCCCTTCGCTGCGGCTGGGTTACGCCATCGTGCCGCCACCGCTGGTCGACGCCTTTTTCGGCGCCAGGATCCTGATGGATCGCCATCCGCCCAGCGCGGATCAACACGTGCTGGCCGCCTTTATCGCCGAAGGGTATCTCGACCGGCATATCCGCAAAATGCGCGGCGTCTACGCCGAGAAACGCCGGGTGCTGATCGAGGCGATCAACACGCACATCCCCGCTGAGCTGGCGATAGTGCAGCCCTGCGATCAGGGCATGCACATGGTGCTGTGGCTGAGGAAAGATCTCGATGACGTGCGGGTCGCCCAATGCGCCAACGAAGCCGGATTGGCGCTGCGGGCGGTGTCGCCGATGTATGCGCCCGGCCACGGTGAGCCGGGTCTGGTGCTGGGATTGGGCGGTTACGCCGACCGCCAGGTGCAACAGGCGGTGGAACGGCTCGGCGAGGTGATCCGAGCCTGCGCCGGCAACGGCGCCTAGCGGGAAAAGCGCTTGGCGCCGAACACGCAAACCACCACGCCGGCCATCACGGCGATCATCATCGGCTGGACGGTTTCCTGCAGCAGCCAGCCCGCCAGCGCCAGGCCAAAGAACGGCTGCAGCAGCTGTAACTGCCCGACGGCGGCGATGCCGCCCTGCGCCAGGCCGCGATACCAGAAAATAAACCCAATCCACATGCTGAACACCGAGACGTAAACCAGCGACAGCCAGGCGGCGCCGCTGACGGCAGGCCAACCGGCCGGCGCCGCCAGCCAAGTGGCCGCCAGCGTCAACGGCAACGCCGCCACCAGCGCCCAGGAGATCACCTGCCAGCCGCCGATCCGGCGCGACAGCACCGCCCCTTCGGCATAACCCAGGCCGCACAGCAGCACCGCACCGATCATCAGCGCATCCCCTTGCCAGGCTCCGCCGCTCCCCTGGCTTAGCGCGAAAGCGCCCACCAGCACGGCGCCGACGCCTGAAAAAGCCCAAAAAGCGGGCTTGGGCCGCTCTCCGCCGCGCAAAACGCCAAAACCGGCGGTCGCCAACGGCAGCAGGCCGATATACACCAGCGAATGCGCCGAGGTGGTGTGCTGCAGCGCCAGCGCCGTCAGCAGCGGAAAACCGATGACCACGCCGAGCGCCACAAACAGCAGCGGCGGCAAATCGGCCCGCGTCGGCCGCGCCTGGCGGGTGATCAGCAGCGCACACAGCGCCAGCAAGGCGGCGATCGCCGCCCTGACCGCCGTCAGAAACAGCGGATCGAGCTCCAGCACCGCCACCCGCGTGGCGGGCAGCGAGCCGCTGAAAATAATCATGCCGAGGAAGCCGTTCATCCAGCCCTGGGGCGAATGCCCGGCGGCGGGATGCGCAGGGGGAACAACGAGAGTTTTTTCAGACTGACTGTCCGTCATGTGAACGCTCCGCACGCCTGAGGCATACCGAAATCGGCAACCCGCGAGGCGATATCATAGTGAAAGAGAACATCGTTCCCCGGCGTCACTTGCCGGGGCCAGGTTCTATTTTTCAGATAAAGCGGTTCACGGACAGGTCCGGATAGCGAGATTTTCACTGTGCCGGTTCCGCTAACGCCAAAGAAGGGCGTTTTTCGGGCTGTCCTTGGCCGTTTGGCGGCTCTGCCTGCGGGGTATCATGGACTTTTATGCGTTTTTGCAGAACAGGACAAGGTGCGGTGCCGTGGTGAAACCCTTCTTACGCAGTGGCAGTTTGGATGATGTGCTGGCTTTAGGCGAAAACGGGCAACCGGTCTACGCCTGCGCGCAGCAGCTGCGGGAAACCCTGCGTCTTCGCCGGCAGCAGCAGGCCGCCGACTGTCTGGCGATCCCCCAGCCGAACGAAAGCGGCACCCGCATCGACTGGTATGCGCCCTTCCCCGGCAAGGTCACCTCCTGGCTGGCGGCGAGCGACGCCCAGCGCGCGCAGGCGGTGCGCCACCTGGAACACTGCCTGACGACCTTCCGCAGCCTGACGGAACAGGCCCAGGCGACCGATCACCCCAGCCATCGCCTGTTCGGCGCGCTGCTGGCCAAAGCGATGCACATGCCCGACCCCAACCACGTTTACCTGGTGGACGATCGGCCGGTGCTGACCTTCTGGGGCTTTATCAAGCCGCAGGCGCAGAGCCCGGACGATCCGCTGGCCTGCCTGCGCCCGATCGAATCGGAAGTGGAAAAACCGGCGCCGATCGCCGCCGCACCGCGCAAGACGGCCGTTGTCGAACCGGTAAAACCGGCCCCGGCCGCCGAGCCTGAACCGGCGCCCGCCCCGGCAGCGCCTATCGAATCCTCTGCCGCCGTTCGCCCGCGCCGGCGCTACGCTCTCTGGCTGTTACCCGTACTGTTGCTGGGCAGTGCGGCGCTGGCCGCCTGGCTGCACCGCTCGCCGCCGCCGCAACCGGCGATGCCGGCGGAGGTCCAGCATCCGGCGCCGCCGGAAAAAACCGCCGCGCCGTTGCCCAAACTGCGCTTGCCGCTGGCGCACGCGACGCTGATGCCGCCGCCACCGGCGCCGGTCATCCCGCAGCCGCTGGACAAACATGCGCTGGTGCTGCCGCCCGAGGCGGTGAAGGCCGGCTCCACCCGTTTCCTTAATGGCAAATGGCGCGCCACGGTGGCGCTGAAAGACCCGATTACCGGCAAGCGCCCCAGCCTGCAATATCGTCTGAACGGCGGCAAAGGCATCGCCGTTATCGCCTACGGCGACGGCGTCAGCTGCCGGGTGGCGGTCGAAGCCGGGCTGATGCAGTCCGGCAATCTGGTGATCAACAGCCGCACCAAGGCGCGCTGCAGCGACGGCAGCCGCTACCAGATCCCGGAGATCGTCTGCCGCCAGGGCGACACCGGCGCGGCGGAGTGCACCGGCCGCTACGATGCGGACACCACCTATCCCATGACGTTCAAGCGCGAGAGTAAATGATGCTGGCACCCCTTACGGACTACAAACACGGCATTACGCTGATTCAGGACAGCGGCATTCAGTTTCTGGACTTTGCCCTGACGCCGCTGCTGGACGCCGAGTTTCCCGGCAAATTCGTGCGCAAGACCGCCAGCGGCCCGCTGCTGCGCCTGCAATGGGAGGCCGAGAGCGGCAAATATCAGCTGCCGGCCGTGGGCGACCAGGCCGCCGAAGTGGTGCGGCCGGAGTTCAGCTATCCGCTGCAGCAGTCGCTGCACCTGCTGGATAAGCTCTGGTTGCCGCTGCCCTGCTTGCGCCACACCCCGGCGGGCCTGTTCTTGTCGGGCCCGGACAACTGGGCGCGCCTGCAGGTGGTGCAGTTGGATGAACCGGATCAGGACGGCAACCTGCTGCGCGTGGTGCTGGCCTTCGACACCCGCGCCGCGGCGCCCGGCCAGGAGGCGCTGGCGCCGGGCGAAAGCGATCTCGGCACCGATCTCCGTTTCGCGCTGGCGCACCGCAACCACGAGCTGGGCGAGTTCCTCGATCTGACCTGGGTGGACGGCTGGCTGCGCGAGGCGTTCAGCCAGCGCGCCGCCGAGCGGGAGCAGCGCGCCGAAGTGGAGATCAACGCCGGGCTGAAAACCTTCGAGTATCAGGCGCACTACCTCAATCTGTTGCACATGCTTGGCCATCAGCTGGCGGTGCCGCAGATAAAGATGGTGGCGGCGACGCTGCAGCAACCGGCGATCGACGTCGATCTGGTGCTGGACGTCGGCAACTCGCACACCTGCGGCGTGCTGGTCGAGGATCATCCGGAGGAGAGCAACGGCCTGAAGCAAACCTACGAGCTGCAGCTGCGTTCGCTGTCCGAACCGCACCGCGTCTACAACGAACTGTTCGAGAGCCGGGTGGAGTTTTCTCGGGCCGGCTTCGGCAAGCCGCATCTGTCGTTCCAGAGCGGGCGCGACGACGCCTTCCAGTGGCCGTCCATCACCCGCGTCGGACGCGAAGCCGCGCAACTGGCGCAGCGGCGAACGGGCCATGAAGGCACTACCGGCATTTCCAGCCCGCGCCGCTACCTGTGGGACGAGGAGCGCTATGCGCCCGGCTGGCGCTTCAACGAGCAGCACGAGCCGATGGCCGCCGCCGCGCCGTTGACCACCCTGATCAACGACGAAGGCGTGCCGCTGTCCGCCCTGCCGACGGCGCAACGGCTGCCGGTGTTCGCCGCCCATTACAGCCGCAGCGCGGTGATGACGCTGATGCTGAGCGAGCTGCTGGCGCAGGCGCTGATGCAGATCAACAGCATCGCCCAGCGCAGCCGCATGCCGAACGCCGCCGCGCCGCGCCGTTTGCGCGCCATCATTCTGACGCTGCCTTCGGCGATGCCGAAACCGGAGCGCGAGATCTTCCGCCGCCGCATGCAGGAGGCGATCGGGCTGGTGTGGAAGGCCCTCGACTGGCACCCGCAGGATGCGCCGTTCGACGGCGCGCACGCCCGCTTCCCGGCGCCGCAGGTGCAGATGGAGTGGGACGAGGCCACCTGCGGCCAGATGGTCTATCTGTACAATGAAACCCAGGTGAACTTCGCCGGCCGCACCGACGCCTTTTTCGCCGCCATGGCCCGGCCCGACCGGCCGCTGGCGCCGGATGAGCAGGCGGGCAAAACGCTGCGCATCGCCTCCATCGACATCGGCGGCGGCACCACCGATCTGGCGATCACGCACTATTCGCTCGACGACGGCGTGGGCAACAACATCAAAATCAACCCGCGCCTGCTGTTCCGCGAGGGCTTTAAAGTCGCCGGCGACGATATCCTGCTGGACGCCATCCAGCAGTTTATCCTGCCCGCCGTGCAGCAGGCGTTCGAAGCCGCCGGCGTAAGCGCCGCCCCGGCGTTGATGGACAGGCTGTTCGGCAACGAAGGGCGTATGGACGGGCTTTCCACCCTGCGCCAGCAGGCCGCGCTGCAGATTTTCATGCCCGCCGGGCGCGCGCTGCTCGGCGCCTATGAAGAATACGACCCGCTGGACAGCCGGGCGGAAATCGCCGCCAGCCTGGGCGATTTGCTGCCGCAGCCGCCGACGCCGCAGGTGCTGGCGTTTATCAACGGCGAGGTGCAGCGCGAAGCCGACAGCGACGCCTTCGAGATTCTGCACACCCCGCTGGTGATCCGCCTGGCCGATCTGCACGCCGCCTTCTTGTCCGATCGCATCGGCATCGGCCGCTGCCTGCGCCTGCTGGCCGAGGTGGTGGCGCTGTATACCTGCGACGTGCTGCTGTTGACCGGCCGCCCGGCGCGTTTCCCCGGCGTGCAGGCGCTGCTGCGCCATCTGCAGCCGCTGCCCGCCAGCCGCATTCTGCCGCTCGAGGGCTACCACACCCGCAGCTGGTACCCGTTCAACAAACGCGGCCGCATCGACAACCCGAAATCCACCGCCGCGGTGGGCGCCATGCTGTGCCTGCTGGCGATCGACCTGCGGCTGGAGAGTTTTTACTTCAACGTCGGCGATTTCCAGCCTTACTCCACCATTCGCCACCTGGGCATGCTGGACGGCAACAACATGCTGGCGGACGATAACGTCTATTACCGCGACATCGATCTGGATCGCGCCGACTTCGCGCTCGACCCCGCCGGCAGCTTCCAGCTGCGCGGCCCGCTGCGCCTGGGCTTCCGCCAACTGGACAACGAACGCTGGCCGGCCTCGCCGCTCTATACGCTGACCATCAATGACGCCCAGCTGGCGCGCAAACTGGCCGGCGACGCGGTGATCACCCTGCGGCTGGCCATTACCGCCAGCGCCGAACAGGGCGCGGAAAGCGTCAGGATCGCGCAGGCGTTGCTGGCCGACGGCAGCCCCGTCCCGGCGCACCATCTGCAACTGAAACTCAATACCCTGGCTGCCAGCGCCTCCGGCGCGACCCACTACTGGATAGACAGCGGGAGCATTTACCCACGATGAAAGCTATCACTACCGCCCAATCGGCCCCGAACCACGCACTCAGTGCCGGCATTCTGCAGGCGATCGCCTGGGTGGACACCGCGCGCCGGCAGTCCACCCGTTTGGAACGGGAAGCCGATCGCCTGACGCTGCGCCTGCGCCGTTGCCATAACCGCGCACTGCAATTGGCGAAGGCACAACCTGCGCAGGTCGCTATCGGCCTGTACGGCCACAACGCCGCCGCCAAGGCCCACCTGCTGGCGGCGCTGGCCCCCGGCGCAGAAAGGCTGCACGGCGACGCCGCGCTGGCGGTGCGTTACTGCGCCACCGCGCCGACGCCGTCCACCGAGTATCCTCTCGCCCTCGCGCTGCTCGATGAAGCGCAGTGGCTGGCCATCACGCTCGATGCCGCCGCGATGGGCGGCTTCCGGCTGGACTGGGACGCCCGCGCGATCGCCGGCCATCTGCAAGCGTTGGCGCGTCACCGCCAAGCCGTCGCCCTCGACGGCCTCAGCGACAGCGATGTGCTGGCGCTGTGGGATAGCCAACGCCGCTACGGCGACAAGGGGCAACAGACGCTGGACAGGCATTTCTGGCCGCAGGCCGTGGCGCTGGCGCCGCAGTTGAGCATCGACGATCGCGCGCGCCTGTTTGCGCCGCTGTGGGGAGAGGAAACGACGCTGACGGCGCATTATCGCCAGCTGGCGCACACGCTGCATGCCCTCGGTAGCAGCCGACAGGTTCATGCTCCGCACCGCGCCTTACCGCTGCTGACCGCGAGCGCCGCAGCAGAAAACGCCGCGATCGTCGTGATGGCCGAACACGGCGGTGAACGGAAGATCGCGTTGAGCGATCTGACCTGGCTGACCGCCGAAGTCACCACCGTTCTGCCGCAGACGGCGCAGGCGGGCCTGCCCGCCGACGTGGCGCTGATCGACCTGCCCGGCAGCCGCGCCTGCCCGCAGGCGGAACCGACGCAGCGGCTGCAACAGGCGAAACGCGCCCATTTGCTGACCCGCTGCGCAGACGGCCTGCACGCCAACCTGCTGCTGGTGGCCGATGCCGCCGCCACGCCGCAGGACGCCGCCCGCGTCGGCCAGGCGCTCGCCAACTGGGTCAATCAGACTCAGGGAGAAACCCCGGCGCTACGCCAGCGCCGCAAACCCGGCCTGATCTGGGCGATCACGCCGTTCGATCAACGCGGGGAAGGCAAAGCGCGCCCCGACGACGCCGTACAGCGCCAGGTCGGCGAGCCCGGCGACAGCTGGGCCACGCTGCTGGCGCTGGATGAACAGGATTGCCGCCGCATGGTAAGTTACCTGGCCACCCAGGCGCGCCCGGCCCAGAAGCAAGCGCGCCTGCTCGAACAGCGCGAAGAGTTGCAGCGTGAGCTGACGGAAAGCCTGCTCGGCAACTGGCTCACCGCCGCCGCTCCGCACGCGGCGCAGCAACGCGGCCAACAGCTGCTGCGCGCGCTGCAGGCGCAGGCCGGCTGCCACGGCGAACTGCTGGAACGGCTGTTGCCGCAGCGCGATACGTTGCGCCAGCTTTATCAGCAACAGCAGCACGCCGCGCCGGCCCCGACGACGACGCCAGCGCCGTTCGGGCTCGACATCGATCTGTTCGGCGCACCGGAAACCCCGGCACCCGGCGAGCCCTCCGCGTCGCCCTTTGCCGCGCGGGTATTCGCGGATTGGAGCAACCATCTGCGCAGCCTGCCGGACAGCCGCCGGTTGCTGGAGCTGCTCGGCGTCGAAAAGCCGCACCTGGAACTGCTGGTCGATGCGCTGATCGGCGCCGCCTGCCGCCTGCGGCTCGATGATGAGCTGGAACGCGCGCTGTGCGCCGGGGGCCTGCCGGAACAGAGTGAAGATCGGCAAATCAGCCAGGCGCTGGCGATACTGGGCGACTTCGTCGCCTGGCTCGGCTTCCAGCGGCGCGATGCGGCAACGCGCCCCGAGAGCCGCGTCAACCCCGGCCAGCCGATCTTTACCCCGCCGCCGCAGCCGGCGGTGGACTGGAGCAGCCAGCAGCGGTTAACCCGGCTGGCGCCGACGCCGACCAAAAACACCGCGTTTTATATCTATGACTGGCTGATCGGCCTGCAAACCCTGCTGGCGGAGAATGCGGCGACGGAAAGCGCGCTCGGCGAGGCGCAGCGCGCGGCGTTGGAAGAGATCGTGGCGACTCTGCGATAAGCGGCGGCTCTGGCAGCAATAGGGGGCGAAAACAGGATAAATCGGGCGTTGCCGATTATGCTGATGAGTAACGCAGCGATTCTGGGAGAAAATCATGCCCCCTTTCAGCCTGAAGACTATCGATCATGTGGTTCTGCGCGTGCGCGATGCGGAAAAAAGCCTGCGGTTCTATACCCAGACGCTGGGTTGCGACATCGCCAAACGGCGGCCCGATATGGGGCTGGTGCACCTGCGCGCCGGAACGGCCATGATTGATCTGGTCGACGTGAACGGCCAGCTTGGAAAAAAAGGCGGCGACGCGCCCGATCCTCACCGGCAAAATGTCGATCACCTCTGCCTGCGCATCGATCCTTTCAACGAAGACGAACTGCTGGCCTATCTGCGATCGCAGGGGATCGCCGTCGACCCTGCTGAATCGCGCTACGGCGCGGAAGGCGACGGGCCATCGGTTTACTTCAGCGATCCGGACGGCAATCGCATAGAGCTTAAGGGGCCGGCGGCCGATTAAATCACGGTATGTTCCGGATGTCGGATAATCATAAAATAGCCTTCTAAATCGGCCTAGCCCCTTCACGCTGCTGAACGTTAACGCTCCTGCGCCGCCAACGCCTGGGCGCAGGCCCAGGCCGAGCTCCACGCCCACTGGAAGTTGTAGCCGCCCAACCACCCGGTCACGTCCACCACTTCGCCGATAAAATAGAGCCCCGGCGCCTTGTGGGCTTCCATCGTCTTGGAGGAAAGTTCGTTGGTATCGACGCCGCCGAGCGTCACTTCCGCCGTGCGGTAACCTTCGGTGCCGTTCGGCTGCACGCGCCAGTTCTGCAACAGCTCCACCAGCGCCGCCTGCTGCGGCGCATTCAGCTGCTTCAGCGTGGCCTCCGGCAGTTGTCCCAGGGTTTGCAAGCACTCCACCAACCGCTTCGGCAATTGCAGCGCCAGGGTGTTTTTCAGGCTTTGGTTCGGGTGCTGGCGGCGTTGATCATCCAGGAAGGCCGCCAAATCCAGCTCAGGAAGTAAGTTAATGCTCACATACTCACCCGGTTGCCAGTAGCTGGACAGCTGCAGCACCGCCGGGCCGGACAGGCCGCGATGGGTAAACAGGATGCTTTCACGGAAGCTGACGCCGTTCTCGGCGGTGATCACCGCCGGCACCGAGACGCCGGACAGCGTCTGCACATGCTCCAGCAGCGGCTTATGCAGGGTAAAAGGCACCAGCCCGGCACGCGTCGGCAGCACCCTGAGACCGAACTGCTCCGCCAGCTTGTAACCGAACGGCGAAGCGCCCAGCCCCGGCATGGACAAACCGCCGCTGGCCACCACAAGTGAGCGAGCACTCACTTTTTCACCATTCAGCGCCAGCGCGTAACCATGTTCGGTTTTCTCCACGCCCAGCACTTCGCTGCGCAGGCGCACCGTCACCTGGCCCAGCTCGCACTCTTTGACCAGCAGATCCACCACCTGCTGCGCCGAGTCGTCGCAGAACAGCTGCCCCAGCGTTTTTTCATGGTAGGCGATGCCGTAGCGGTTGATCAGATCGATGAAGTCCCACTGGGTGTAGCGCGCCAGCGCCGACTTGCAAAAGTGCGGGTTGTTCGACAGGTAGGCCGCCGGTTCGGCGTACATGTTGGTAAAGTTGCAGCGCCCGCCGCCGGACATCAGGATCTTGCGGCCCGGTTTTTTGCCGTTGTCGAGCAGCAACACGCGGCAACCGAGTTGCCCCGCCTGCGCGGCGCAAAACATGCCGGCGGCGCCCGCCCCAATCACTACGACATCAAACTGTTCCACCTGAGCCTCTCTTATCAAAACCACAATCGCGACAAAAGGGCGCCATATTACGCCGTTTCGCCGCCGGTCACCGCCAAATTCACGGCGGCAGATTGTAAAGCCCCGGCGCCGCCAACGCCATAGTAAGAAAATATTACAGAGGTCAGAGGAGAATAACGCATTGATATTCCATATTTTTGTTATAGGCGCGTCATCGTTTCGTCATGTCCAAATCAAAAAAACGTCATATTTTCCTTTTCCCCGGCCCCGGTTGTCACTGATAATGCGCGGCGTTCATGTCCACAAACTGGCGTAACGCTTATGCTGCATTTGTTCGCTGGCCTGGATTTCCATACCGGCCTGATGTTAATTCTCGCATTGTTGTTCGTGTTGTTTTATGAAGCCATCAACGGTTTTCATGATACGGCCAATGCGGTCGCTACAGTTATTTATACCCGCGCCATGCGCTCGCAACTTGCGGTCGTGATGGCAGGTTTGTTCAACTTTCTTGGCGTAATGCTCGGCGGTTTGAGTGTTGCTTACGCCATCGTCCACTTGCTGCCTACCGATCTGTTGTTGAACGTCAGTTCAGCACACGGATTAGCCATGGTCTTCTCCATGCTGTTGGCGGCAATCATCTGGAACCTCGGCACCTGGTATTTCGGTCTGCCGGCCTCCAGTTCCCATACGCTGATAGGCGCAATCATCGGTGTCGGTTTAACCAACGCCCTGATGACCCACACTTCGGTGGTGGATGCGCTTAACGTCCCGAAAATGATTGGTATTTTCCTTTCTCTGCTGTTCTCGCCGCTGGTCGGCATGATGGTGGCGGGAGTGATGGTGTTCGCCTTGCGCCGCTATTGGAGTGGCACCAAGAAACGCCAGCGTATCCACATGACCCCTGCGGAACGTGAAAAGGTCGACGGCAAACGCAAGCCGCCGTTCTGGACCCGTATCGCGCTGATCCTGTCGGCGATTGGCGTCAGCTTCTCGCACGGCGCCAACGACGGCCAGAAAGGCATCGGCCTGATCATGCTGGTGCTGATCGGCGTTGCGCCGGCCGGCTTCGTGGTCAATATGAATGCAACCGGTTATGACATCACCCGTACGCGTGACGCCGTGACCCACCTGCAGCAATATTACCAGCAGCACGGCGACGCGCTGTCGCATGCGGTGTCGTTGACGCCGCTGGTGCCAAGCCCGGATGACGAAGCTGCGCCGAACAAGCCGGCCGAGTTCCACTGCGACAGTTCGCGCGCCATGCCGGCGATCGAGCTGGCTCAGGGCATGCTGACCAACCTGCAAAGCTACGATCAGCTGACGGTTGAGCAGCGCAGCCACCTGCGCCGCCTGCTGATGTGCGTGACCGACACGGCGGATAAAGTCGCCAAGCTGCCGGAAACCTCATCCGCCGACCAGCGCTTCCTGAAGAACCTGCGTCAGGATCTGCTGCAGACCGTCGAGTACGCGCCGATGTGGATCATCGTCGCCGTCGCGCTGGCGCTGTCGCTCGGCACCATGGTGGGCTGGAAACGCGTGGCCACCACCATCGGCGAGAAGATCGGCAAGAAAGGCATGACCTACGCCCAGGGCGTATCGGCCCAGATGACCGCGGCGCTGTCTATCGGCGTGGCGAGTTATACCGGCATGCCGGTCTCCACCACCCACGTCCTCTCTTCGGCGGTTGCCGGGACGATGATCGTGGACGGCGGCGGCGTGCAGAGCAAAACCGTGAAGAACATCCTGTTGGCCTGGGTACTGACCCTGCCAATCTCGATTCTGCTTTCCGGTGCGCTGTATTGGGTTGCGTTGAAGCTGATCTAAGCGATAAGCATCATGAGGAAGGCGGCCGCAGGGCCGCCTTTTTTTTGCCTGCATCAAGGGAAACAGGAAGGCATTAATACCAGATCATCAGCGCTATCAGGCTGATGACCACCAGGCCGCACAGGGCCGAGGTCAGCATGAACTGCCCGCGCACCCGCTCGCAGCGGCGAATAAACTCCGGATCGTGGTGCTCGACATAGCGTTGCGCAAAGATATAGCGCACCAGCCTCAGCTGCTTGCTGGGTTGCCCGTGGGCGGTGAAGAAACCGCCGCCGTCGACGTATTGGTACAGCAACGGGTCACAGCCGCGCAATACCACCAGCAATGCGCGCAGAGAAGAGTAATACCGCACCATGTTAACCACACACACCACACATAAGGCCCAAAACAGCGCGACGGTACTGATCATGATTACCCCCTCAAGGCGTTGTTATCCGCGGCCATCCGCCGGGTCCAACCGCCCTACCTCATTACCCGATACTCTGCTGGAGCTTACCGCTCTCATCCCCTTTTTTGCCTGCACGGGCCATGCCCATAACCCACCGCCTCCAGAGACGTTACCGCACCGCACAGAGAGATTTGCACGGCGTGATTCCACTCAGAGGGGAAATGGTGAGGCCCATATTCATCATTGTAGGTTAATGAAACGCAAACTGGCCTGATCAGTGGATAAAATTTACCGCCACGCGCCGAAACGCCCCCGCCGGGGCGTTATAAGTGATAACCGTTCGTCTGCAATTAGTCGTTTTTCCTGGATAGTCTATCCCGCCCCACGCCGCTGATCTTTCCCCCCACGCTGGCTAGACTCAGGTTTCCGTTACGCTCATCCAAGGAAACTGTTATGGCAAACCATTCAATCAAGGGAAAAATCGTCCTGATCGCCGGCGGCGCCAAAAATCTCGGCGGGCTTATCGCGCGCGATTTGGCTGAACAAGGCGCCAAAGCGGTAGTGATCCACTACAACAGCGCCGCCTCCAAAGCCGAAGCCGATAAGACCGTCGCCGCCATCCAGGCCGCCGGGGCGCAAGGCGTCGCGCTGCAGGCCGATTTGACCACCGCGGGCGCGGTCGAGAAGCTGTTCGCCGATGCGGTCGCCGCCGTCGGCAAGCCGGATATCGCCATCAATACCGTCGGCAAAGTGCTGAAAAAGCCGATGGTCGACATCAGCGAGGCCGAGTACGACGAGATGACCGCGGTCAACGCCAAAACCGCATTCTTCTTCCTGAAAGAGGCGGGCAAACACCTCAACGACAACGGTAAAATCTGCACGCTGGTCACCTCGCTGCTCGGCGCCTTCACGCCGTTCTATGCCGCTTACGCCGGCACCAAGGCGCCGGTGGAGCACTTCACCCGTGCCGCCGCCAAGGAGTTCGGTGAGCGCGGCATCTCCGTGACGGCGGTCGGCCCCGGCCCGATGGACACCCCGTTCTTCTATCCGGCCGAAGGCGCCGATGCGGTGGCGTATCACCAAAGCGCGGCGGCGCTGTCGCCGTTCAGCAAAACCGGCCTCACCGATATCGAAGACGTGGTGCCGTTCATCCGCCATCTGGTCAGCGACGGCTGGTGGGTTACCGGCCAAACTATCCTGATCAACGGCGGCTATACTACCAAGTAACGCCGCATGGGGGCGCGCGTCTGGCGTCCGCCCCCGCCAGGAGGCGCAGCGTAGAGGATATTGCAATGCACATGCTAATGGTCATTGGCGGAGGCGTGGTTCTCCTGGGATTGTTTGTGCTGTTCGGCTGGCTCTGGGGCGCCAGTGCGGCGGGCATGGCGCTGGCGGCAAAAATTTTCGTCCCGGCCTGGTTGCTGATCGCGGCGGTCAATATGTGGGTGGGCGTCGCCCACGCGGGCTACAGCCTGCGGGCGGAGTTGCCGATCCTGCTGCTGGTGTTCGCGATCCCCGCCGCCATCGCCGCGTTCGTATTCTGGCGCCTCGCCCATGTCTGAAAGCGCCGGCGACCTGCTCAACGTGGTGACGCTACTGGGCGCCGCCGTGGTGGCCGTGCCGCTGTTCAAGCGCTTGGGGCTGGGCTCGGTGCTGGGTTATCTGGCCGCCGGTTTGGCGATTGGGCCGTTCGGCTTTGGTTTGTTCAACGATGCGCAGACCATCCTGCACACCGCCGAGCTTGGGGTGGTGATGTTTCTCTTCATCATCGGCCTGGAGATGCGGCCTTCTCATCTGTGGAACATGCGGCGCGATATTTTCGGCCTGGGCAGCCTGCAGGTATTGAGCTGCGGGCTGCTGCTCACCGCCATCGGCATGGCCTTCGGCTTTTCATTGGCCATCTCCTTCATCTGCGGCATGGGATTCGTGCTGACGTCTACCGCGATCGTCATGCAGCTGTTGGGCGAACGCGGCGACATCGCCAGCCCGCGCGGTCAGAAAATCGTCGCCGTATTGCTGTTTGAAGATCTGATGATTGTCCCGCTGCTGGCGCTGGTGGCGTTCATCGCGCCGGCCGGTTCATCGACGCCGGTATCCGGTTCCGCCTGGGGCGGCATCGCCATCGCCGCCGGTGCGCTGGCCGCGCTGGTGGCGGCCGGCATCTGGCTGCTGAACCCGCTGTTTCGCATTCTGGCGCACGCCAAAGCGCGCGAAGTGATGACCGCAGCCGCGCTGCTGGTAGTGCTCGGCGCCGCTTTGCTGATGCAGCTGGGTGGCCTTTCCATGGCCATGGGCGCCTTTTTGGCCGGCGTGCTGCTGTCGGAATCGACGTTCCGCCATCAGCTCGAAGCCGACATCGAGCCCTTTCGCGGTCTGCTTTTGGGGCTGTTCTTCCTCGGCGTCGGCATGTCTCTCGATCTGGCCGTGGTGGCGCGCAACTGGCCGCTGATCGTCAGTGGCGTGCTGGCGATGATGTTCATCAAAGGCCTGTGTATTTACTGCGTGGCCCGGTTGACGAAAAGCTCGCACGGTGATGCTCTCGACCGCGCCGTACTCATGGCGCAAGGGGGAGAATTTGCGTTTGTGCTGTTCGCCGCTGCGCTGGCCAATCAGGCGCTGCCTGCGGAAGCCAACGCCAACATGACCGCCGTCGTGGTGCTGTCGATGGCTTTGACACCGCTGGCGGTGTTGATCCACCAACGCCTGCGCGCCTCGTCCGACGCCTCGTTGGACGGCACGGAACAGCCCGCCGGCTTGACCAACAGCGTGCTGATCGTCGGGTTCGGCCGTTTTGGTCAGATCGTCAGCCAGCACGTTTTGGCGATGGGCGCCGATATCACCATTATCGACCGCGAACCCCAGGTTGCCCGCGACGCGCAAGACTTCGGCTTCAAAGTTTACTATGGCGACGGTGCGCGCATGGATGTGCTGCATGCGGCGGGCGCCGGCCACGCCCGCGCCATCTTGGTCTGCATTGACGATCCGCAAGCCGCCACGCAGATTGTCGAACACGCCAAAACCCACTTCCCGCAGGCCCGCGTGCTGGCTCGCGCTCATGACCGCGAACATGCCATCGCGCTGATCAAGGCCAATGTGGATTACCAAATTCGCGTCACCTTAGAGTCCGCCATGTCTTTCGGGCATGAAGCTATGTTGGCGTTGGGCTCCGATCCGGAAACCGCGGCGGATTTGATGGCCGAGCTGCGGCGCAAGGATGCCGAACGGTTGGCGATGGAGGTGTCCGGCGGCATTTACGCCGGTACATCGATGATTTTGGGCAATGCGCCGACCAAGGCGAAGAAGGAATGACGGGCATGCCGACCCTTTTCCGCCGGCGCAGCGATGCGCTCGCGGCCGATAATCAAACGGCCGATGAGGTGGTGCGGTTTTGGCAAGACGCCGGCGCAGAGCAATGGTTCCGGCAGGATCCGCGCTTCGACCAACGCTTTCGCGCGCGCTTTTTGGGCCTGCATCTGGCGGCGGCCCGGCGTGAACGCGACGACTGGCTTAAGACGCCGGAAAGCGCGCTGGCGCTGATGATCCTGCTCGACCAGTTTCCGCGCAACGCTTTTCGCAACACCGCCCACATGTACGCCACCGATCCGCTGGCGCGCCGCTTCGCCCGCATCGCCATTGCGGCGAACTACATGCAGGCCGTCGAGCCTTCGCTGCGCCTGTTTTTTTGCCTGCCGTTCGCCCACTCGGAAAATCTCGCCGATCAGGATCTTTCCGTGGCGCTAAACGCTCAACTGGGGCCGGCTGAACGCGCGCACGCCGAGGGACACCGCGATATCATCCGCCGTTTCGGTCGTTTCCCACATCGCAATCAGCTGCTGTTGCGCGATACTACCACGCAGGAGCAAGCCTTCCTGGAGCAAGGAGGGTTTGCCGGATAACGCCGCAGAATGCTTTAAGCGGCAATAATAAGGACAATAACGGGCGCATCGATGGACAGATTCAATCAATACCGCGTATTCGTGCAGGTAGCGGAGATGGGCAGCTTTATCCGCGCAGCCCATGTGCTGGAGGTGCCGCGCGCCTCGGTGTCCGCCGCCGTGCAACAGCTGGAAACGCAGCTGGGCGTGCGCCTGCTGCACCGCACCACGCGGCAGGTGCGGCTGACCGCCGACGGCGAACAGCTGCTCGAGCGGCTGCGCCCGCTGCTGGCCGAGGTGGAGGATATCGATCAGTCGTTTCAGGCCAGCCAGCGCCAGGCCTCCGGCCGGCTCAGCGTCGACGTGCCGAGCCGCATTGCCCGCCGGCTGATCGCGCCGGCGCTGCCCAGCCTGCTGCGGCGCCACCCCCACCTGCAGCTGGTGCTCGGCTCCGCCGATCGCGCCATCGATCTGGTGCAGGAAGGGGTCGACTGCGCGGTGCGCGTCGGCGATCTGCACGACAGCAGCCTGGTGATGCGCCCACTCGGCCATATCGCGCTGATCAACTGCGCCAGCCCCGCCTACCTGAGCGAATTCGGCCATCCGCTTCAGCCCGCCGATCTTGCCGAGGGGCACAGGAGCATCGGTTACGCCTCGCCCAAAACCGGCCGCGAATCCCCCTGGGAATACCTGACCGACGACGGCCATACCCAGCGGCTCGAACTGCCCAGCCGGGTGGTGGTCAACAACGCCGAGAGCTATATCGCCTGCTGCCGCGCCGGGCTGGGGCTGATGCAAATCCCGCGCTACGACGTGCAACACCTGCTCGACGCCGGCGAACTGGTGGAAGTCCTGCCCGCTTACCGCGCCGCCTCCATGCCGATCGCCCTGATCTATCCCCATCGTCGCCAGCGCTCACGCCGCCTGGCGGTGTTTCACGAGTGGTTTGAAAGCCTTCTGCAGCCGCATCTGGAGCGCTGATTGCGCATTTAGCGCTATACTTTGTTTAATAACGCTTATAATTCAAGCGGTCAGACCGGCAGCATCCGCATAATCAATAGGCTTTTACGCCGCGCGGGTGTACAACGAAAGGTATCGGGCGGAGAGATTTTCGATGCGGCGCAGTGTGATCGCCCCAACATATCATTGCGTTATCCGAATGATACTATGGAACCAAAAGCGCAAGGCGGGTAAACGGAACGCCTGCTAACCCTTTTAATCGGCATGTTTATGGAAGGAGTATTCTTATGGCTTACAAACACATACTGATCGCGGTGGACCTATCCCCGGAAAGCAAGATCCTGGTAGAAAAAGCCGTCTCGATGGCGCGGCCGTACAACGCTAAAGTTTCTCTGATCCACGTCGATGTCAACTATTCCGACCTCTATACCGGCCTGATCGACGTCAATCTCGGCGACATGCAAAAACGCATCTCTGAGGAAACCCATCAGGCGCTGACCGAGCTGTCGCAAAACGCCGGCTACCCGATCACCGAGACCCTGAGCGGCAGCGGCGATCTGGCGCAGGTATTGGTCGATGCCATCAAGAAATATGACATGGATCTGGTACTGTGCGGCCACCACCAGGATTTCTGGAGCAAGCTGATGTCTTCCGCTCGCCAGCTGATCAATACCGTGCACATCGATATGCTGATCGTGCCGCTGCGCGATGAAGAAGACGAATAAAGTAAGCACTTGCTAACTTAACTGCCCAACGCCCGCGCCCTGCGGGCGTTTTTCATGCCGCCACGCCGATTAATCGCTTGATAATCAACCGCCCTCCGATGATATAGTCGCTAAAGACACAACATCCTCCCCCGGGCATCGCCTATACCCATATCTATAAGAAATAGCGGGGGAAAACTTAATGCTAAAAGGAGTTATCCATGGAATATGCCGTATCGGTAGAGTCTTTCCTGTCCTCGTTACAGCGCCATAACCCCCACCAGCCGGAATATCTGCAGGCGGTGCGCGAAGTCTTCACCTCGCTGTGGCCGTTTATCGAACGCAACCCGCGCTACCGCGAACAGGCTCTGCTGGAGCGCCTGGTGGAGCCCGAGCGCGTCATTCAGTTCCGCGTCAGCTGGGTGGACGATCGCGGCCAGGTGCAGGTCAACCGCGCCTTCCGCGTGCAGTTCAACTCGGCCATCGGCCCCTACAAAGGTGGCATGCGCTTCCATCCGTCGGTAAACCTGTCGATCCTGAAGTTCCTCGGTTTTGAGCAGACCTTCAAGAACGCGTTGACCACCCTGCCGATGGGCGGCGGCAAAGGCGGCTCCGATTTCGATCCCAAGGGCAAAAGCCAGGGCGAGATCATGCGCTTCTGCCAGGCGCTGATGACCGAGCTGTATCGCCACCTGGGGCCGGACACCGACGTGCCGGCCGGCGACATCGGCGTCGGCGGCCGTGAAGTCGGCTTTATGGCCGGCATGATGAAGAAACTGTCCAACAACACCGCCTGCGTGTTTACCGGCAAGGGTCTCTCCTTCGGCGGCAGCCTGATCCGCCCCGAGGCGACCGGCTACGGCCTCGTGTACTTCACCGACGCCATGCTGCAGCGCCACGGCCTGGGCTTTGAAGGCATGCGGGTGGCGGTGTCCGGCTCCGGCAACGTGGCGCAGTACACCATCGAGAAAGCGCTGGAGCTGGACGCGCGCGTGATCACCGTGTCGGATTCCGGCGGCACCCTGGTGGACGAGGACGGCTTCACCACCGAGAAGCTGGCGCACCTGGCGGAGATCAAAAACCAACGCTACGGCCGGGTGGCGGACTATGCCCGCGAACGCGGCCTGACCTATCTGGCCGGCCAGCAGCCGTGGAACGTGCCGGTGGATATCGCCCTGCCGTGCGCCACGCAGAACGAACTGGATCTCGAGGCGGCGCAGACGCTGATCCGCAACGGGGTGAAGGCGGTAGCGGAAGGCGCCAACATGCCGACCACCATCCAGGCCACCGACGCCTTCCTCGACGCCGGCGTGCTGTTCGCGCCGGGCAAGGCGGCCAACGCCGGCGGCGTGGCCACCTCGGGGCTGGAGATGGCGCAAAACGCCGCGCGCATCGGCTGGCGGGCAGAGAAAGTGGATGTACGTTTACAACATATCATGGCCGATATTCACCACGCCTGCGTGGAATACGGCGGCGAAGGCAAGCAAACCCACTACGTGCACGGCGCAAATATCGCCGGTTTCGTCAAGGTCGCGGACGCCATGCTGGCGCAGGGCGTGCTGTAATCCGCCTTAAAGGTGATCTTGTTCACACATCGATTAAATGCTTCAATGCCGGCCTCTGCGCCGGCATTTTTTTATGCTTTCTCGCCATCCAAATGATACCAATTGGTTAAATAAAAGTTAATGCATGGTTATTTATTGCTTCTTAATCGGTAGTAAATTTACCACCACCAAATAACTAAACATTTATTTAACACTAAATACGCCATTATTTTACTTAACTGTGCGCAGATCACATTTCGTTAACTTCAGCTACGCCCCCTCTTCCATTCCTTTGTAATCTGCAGCGGTGGAAAAACCGCCACCCCTACAGATAAAAAAAGGTACAGCTAATGAAATTTAACCTCGCATTATTAAATGCATGTGTGGTTTCTGCGTGCATGTTATCGACAACACCTGTGTTCGCCGCTGATAAATATGAGATTGCCGTGGTCGCCAAAGTAACCGGCATTCCGTGGTTCAACCGCATGGAAGTGGGCGTCAACGAAGCGGCGAAAAAACTCGACGTCAACGCCTACCAGACCGGCCCTTCTACCCCGGATCCGGCCGCGCAGGTCAAGGTGATTGAGGATCTGATCGCCAAGAACGTCAACGCCATCATCGTGGTGCCGAACGACGCCAAGGTGCTGGAGCCGGTGCTGAAAAAAGCGCGCGACAAAGGCATCGTGGTGCTGACCCATGAATCCCCGGACCAGCAGATCGGCCAGTGGGACATCGAGACCATCGACAGCGAGAAATACGCGCAGGCCAACGTCGATGAGCTGGCGAAAGACATGGGCGGCAAAGGCGGCTACGCGATCTACGTCGGCTCGCTGACCGTGCCGTTGCACAACGCCTGGGCCGATTCCGCCATCAAATACCAGAAAGAAAAATACCCGGACATGTTTGAAGTCACCTCGCGCCTGCCGGTGGCGGAAAGCATCGACAAATCCTACGCCACCACGCTGGATCTGATGAAAACCTATCCGCAGATGAAGGGCATCATCGGCTTCGGCTCGCTCGGCCCGATCGGCGCCGGCCAGGCGGTGGCCAAGAAACGCGCCAAGGACAAAATCGCGGTGGTGGGCATCGCCATGCCGGCGCAGGCCGCCCCTTACCTGATGCGCGGCGACATCAAAAAAGCGCTGCTGTGGGATCCGAAAGACGCCGGCTATGCGCTGGTGACGGTGGCCGACCAGCTGCTGCAGGGCAAGGAAGTGAACAAGGATCTGGCGATCGAGGGCCTCGGCAAGGCCGACGTCGACATGGAACACAAAGTGATTCGGTTTAATAAGATTTTGGAAGTCACCAAAGACAACGCCCAATCGCTTGGATTCTGATTTTTCGCGTAATTTCGCCACACCGGGAAAGTAGTTAAACCCTCGTAGGGGCGCAGCTTGCTGCGCCCAGGGCTTCGGCCGCTACGCAAGCACAGGTTAACGTTATGACAGCCTCCCCCGCATTTATCACCCTGGAGAATATCAGCAAGCGATTCCCAGGCGTGCTGGCATTAGACCAGATCAACCTGACGCTCAATATTGGCGAAGTGCACTGCCTGGCCGGGCAAAACGGCTGCGGCAAAAGCACCATCATTAAAATCATCTCCGGCGTCTATCAGCCGGAAAAAGGCGCCAACATTTCGCTGGAAGGCAAACTCTTCCACGCCCTGACGCCGCAGCTGTCCGGTTATTACGGCATACAGGTGATCTACCAGGACCTGTCGCTGTTCCCTAACCTGACGGTGGCGGAGAACATCGCCATCCACCGTTACCTGCCCGGCGGCCATTTCTGGGTGCGCAAGCGGGTGATGCGCCAGACGGCGCTCGACGCCATGGCGCGGGTCGGCGTACGCATCGATCCCGATAAAAAGGTGGAAAAACTGTCGATCGCCGATCGGCAACTGGTGGCGATTTGCCGCGCCATCGCCGCCGAGGCGCGGTTGGTTATCATGGACGAACCGACCGCCTCGCTGACCCGCCAGGAGGTCGACGGCCTGCTGCGGGTGGTCAACGAGCTGAAGGCGGCCGGCATCTGCGTGGTATTCGTCAGCCACAGATTGGATGAAGTGATGGAAGTCGCCGATCGCATCAGCGTGATGCGCGACGGCAAGCTGGTGGGCACCTGGCCGGCCAGCGAACTGGACAGCCATGAACTGGCGTTCCTGATGACCGGCCAACGCTTCCACTACAGCCCGCTGCCGCCGCTGCCGCCGGCCGAACAGGCGCCGCTGCTCGAAGTGCGCAACCTCAGCCGCGGCGAGAAATACCGCAACGTCAATCTGGCGCTGCGCGGTGGCGAGATCGTCTCGATCGTCGGCCTGCTCGGCGCCGGCCGCACCGAACTGTGCCTCAGCCTGTTCGGCATGACGCGGCCGGACAGCGGCGAGATCCGCATCGAGGGCCAGGCGGTGCAGCTGCACAACAACCGCGAAGCGGTGCGCCACGGCATCGGCTATGTGTCGGAGGATCGTCTGACGCAGGGGTTGATCATGGAGCAATCGATCTACGACAACACCATCGTCACCGTCTTCGATCGGCTGCATACCTCGCTCGGGCTGCTGGATCACGCCAAAGCGACCGAGCTGGTCAACCGGCTGATCCGCGATCTGAACATCAAGGTGTCCGACAGCGCGCTGCCGGTGAAAACCCTGTCCGGCGGCAACGCCCAGCGCATCGCCATCGCCAAGTGGGTGGCGACCCAGCCGAAGATCCTGATCCTCGACTCGCCCACCGTCGGCGTGGACATCGCCAACAAAGAGGGGATCTACCAGATCGCCCGCGATCTGGCGCAGCTGGGCATGGCGGTGCTGATGATCTGCGACGAGATCCCGGAAGCCTATTACAACAGCCATCGGGTGATGGTGATGCGCAAGGGCGAGCTGATCGCCGAGTTTGCGCCGCACCAGAGTACCGAGCAACAGATCGCCGAGGTGGTGAATGGATAAGTCATTATTGGCCCGCCTGGCCGGGCGGCACGAGTTTTATCTCGGCCTGTTGGTGCTGCTGCTGGCGATCGGCCTGAGCGCCGGCACCGACGAGTTTCTGACGCTCGGCAACCTGACCGACGTCGCCACCAGCTACGCCATTCTCGGCATCCTGGCCTGCGGGCTGTTCGTGGTGCTGATCGCCGGCGGCATCGACATTTCGTTCCCGGCGGTCACCGCCATTGCCCAGTATGTGATGGCCAGCTGGGTGATCCAGCACGGCGGCAGCTTCCCGCTGGCGTTCGCCCTGGCGATTGGCGTTGGCCTGCTGCTCGGGCTGGTGAACGGCTTTCTGGTGTACTGGCTGAAAGTGCCGGCAATCATCATCACCATCGCCACCCTCAACCTGTTCTACGGCCTGCTGGTGTACGCCACCAACGGTACCTGGCTGTACGGCTTCCCGGACTGGTTCATGAACGGCATCAACTGGTTCTCGTTCCAGGGTGCCGACGGTTACGACTACGGCCTGACGCTGCCGCTGCTGTGCCTGCTGGCGACCATCGTCGTCACCGGCGTGCTGATGAACCGCACCCGGCTGGGGCGCCAGATCTACGCCATGGGCGGCAACCGCGACGCGGCGTCGCGCCTGGGGTTGAACCTGCTGCGGCTGCATTTTTGCGTCTACGGCTACATGGGCATTCTGGCCGGCGTCGCGGCGGTGGTGCAGGCGCAGATCACCCAGTCGGTGGCCCCCAACTCGCTGCTCGGCTTCGAGCTGACGGTATTGGCGGCGGTGGTGTTGGGCGGCACCAGCATGAGCGGCGGCCGCGGCTCGTTGACCGGTACCCTGCTCGGCGTGGTGCTGCTGGCCTTCCTGCAAAACGGGCTGACGCTGCTCAGCGTCTCGGCCTATTGGCACCAGGTATTCAGCGGCGCGATCATTTTGATCAGCATCAGCACCACCGCCTGGAACGAAAAACGCAAGCTGCTCAAGGAGATCTGACATGACGCAGTTAACTCGGTTGATCCCAAACGATCGGATCATTCGCCTGCAGGGCGCGATCATCATCGCGGTGGCGCTGCTGTTCGCCGGGCTGCTCGGATCGCGCTTCTTCAGCCTCGGCAACTTCCAGTCGATCGCCTCGCAGCTGCCGATCCTCGGCCTGCTGGCGCTCGGCATGGGCATCACCATGCTGACCGGCGGCATCAACCTGTCGATTATCGCCGGTGCCAACGCCTGTTCGCTGGTGATGGCGGCGATCATCGTCAGCCACCCTGACCAGCCGCTGTTCCTGGCGCTGGCGCTGGTGGCCGGCCTGCTGGTGGCGGTGGCGATCGGCGCGCTCAACGGCGCGCTGGTGGCCTGGATCGGCGTCTCGCCCATCCTCGCCTCGCTCGGCACCATGACCCTGATCACCGGCCTGAACATCCTGCTGTCCAACGGCGCGGTGATCTCCGGCTTCCCGGCGGCGATTCAATTTCTCGGCAACGGCGCCGTGCTCGGCGTGCCGGTGGCACTGATCCTGTTCCTGCTGGTGGCGGCCGGGCTGTGGCTGCTGCTGGAGCACACCACGCTGGGCCGCAGCCTGTACCTGATCGGCTCCAACGAGCAGGCCACCCGCTTCAGCGGCGTGAACACCGCGCGGGTGCAGGTAGCGGTGTATATCCTGTCGGCGCTGCTCGGCTGGGGCGCCGCCCTGCTGATGATGGCCAAGTTCAACTCGGCCAAGGCCGGCTACGGCGAATCTTATCTGCTGGTGACCATTCTGGCCTCGGTGCTGGGCGGCATTAACCCGGACGGCGGCTTCGGCCGCATTCTGGGGCTGGTGCTGGCGCTGATCGTGCTGCAAATGTTGGAAAGCGGCCTCAATTTGCTGGGGGTCAGCAGCTACCTGACCATGGCCCTGTGGGGCGGCGTGCTGATCCTGTTTATCGCGTTACAGAATCGAAAAGCTTAGGAGAAAACAGATAATGGCGAGCTATTTTATTGGCGTAGACGTGGGCACCGGAAGCGCGCGCGCGGGCGTATTCGATCTCAATGGCCGCATGGTCGGCCAGGCCAGCCGGGCCATCGATCTGTACCGGCCGAAGGCGGATTTCGTCGAGCAGTCGTCGGATAACATCTGGCAGGCGGTGTGCAATGCGGTGCGCGACGCGGTCAACCAGGCCGACATCAACCCGATCCAGGTCAAGGGGTTGGGCTTCGACGCCACCTGTTCGCTGGTGGTGCTGGATAAAGAGGGCAAGCCGCTGACCGTCAGCCCCTCCGGCCGCACCGAACAGAACATCATCGTGTGGATGGATCACCGGGCGATCGCCCAGGCCGAGCGCATCAACGCCACCAAACACCGGGTGCTGGACTTCGTCGGCGGCATTATCTCGCCGGAGATGCAGACGCCGAAACTGCTGTGGCTGAAACAGCACATGCCCACCACCTGGGCCAACGCCGGCTACCTGTTCGATCTGCCGGACTTCCTCACCTGGCGCGCCACCCAGGACGCCACCCGCTCGCTGTGTTCGACGGTCTGCAAGTGGACCTATCTCGGCCACGAACAGCGCTGGGACAAGAGCTACTTCCAGCAGATCGGGCTGGAAGACGTGCTGGAACATGACGCGGCCAAGATCGGCAGCGACGTCAAAATGATGGGCGAGCCGCTGGGCCACGGCCTGACCCAGCGCGCCGCCGGCGAGATGGGGCTGATCGCCGGCACGGCGGTGAGCGTGTCGATCATCGACGCCCATGCCGGCACCCTCGGCACGCTGGGCGCCACCGGCGTCTCCGGCGAGGTGGCCGACTTCAACCGCCGCGTCGCGCTGATCGGCGGCACCTCCACCGGCCATATGGCGATGTCGCGCACCGCGCGCTTTATCGGCGGCGTCTGGGGGCCGTATTACTCGGCGATCCTGCCGGAATACTGGCTGAACGAAGGCGGCCAGTCCGCCACCGGCGCGCTGATCGACCACGTCATCCAGTCGCACCCGTGCTACCCGGAGCTGCTGGCGCAGGCGAAAACTCAGGGGCAGACCATCTATGAGGTGTTGAACGCCATTCTGCGCCGCATGGCCGGCGAGCCGGAGAATATCGCCTTCCTGACGCAGGACATTCATATGCTGCCATACTTCCACGGCAACCGCTCGCCGCGCGCCAACCCGACGCTGACCGGCATCCTGACCGGGCTGAAGCTGTCGCGCACGCCGGAGGACATGGCGCTGCACTACCTGGCCACCATTCAGGCCATCGCGCTCGGCACCCGCCACATCATCGAAACCATGAACCACAGCGGCTACAGCATCGACACCATTATGGCCAGCGGCGGCGGCACCAAGAACCCGATCTTCGTGCAGGAGCACGCCAACGCCACCGGCTGCGCCATGCTGCTGCCGGAGGAGAGCGAAGCGATGCTGCTCGGCGGCGCGATGATGGGCACCGTGGCGGCGGGCGTGTTCGACACCCTGCCGGAGGCGATGAGCGCCATGAGCCGCATCGGCAAGACGGTCACGCCGCAGACCAACCAGATAAAAAGCTACTACGACCGCAAATACCGGGTATTCCACGAGCTGTACAACGACCACATGAAATACCGCCGGTTGATGCAGGAGGAGGCGTGATGCAGCAGGAATGGCGGCAGGCGGTGCAGGGTTGGCAAACCTACAGTCAGGAGCTGGCGCAGCTGGGCGAGCGCCTCGACGCGCGCACCTGGCAGCGGCTGTTGACGCTGCTGGCCGACTGCCGCGGTAAAATCGCCGTCACCGGCGTCGGCACCTCGGGGATTGCGGCGCGCAAGATAGCCCACATGCTGGCCTGCGTGGAACGGCCGGCGGTCTACCTCGACGCCACCGGCGCGGCGCACGGCGATCTGGGTTTTCTGCGCGCCGACGATCTGCTGATCCTGATCTCGCGCGGCGGCAATTCCGACGAGCTGACCCGCCTGCTGCCGACGCTGCAGGCCAAGGGCGTGACGCTGATCGCGGTGACGGAAAACCCGCATTCCGCCATCGCACAGGCGGCGCAGTTGACGATCGCCACCGGGGTGCAAAAGGAGATAGATCCGCTGAACATGCTGGCCACCACCTCAATTGTGCTGGTGCTGGCGATCTTCGACGCCGCCTGCGCCTGCCTGATGGCGCGCAGCGGTTACGACAAGGACGCCTTGCTGGCGGTGCATCCGGGCGGCGGCGTGGGGAAAAGCTTGCGGGAGGAAAACTGAGGGCCCGACACGGCGGGCCCGGCAGACATTACAGCGGCATGTAGATATCGAAACGGTGGCTTTTGGTCAGCGTGGCGGCGTGCGCCGGCACGTCGGCCAGCGGCGGCGCGTAGTCCGGGCGCTTCACCACCACGCGCTTGGTCGCCAGGCGGCGCGCCGGTTCCAGCAGGCCGTCGGCGTCATCGTCGCTGCCCACCAGCGATTGGAACACCCGCATCTCTTTCTTCACCAGCGCGCTTTTTTGCTTGTGCGGGAACATCGGATCGAGATACACCACTTCGGGGCGCGGGCTGAGATCCGCCAGCGCCGTCAGGCTGGAGGCGTGCAGCAGCGTCAGGCGCTCGCGCAGCCACGGGCCGATTTCCGCATCCTGATAGCCGCGCTGCAGGCCGTCGTCCAGCAACGCCGCCACCACCGGATTGCGCTCCAGCATCCGCACCCGACAGCCCAGCGCCGCCAGCACGAAGGCGTCGCGCCCCAGCCCGGCGGTAGCGTCCACCACGTCCGGCAGATAGCTGCCCTTGATGCCGACCGCTTTGGCCACCGCCTCGCCGCGGCCGCCGCCGAAGCGGCGCCGGTGCGCCATGGTGCCGGTGACGAAATCGACGTAGATTCCGCCGAGCTTCGGCTCGTCGCGCTTGCGCAGCTCCAGCCGCTGCGGGGTCAGTACCAGCGCCATCGGCGCGTCGTCGTCGGACGTCAGCCGCCAGCGCTGCGCCAAAACAGACAAGGCGCCGGGATCGGCGCCTGCTTCACACAATAAACACACGCTCACGTGTCGGGTTATCCTTTAATGCCGTAATGGCGCAGCATAGCATCCAGCTGCGGCTCGCGGCCACGGAAGCGTTTGAACAGCGCCATCGGCTCTTCCGAACCGCCGCGCGACAGGATGTTGTCGAGGAAGGATTTGCCGGTTTCGGCGTTGAAAATCCCCTCTTCTTCGAAGCGCGAGTAGGCGTCGGCCGACAGCACTTCCGCCCACAGGTAGCTGTAGTAACCCGCCGCATAGCCGCCGGCGAAGATGTGGCTGAAGGCGTGCGGGAAGCGGCCCCAGCTCGGCGAAGGCACCACCGCCACCATTTTCTTCACTTCCGCCAGCGTCGGCAGGATCTGCGCGCCTTTTTCCGGGCTGTATTCGAAGTGCATGCGGAAATCGAACAGGCCGAACTCCAGCTGGCGCAGGATGAAAAGCGCCGCCTGGTAATTCTTGGCCGCCAGCAGCTTGTCGAGCATGGCCTTCGGCAGCGGCTCGCCGCTCTGGTAGTGGCCCGAGATAAACGCCAGCGCTTCCGGCTCCCAGCACCAGTTTTCCATAAACTGGCTCGGCAGTTCGACCGCATCCCACGGCACCCCGTTGATGCCGGAGACGCCGGCGGTATCGATCTGCGTCAGCATGTGGTGCAGACCGTGGCCAAACTCGTGGAACAGCGTGGTCACTTCGTTATGGGTGAACAGCGCCGGCTGGTCGCCCAGCGGGCGGTTGAAATTGCAGGTCAGGTAAGCGACCGGCTTTTGCAGCGTGCCGTCGGCCTTGCGCAGGCTGCCGACGCAGTCGTCCATCCAGGCGCCGCCGCGTTTGTTTTCGCGGGCGTACAGATCGAGGTAGAAGCTGCCGCGCAGCTCGCCGTCGGCGGCGAACAGATCGAAGAAGCGCACGTCCGGATGCCAGGTCTCCACGTCTTTACGCTCTTTGGCGGTGATGCCGTAGATGCGTTTCACCACTTCGAACAGCCCTTCCACCACCCGCTGCTCCGGGAAGTACGGGCGCAGTTGCTCGTCGCTGATGGAGAACAGGTGCTGCTTCTGTTTTTCGCCGTAATAGGTGATGTCCCAGGCTTCGAGCTCGTCCACGCCATAGTGCTGTTTGGCGAAGGCGCGCAGCTGCGCCAGCTCTTGCTCGGCCTGCGGGCGGGCGCGCTTGGCCAGATCGCTCAGGAAGCCGATCACCTGCTCCGGGCTCTCCGCCATTTTGGTCGCCAGCGACTTGTCGGCGTAGGTGTCGAAGCCCAGCAGCTGAGCCAGCTCGTGGCGCAGCGCCAGCGTTTCCGCCATCACTTCGCTGTTGTCCCATTTGCCGGCGTTCGGCCCCTGATCGGAGGCGCGGGTGGCGAAGGCGCGGTACATCTCTTCGCGCAGCGCGCGGTTGTCGGCGTAGGTCAACACCGGCAGGTAGCTCGGCATGTCCAGCGTCAGCAGCCAACCGTCCTGCTCTTTGGCCTGCGCCATCGCCTGTGCCTGCGCCAGGGCGCTCTCCGGCAGGCCGCTCAGCTCGGCTTCGTCGGTAATCAGTTTGCTCCAGCCCATGGTGGCGTCGAGCACGTTGTTGCTGTAGGTGGAACCCAGTTCGGACAGGCGCGCGACGATCTCGCCGTAGCGCTGCTGTTTATCCGCCGACAGGCCGATGCCCGACAGTTCGAAATCGCGCAGCGCGTTGTCCACCGCCTTGCGCTGCGGCACGCTCAGCGCCTCAAACGCCGCGCCCTCTTTCAGGCTGCGGTAGGCCTGGTACAGCCCTTCGTGCTGGCCGACCCAGGTGCCGTACTCGGACAGCAGCGGCAGCGCCTGCTCATAGGCGGCGCGCAGCTCCGGGCTGTTTTTCACCGAGTTCAGGTGCCCGATCGGCGACCAGATGCGCGACAGCCGATCGTCCGACTCCGCCAGCGGCTGACACAGATTGTCCCAAGTGAACGGCCCCGGCTGCGCAACCACGCGCTCTACCGCGGCGCGGCAGTCCGCCAGCGCGGATTGCACCGCAGGCACGATATCTTCAGGGCGGATCGCCGAGAACGGCGGCAGGGAAAACGGGGTCAGCAACGGATTTGTCATAGGGCAGTCCTGATTAGCGTTGGGGCCCGCCGTGGGGCGAGCCTTAAAATGCGTATGAATCTCTAACATGGAGCCAGACAACAGGAAAATCAATGCCCGGCGTTGATCGTTGGTGCCTTAAACGGCGCTTTGGCGGATGCGGGCGGCCAGCGCCGCCAGCTGCTCGTCGTCGGCGCGCGCGGCGTCGTGGGAGGAGATATAGCCCTCGTAACGCGCGAAAAACTTCGGCGAGGTCGATTCGATCGGCCGCCACTGCTCCAGCGACGCGGTGCCGTGCAGCGGGATCAGTTTGGCGTGCACGTGGTCGACGCCGTAACCTTCGAACACCATGCCGCAGCGGCCGACGTCGTCGAACGCGCGATCCAGCTGCTTCGCCACCCGCTTGGTCGCCAGCATCAACGCGCTCAATACCTCGTCCGGCAGGTCAAAGGCGTAGCTCGGGTGGTGTGCCTTGGGGATCACCACGCTGAAGCCGTCGGTGTTGGGGAAGATGGACAGGAACGCCAGATGGTCGTCGTCTTCCCAGATTTTATGGCACGGCGCCTTGCCCGCCACGATGTCGCAAAAAATGCAGCTCATCCTTTCTCCTTGTGATTCACAGCGTTTCAACCCATTCGAACGCTTCGAACACCGGCCGCCAGAACGCCCGTTTGCTCATCGTCCTGTCCCTTTCTGTGAACGTCTGCGGCAACGGAGTCCGGTTTTTCCCGGCCAGACAGTTTATACTGTGCAGATTATAAGCCTTATTGCATTGAATGCTCCGCCTGCGGAGCACAAGGAACCGCCACCCGTCATGTTAAGTTATCGCCACAGTTTCCACGCCGGCAACCACGCCGACGTGCTCAAGCACACCGTTCAGAGCCTGATCATCGAGTCGCTGAAGGAAAAAGAGAAGCCGTTCCTGTATCTGGATACCCACTCGGGCGCGGGCCGTTATCAGCTCAGCGGCGAACACGCCGAGCGCACCGGCGAATACCTGGAAGGCATCGGCCTGCTGTGGCAGCGCGACGATCTGCCGGAAGAGCTGGCGGCCTACATGAGCGTGGTGCACAACTTCAACCGTTCCGGCACGCTGCGCTACTACCCCGGTTCGCCGCTGATCGCCCGCCAGCTGCTGCGCCCGCAGGACAAAATTCACCTGACCGAGCTGCACCCGAGCGACTACCCGCTGCTACGCAGCGAGTTCCAGAAAGACGAGCGCGCCAAAGTGCAGCGCGCCGACGGCTATCAGCAGCTGAAATCCCAGCTGCCGCCCCTGTCGCGCCGCGGCCTGATCCTGATGGACCCGCCGTATGAAATGAAGACCGATTACCAGGACGTGGTCAAAGGCATTCAGGAAGGCTACAAGCGTTTCGCCACCGGCACCTACGCGCTGTGGTACCCGGTGGTGATGCGCCAGCAGATCAAACGCATGCTGCGCGATCTGGAAGCCACCGGCATTCGCCGCATTCTGCAGATCGAACTGGCGGTGAAACCCGACAGCGATCAGCGCGGCATGACCGCCTCCGGCATGATCGTCATCAACCCGCCGTGGAAACTGGAACAGCAGATGAAAAACGTGCTGCCGTGGCTGCACAAGGTGCTGGTGCCGTCGGGCATCGGCCACCATCTGGTGAACTGGGTGGTACCGGAATAATCCCCGGCAGGGCGCGGTTCGCCGCGCCCTGCGTCCACCTATCGCAGCCATCGACGCAATCTTTGCGACAAACCCCGGTCAGGCGTTAAACTCTTACCCTCTTCAAATTCACAACTCATGGAAATCCCAGATGACGAAACATTACGATTATCTAGCAATTGGCGGCGGCAGCGGCGGTATCGCATCGATCAACCGGGCAGCCATGTACGGCCAAAAGTGTGCGCTGATTGAAGCCAAAGAGCTGGGCGGCACCTGTGTAAACGTGGGTTGTGTACCGAAAAAAGTCATGTGGCACGCGGCGCAGATCGCCGAGGCCATCCATCAGTACGGCCCGGACTACGGCTTCGACACCACCGTCAACGCCTTCGACTGGAAGAAGCTGGTCGCCAACCGCACCGCCTATATCGACCGCATCCACAACTCCTACGACAACGTGCTGGGCAAGAACAAGGTCGACGTGATCAAAGGCTTCGCGCGCTTCGTGGATGCGCACACCGTGGAAGTGAACGGCGAGCTCATCACCGCCGACCACATCCTGATCGCCACCGGCGGCCGCCCGAGCCACCCGGCTATTCCGGGTGCGGAATACGGCATCGACTCCGACGGCTTCTTTGAGCTGGACGCTATGCCGAAGCGCGTCGCCGTAGTCGGCGCCGGCTATATCGCCGTGGAGATCGCCGGCGTGCTGAACGCGCTGGGCGCGGAAACGCACCTGTTCGTGCGCAAGCACGCGCCGCTGCGCAGCTTCGATCCGATGATCGTCGAAACCCTGGTGGAAGTGATGAACACCGAAGGGCCGAGCCTGCATACCGAATCGGTGCCGAAAGCGATCGTCAAGAACGCCGACGGCAGCCTGACGCTGCAGCTGGAAAACGGCAAGGCATTCACCGTCGACTGCCTGATTTGGGCCATCGGCCGCGAACCGGCGACCGACAACCTGAACCTCGGCGTTACCGGGGTGAAAACCAATGAGAAAGGCTATATTGACGTCGATAAGTTCCAGAACACCAATGTCAAAGGCATCTACGCGGTGGGCGACAACACCGGCGCGGTAGAGCTGACCCCGGTCGCCGTGGCCGCCGGCCGCCGCCTGTCCGAGCGCCTGTTCAACAACAAGCCGGATGAGCACCTGGATTACAGCAACATCGCCACCGTGGTGTTCAGCCACCCGCCGATCGGCACTATCGGCCTGACCGAGCCGGAAGCTATCGAGAAGTTCGGCGCGGACAACGTGAAGGTGTACAAATCCTCCTTCACCGCCATGTACAGCGCCGTGACGCAGCACCGCCAGCCGTGCCGCATGAAGCTGGTGTGCGCGGGTAAAGAAGAGAAAATCGTCGGCCTGCACGGCATCGGCTTCGGCATGGATGAAATCCTGCAGGGCTTCGCGGTAGCGGTGAAGATGGGCGCCACCAAGAAGGACTTCGACAACACCGTGGCGATACACCCGACCGCGGCGGAAGAGTTCGTTACCATGCGCTGAGGCGCAGCCTCGCCGAGTTCCGGCGCATAACAGGCCAGGCGCGAAAGCGTCTGGCTTTTTTATTTATCTCGCTCGCCTCACGGCGCCCGGCGGTAGTGATCGCGAAGAAACACCGGCAAATCGTTCGCCGGCGAAGCGAAGGGCACCTGATAGAGCATATCGCCGACAAAACCGCGATGATAGGTCGCGTGATTGACGACATGCAGCACGATTTCCTGGCGCGTCATGCGACCTTCCCCCCCGCCGACGAATTCGAACTGCACCACCTGCGCCAGCGCCTCGGGCGACCAGTTATCCACCTGTTCGATATACCAGTGGTCCATTTCCTCCACCGCACACCGCAGAGCGTCAAGCGCGGGCGTTTGCTCGGTGTTGCGCGCGAGGTAGCCATGTTTTCGACCTTGCAGGTGGTGCCTGAAGATATCGTCCACCACATAGACATGATTCAAGGTATGCACCATATTGCCAAAACGGGTCGGCCGCGGCCGCAAGGCTTCACCGGCCGGCAAAGACATTACGGTGTCAAAGGTCAGCGCATTCGCCCACGCTTTGTAACGTACCAGCATTTTCAACGTATCGATGACCGTCGTCGGCTGAGTGATATCAGCTTCGACGGGGGTATCGTTTTGTGGCATCGCAAACATACTGTTCACTCCTTATCATCGGATGAAAATCGATATTCCGTTCAGCCGCACACAGTGCGGCGACGCGTTCTACGCCGTGCCAATCCCTTGCAACCGCCCTTCGACCTGAATGCGCGTATTGCCGCCCACCCAAATCCGGCCACCCTCGTCGCGGGTGATATGCACGTGCCCGTTGCGCCCACGACAGCGGCCCTGAGCGGCAATATATCCGCCGCTGACCACGCCGCTTGCGAACAACCACTGGGCCAGGGAGGCATTGAGACTGCCGGTGACCGGATCTTCGACGATAGCGCCAAGATGATCGCTCAAAAAAGCGCGCACTTCGAAGGCTGCGTCACCCTCGGCATGTGGGCCGACGACGCCAATGTCCACTCTGCGCGGCCAGCTTCTCGCCGGCGTCAGGGAAAGTACCCGCTCGGCGCTGGCCAGCCGGATCCCCAGCCACCCCGGGCCATTATCGATCCAGGCGGCATCGAGCACCTCATCAGACGCGATCCCCAAAAACCGCAACGCGTCGGCCAACGTCTCTCCTGACGGCGCCCCGGAACGAATCAACGGTGGCGCGGCAAAACACAACCGCCCTCCCTCGCGACGAATGCTCACCAATCCTGCTCCGCACTCCTGGATGATCTCCGTCTCGTTGCTGGGTGCCCCTCCCATAGCGAGCCAGGCATGGCAGCTGCCCAACGTCGGGTGCCCGGCAAACGGCATTTCACGATCCAGCGTGAATATTCGCACCCGGTAATCCGCCTGCGGGTGCGTCGGCGGCAGTAAAAAGGCCGTCTCCGACAGGTTGAACCAACGCGTCAAGCGCTGCATGTCCTCCGTCGACAACGCTCCGGCGCCCGCGATCACCGCCAACGGATTGCCGGCGAGTGGCCCGGCGCCAAAGACATCCACCATCTGCATGCCAAAAACCATCGCCTCTCTCCTCAGGTTAACGCCGGGCGTGCATGATTACCCCCGCGATATCAACAGCTCCAGGCCCACGCAAGCGAACAGCAGCGCAAGCATTCCTTCAATCCAGCGCCTCACCCGGGTATAAAACGCGATCATCGGCGCCGTTGAGAACAGCAGGGCATACCCCCCGAAAATCGTCACGCCGAGCAACGCACAACCGCCGATAATCGCCGGTAAAACGCCTTCAGGCGCCCCTTGTCGCAAACCCAGCGACATGATCGCCATCCAGGACATGATGGCCTTGGGATTACCGAGATGCATCAGCACGCCCTGCCGATACAACTTCCGATAAGATCGCCCGCCATCCCCTGCCGCTATCCCTGTCGAGACGGGAGACGCCCGTAATGCGGATTGGCCGGCGCGCAGCGCCAGATACAGCATATACACGCCGCCGACAATTTTGATGGCCCACAGCGCCTGCGCATACGTGGCCAGCACGGCGGAAAGGCCGGTCGCGGCCAACAGTGCCCAGCACAGCGATCCGGTCACCACCCCGGCAGCCAGCGCCAGTGCGGGTGAGCGGCCGTCACGCATCGCCACGCCCATGATCGCCATGTTGCTGGGGCCCGGACTGGCGGTTGCGAGAAGATATGCGCCATAAACCAACGCAAGCTGACTGACATTCATGGAAAAACTCCGCTGACCCGCCTTGCGGCCGAGACGTTGTTGAAAACTCAGGGACTCTTCACCAACATAGTATGTGTTACACTTTTCACCTATTTAAATAGTGTCACGTGACACTATTCATTTTTCGGAGCATCACCATGCGGCTTCAATCGCCCTGGCAACCTCGCCTGGCCAATGCGGAAGTCACCACCGTCGAGCGGCTGGTGTTGGCGTTAGGCGACGACATTATCGAGGGTAAATTGCAGGGTGGCGATCGTCTGCCGGCTCACCGTACGCTCGCCTGGCAATTAGAGATCGGTCTGGGCACGGTGACCAAAGCCTATGCCATCCTGGAACGACGCGGGTTGGTACGCAGCGTGAAAGGCCGCGGGATGTTCGTGGCGATTCGCCACGCCCGTGAAAAACGCGAAATCGATCTTTCGTCCAATGCGCCGCCGGCGGTGCTGACCGATCGTTTGCTGGCGCGCACGCTGGCCAGCATTGCGCGGAAAATGGATGCGGATCATCTGAACCTCTATTCCCCTCCGACCGGGCATCTGGAGCACCGACGTTTGTTGGCCCGCTGGCTCGAAAACGTCGGCGTCACGATCGAACCGTCGAATCTGGCGCTGACCAGCAATGCCCGTCAGGCGATTTCACTGGCTTTTGACCTGGCCTGCGGGCCACGCGGGACGATACTGACGGAGAGAATCAGCTATCCCGGTGCGATCGCGCTGGCCCGGCGCAAAGGCCATTGCTTGATCGGTATCGATATCGATGCGCAAGGCATGGTGCCGCAAGCGCTGTCTCGCGCGCTCGAGCGTGTCTCCTGCGGCCATACTGCGGTCTATCTGACACCGACGCTGCATAACCCGACAACGGCCACCATGAGCGCCGAGCGCAGGCAGGCTATCGTCGAGATATGCCGGCAGGCGAATGTCTGGATCATCGAGGATGGCGTGTATGCCTTGGGGCATTCAGCAACGCCTGCGCTCGCGACATTGGCACCCGAGCGGGTGTTCCATGTCAATGGCCTGTCGAAAACGCTCGGCCCGGGGTTGCGGATCGGTATGCTGACTCTGCCGCCCGGCATGCAAAACGCGGCGGAAGAAGCCTTGCAAGATATTCCCTTCGCGCCTTCGCCACTGTCTTGCGCAGTGGTGGGGGAGTGGCTGTCCAGCGGCGCGGTCGAGGCGATACCGCAAGCGTTGCGCCATGAGGCTCAGCGCAGAGTGCATCTGGCCACCTCGATATTCGACGCCGGCGAATGCGTATCGCATCCCGACGCTTATCATGTCTGGCTGCCGATGCCGCGCGAAACCGCCGAGTCTGTGGCCGCCGCCGCCGCATTGGCCAACGTAAAAGTGACGCCGCCGGACGCCGTGATGGTGGACCGCGACGAACGGACAACGGGCATTCGCCTATGCCTGGGTTCCCCTTCGCTGGACGAGCTAACGGCAGGCCTGACGCAGCTGGCGCAGCTGTTGAAAGCACATCGGAACGGCTGACAAACGGAAGGGAAAGGCTACGCGCACGGGTCGACCGGTTCAGGCCTGTTCTTTTTGTGCGGTTTACTATTCCCTTCGCGCCCGCCTGCTTTTTCTGCCATTATTCTGCCTGATAAATTAGCGGGACTGATACAACCTCCCCGCGCCTCTGGAGAACACCGATGCTGTTCAAACTATGCAAAACCCTCGCGATGGCCTGCGTGGCCCTGATTATCGCCCAGAGCAGCGCGCTCAGCTTTACCCTGGAAGTGGCGGGCAAGATCGACAACGTGACCGACCCGGTCAACAAAAGCTATCTGTTCACCGATAAGCAGCTGTTGGCGATGCCGGTGCGCAGCATCACCACCTCCACTTCCTGGACGCCGCAGAGAAAATTTGAAGGGATTTCGGTGGCCGATATCCTGGAGCGCGTCGGCGCCAAGGGCGAAACGCTGACCTTCTATGCGCTGAACGACTATTACATCGACGTGCCGCTGTCCGACGTCAAAAAGTACAACATGATCCTGGCCTACAAGATGGACGGGGAGATGCTGAAGCTCAGAAACTTCGGCCCGCTGTTCCTGGTTTACCCGCGCGACGCCGCCGGGCCTGAACTGAACTCGCCGTTGTACAACTCGCGCTTTATCTGGCAAGTGGACAGGATCGTGATCAAATGAAGCTGACGACCTTTAAGAACGGCAGCAGGCTGGCGATCCCGGCCATTTTCGCCGCGCTGTTTTTAGTGGCTTCGACCGTCACGCTCTATTACTACAGCGCCACCCTGTCGAAGAAAGGGCTGTATGCCATCGCCGGCACGCAGGAGAACTACTCCTGGTCAATCGCCAAGTTCTCCATCAAGCTGGCGGAGTTCGACACGCTGGTCGAGCAGCAAAGCCACGCCGCGCAGGTGGACAACGACAACCTGCGGCTGCGGTTCGAAATCCTCTATTCGCGTTTTTACGTGCTGGAAACCGTCTCCGAATCGACCCAGCCGCTGTACGCCGAGCCGGGCTACCCGGAAGTGGTCAAACAGATGCGCCTGCAGATGGATCGCATCGATAAGCTGCTGAGCAGTCGGAAAATCGACTTCGGCCAGGTTTCCGCGGCCATGAGGACCATCAAGCCTTACGCCATCGAAATGGCCAACCTGACCGACCACGCCGAGGTGAAGCAGCGCACCGCCGCCTATGAGGATTACATCGAGAAACGGCACATTATTTTCTATGGGCTGGTGATCGTCATGTTCTCGGTGATCGCGCTGATCGCCATCACCCTGATCGTGTTCCGTCAGCAGCGGCTGACCATTCGCCAGCAGGCCAAGGCCATCGAGGCGGAGAAAGCGACGCGCACCAAAAACGCCTTCCTCGGCGCCATCGGCCACGAGCTGCGCACCTCATTGCAGAGCGTGATGTCGGCCATCGACGTGCTGGTGAATACCCGGGTGTCGGCTGAGCATGCGGACACCTTCCAGCGGCTGGAGACCGCCGCGCAGCAAATCGAAAGCCAGATGAAAGATCTGACCGACTACGCGCACCTCGACAGCGGCATGATGGAATTGCGCATCGTGCCGTTCGACGCGCAGAAGCTGATCGCGGAAACCGCCAACGAAATCGCCACCCTGACCCGCAAAGAGCAGGTCAAACTGAGCTGCGAAGTGGAATGCAGCCACCTGCTGGTGCACTCCGATCCGCTGCGCATCCGGCAGATTATCGTCAACCTGCTGACCAACGCCTACAAGTACACCGAAAGCGGCAGCATTACGCTGCACAGCTGCCTGCGCCGCCAGCCGGGCGGCAGTTCGTTGATTATCGAAGTGACCGACACCGGCATCGGTATCGAAAAAGACCAGCTCGATCAGATCTTCAAACCCTTTACCCAGTTGGATCAGTCGCATACCAAGCAGTATGCCGGCGTCGGGATGGGGCTGGCGATCGTGCATGGCCTGGTGACATTGCTCGACGGCACCATCACGGTGTACAGCGAAATCAAGAAGGGCAGCACCTTTATCGTCAGCATTCCGGTGCAGATCAGTGAAGACGAACGCGCCGACGCGCCCGCCGCCGCCAATGCCTCTCTGCAGCAGAAGCCACAGCAGGTGCTGGTGGTGGATGACAACAAGTCGGTGGGTGACGCCTTTGCGGCGCTATTGGACAAGCTGGGCTACCAGCACGAACTGTGCGACTCGCCGGAGCGCGCGCTGCAGAAGCTGCTCAGACGCCCTTACGACGCGCTGTTGCTGGATCTGCAGATGCCGGGCATCGACGGCGCCGCCCTGGCCAGGCAGTTGCGCAACCGCCGCGGCCCCAACCGCCATGTGCCGATCATCGGCATCAGCGCCTACACGCCGGAGCAGCTGACGGCGGATCAGCGCGCCCTGTTCGATAACTACCTGATGAAGCCGGTTCGGCTGGATGCGCTGTCAAACGCACTGGCCGAGGTGTTCCCCGCTAAAGATTAAAACAGCGTTGCAGTGCGGCTTCGATCACATGGAGCCGCACCGGCTTTTCATAAGGGCCGAGCACGTCGTACTCGCGCATCGCCTGAGCGATTTCCGACTCGCGTCGGTCGGTACCCAGTTCGCCGGTCAGCACCAGTACCGGCGCGTCCGGGTTGTCGGAGGCGCGGATGGTGGCGATACAGCGATCCGCCGTTTCCTCACCGATCAGCCAGTCCACCACGTAGCCGTCAAACAGGCTTTGCTGCAATGCCTGGCAAAAACTGTCGACGTCGTAAAACGCCACCGCGTTGAAGCCGCAGCCGCCGAGATACTTGGCCAGCTCATCGGCCGCCTGATGCGAATCGTCCAATACCGCGATGCTCAGCCGCTCGTCGTCGCCGAAGCCGGGCCGGATTTCGATCAGATCGACGCCGTAACGCGGGCCTGCCGGTGCCTCATCGGCGCGATAGATACGCCACTGCCCTTCCACGCGCAGCGCCACAAATTCCGCCGGCCGCCCGGCAGGAAGCTCATCGCCAATGTGCCCGACGCAAGGCATCGCCACCCCCGCCACGAAAAAGATGGCATCGCGCGCCATGTTTGGCTCGGTGGTCTCGTGTTCGGCGCTTAAATCGGCGATCGCCGCCGGCGTTTCTCCCAACGCGGCCGCGACGCTGTTGATCTGTTCCAGCGTCCAGGGGCTTTGCCCTTTCAGTTTGCGGTGCGCATGTGAAAAACTCAGATCCAAGATGCGGCTGAGCTCGCGGGCATGCTGACGTTTTCCAATCCCGTAATGTAAAAACAGCTCCCTGACCCGATTGGCAATCGACTGTGAATCGAATTTTTGGTGATTGTTATCCATTTGTTCCTTCGATTTTTTTTACTGATTTATCAGTCGTTTTGATTATTTCCGCTGAAAAAGCCACATCTAAAACTGGCATCTCATGCAATTATGCGTTAAAAACGTTGCTTGACATACCATGTTGCATCGTCAAACATGGTATCAAAAGAGACATACAGCAATACACTATAAAAAATAACACCAGCACGTTTTTTAATAATAACCATAGTAACACCAGGGAAAATTTGTTCCGTTGCCGCTACTGAGACGATGAGCACATCGCTCGGACTGCGCAAATCAAACGGGGCTTGAGCCTTTAGCGCTAATCTGTTTTACCCACTTTTAAGCCGGGATCCGTCAGGGTCCCGGTTTTTTATTGCCCTGGCGCCGCGCCATCATACGGACTCACCCCGCAGCCGCAAATAAAAACGGAGCCGGCATGCCGGCTCCGTGGTCATTGCGATGATCGCTGAACGTCAGAAGCGCCAGGTAAAACCGGCGTTGACGCTGTTGTCCTGGTGGTTCTGCGACAGCAGCCCGCCGTAGCCCAGCGACAGCGTGGCGTTTTCGTTCACCGCCACTTCCGCCCCCGCCTTCAGCACCATGCCATCGCGCGAGACCGGCACGCTGTCCACCACGAACGGCGCGTTGCCGCCGTTGAACCGCAGCCCGGTACCTCGTTCCAGCCCGCCGTACTGGTGTTGCCACCCCAGCTCACTGCGCAGCGCCACCGTCGTGCCCGGGCTCACCTGCCAGGCGGTGTCCGCGCGCAGGCCCAGCGTCGACACCGTCGCGTCCGTGTGCTGCTTGTCGCCGCGCAAGGCCGCCGCGCCGCCGCTTTCCGCGATGCCGTTGTTCTCGAAGTTCACGTACGCCAGGTTCACGAACGGCTCCAGATTCAGCCACTCACCCTGCACGCTGTAGCCCGCTTCCGCGAACAGCTGCTCGGTGCGTGCGCTGTACTTCGCCGTGTCGCGATCCGACTGCATCCCGTAGTTCACCGACCGCTTGGTGTCGATGCGGTGCCAGGTGTAACCCGCCCCGCCGCGCAGCGCCAGCGCCCCGAACTGCTTGTCGCCGTACGCCGCCAGGTGGTAGTTGTCGCTGTCCGCCTTCGACCCGTACCCGCCGTGCAGCGAGGTGCGGGTGTAGCCGGTCGCCACCCCCAGCCGCCAGTCGTCCGCCGCCGCCGAGTCCAGCCCCACCAGCACCCCGTAGGTCGAGGCCTGATAGCCGGTAGCATTGGCGTCGCCCGACGCGTGGTCCCACGCCCCCAGCAGCTGCGCCCAGGCACCGCCCTCGTCCGCCTTGATGGCCGACGAGCTCGCCAGCCCTTCCGCCTGACGCAGGCGCCCGTTCAGCGCCTCACGCAGGTAGCGGCTGTCGTTCACCAGCGCCGAGGCGATGTCCGCATGGATTTGCCCCGACAGCTGACGGAACGCCTGCCGCGCTTCGCCCGCCGTGCCGCTGCCGAGCAGGCTCTCGTACACCGGGTTGCCCGCCGCCAGCGCATCCGCCGCCGCCGCCACCGCCCGCTCGTTCGAGGTCTGCGCCACGCTGGCGAAGCTTGTGCCGTTGCGCCCGACGCTCAGTGTCACCCCGGTCGGCTGGTAGCTCAGCCCGGTGCCGAGGAACAGGTAGTTCGGCGCCACCGCGTCAAACTGCCCGCTCACCCCCTGCTGCGCGCTCAGGATGGTGTACTGCTGGCCCAGCAGGCTGCGCACCTCGCTTTGCGTCAGCAGGTTGGGGCTGTTCTCCAGCGTCACCGCCACCTCGCCGCCGCCGATCGTCGCCGATCCGCTGCTCTGGATCCGATCGCTCTGGCCGTTCGGCCCCACTTCCACCGCGTAGCGCGAACCCGGCTCGAAGCTGACGTTGCCGGCCACGTTCAAGGTGCCGATCGAGTTGCCCGGCGCCACGGTGCCGCCCTGACGGGCGGTCAACGAACCGACCGTGCCGCTGCCGCCGACGATGCCGCCGCTCTGCACGCTGACGGCCGAGGTGACCGAGCCGTTGACTGCCAACCGCCCCTGATTGACCAGCGTCGGGCCGGAATAGGTGTTGGTTCCAGTCAGCACCAGCGTGCCCATCCCTTCTTTGGTCAGGCCGCCGTGGCCAGAGATGTTGTTGGAGTAGACTTCCAGTTCGCAGCTGATGTCGTCACACTTTCTGGCGTGCAGCGTGCCGGCATCCACCTCGGCGCCCAGGCCCGGAATATTGGCGACAAACTGGGTCGGGCCGTAGGCCACGCCCGTCGGATCCGGGATGCGGAACTCCGCCGGAATATCCTCGACGGTATAGAACATGCCCGGGCCGTTAATGGCTTTGCCCAGGTTGATCATCCCCCAGCCGTAGAGCGCGTCGATGCCCGGCGCGCCCATGTCGGTGGCGGTAGTTTTCAGCACGTCGGCAATCTGCGCCGAACTCATGTACGGGAAACGCTGCAGCAACACCGCCACCGCGCCGGTGACGTGCGGCGTCGCCATCGAGGTGCCGTTTTTATTGCCGTAGTCCGACACCAGGTTGGCCGGATCGGAACCGTTGGCCACAGTGCTGTAGATTTTGCTGCCCGGCGACGAGACGCAGAAGCTGGCGGTATAGCCGCAGCGGGAAGAGAAGCTGCTGATGGTGTAAGGCACGCTGTTGGTCGATGCCGCATCCTGCGCCACGCTGGCGACCGACAGCCAGTTTGGCGCGATGTCCGGCACGAAGTAGGCCAGCCCGCTGATCACATCCGGCTGGTTGTAGTTGCCGTCGTTACCGGCGGCGAACAGCACCAGAATATTTTTGCGCGCGGCGTCGATGGCGCCCTGATAGCCTGCGCCGGCCAAGCTGCCGAGCAGCGGTTTGACCTGATCGAATTGTTCCTGCGCATCCTTCAGCTCAAAGTGCAGCGCGTTAGGATCGCGGCCGCCGTCGGACAGAAAGTCGGGAATACTGACGCCCCAGCTGTTGTTGATCACCCGCACGCCGTTGTTGATCATCGCCTGCCAGCCGGCATTGGTGACGGCGCCGTCCAGGCCGAGGAATTCACCATAGGCCGGGCCGTCGTTGTCGTTATCGACGCTGATCACCTGCGAATCGAAAGCCACGCCGTGCATGCCGACGCCGTCGCGGTTGGCGGCGCTGATGCCCGCAACGTGCACCCCATGATTGCTCAGCATGCCCTGTGAGCCGCTGTAGAAGTGGAAGGTGCCGTCGAAGTAAAAGCGGTCGCCGGCGTTAATGCCCGGCCGGTGCGGATCGGTGTAGGCGCGATAGCCTTCGGTGACCACGTTGATCAGTTTGCCGTCGCCGGCGAACTCGGGATGGCGGTTGACCGGGGTATCGAAAATGCCCACCTTCTGCCCTTTGCCGGTATAGCCGGCGGCGTAGGCCTCATCGGCGTGGATCGCCCCCAGCCCCCAGTTGGCGTTGAATTCGGCGTTGCGCCAGCTGGCCGGATCGCCGGCTTGGCCGTTCACCTCGTGCGGCGCCGCCTGTGCATACCCCGCCAGCGCCATGCAGCAGACTAGCGCGTTCAGCCGCCACGGCGAGCGGCGAGCATTTCCTTTGCTATCAAAACCCATTGTTGTTGTCATTTCCTTACCTTTTGCTTGTTATTGGCCGACGCCTCAGGTGCGCCGGGCTTTCATTAGCAGGATGTGAAAAAGGAACCGTCCGCAGACGGTTCCGGTACAAGGATTGAATCGATGGTGTTTGTGCTTAGAAGCGCCAGGTGAAACCGGCGTTGACGCTGTTGTCCTGGTGGTTCTGCGACAGCAGCCCGCCGTAGCCCAGCGACAGCGTGGCGTTCTCGTTCACCGCCACTTCCGCCCCCGCCTTCAGCACCATGCCGTCGCGCGAGACCGGCACGCTGTCCACCACGAACGGCGCGTTGCCGCCGTTGAACCGCAGCCCGGTACCTCGTTCCAGCCCGCCGTACTGGTGTTGCCACCCCAGCTCGCTGCGCAGCGCCACCGTCGTGCCCGCGCTCACCTGCCATTCGGTGTCCGCACGCAGGCCCAGCGTCGACACCGTCGCGTCCGTGTGCTGCTTGTCGCCGCGCAATGCCGCCGCGCCGCCGCTTTCCGCGATGCCGTTGTTCTCGAAGTTCACGTACGCCAGGTTCACGAACGGCTCCAGATTCAGCCACTCACCCTGCACGCTGTAGCCCGCTTCCGCGAACAGCTGCTCGGTGCGCGCGCTGTACTTCGCCGTGTCGCGGTCCGACTGCATCCCGTAGTTCACCGACCGCTTGGTGTCGATGCGGTGCCAGGTGTAGCCCGCCCCGCCGCGCAGCGCCAGCGCCCCGAACTGCTTGTCGCCGTACGCCGCCAGGTGGTAGTTGTCGCTGTCCGCCTTCGACCCGTACCCGCCGTGCAGCGAGGTGCGGGTGTAGCCGGTCGCCACCCCCAGCCGCCAGTCGTCCGCCGCCGCCGAGTCCAGCCCCACCAGCACCCCGTAGGTCGAGGCCTGATAGCCGGTAGCATTGGCGTCGCCCGACGCGTGGTCCCACGCCCCCAGCAGCTGCGCCCAGGCACCGCCCTCATCCGCCTTGATGGCCGACGAGCTCGCCAGCCCTTCCGCCTGACGCAGACGCCCGTTCAGCGCCTCACGCAGGTAGCGGCTGTCGTTCACCAGCGCCGAGGCGATGTCCGCATGGATTTGCCCCGACAGCTGACGGAACGCCTGCCGCGCTTCGCCCGCCGTGCCGCTGCCGAGCAGGCTCTCGTACACCGGGTTGCCCGCCGCCAGCGCATCCGCCGCCGCCGCCACCGCTCGCTCGTTCGGCGTCTGCGCCACGCTGGCGAAGCTGGTGCCGTTGCGCCCGACGCTCAGCGTCACCCCGGTCGGCTGGTAGCTCAGCCCGGTACCGAGGAACAGGTAGTTCGGCGCCACCGCGTCAAACTGCCCGCTCACCCCCTGCTGCGCGCTCAGGATGGTGTACTGCTGGCCCAGCAGGCTGCGCACCTCGCCTTGCGTCAGCAGGTTGGGGCTGTTCTCCAGCGTCACCGCCACCTCGCCGCCGCCGATCGTCGCCGATCCGCTGCTCTGGATCCGATCGCTCTGGCCGTTCGGCCCCACTTCCACCGCGTAGCGTGAACCCGGCTCGAAGCTGACGTTGCCCGCCACGTTCAAGGTGCCGATCGAGTTGCCCGGCGCCACGGTGCCGCCGCCGCGGGCGGTCAGCGAACCGACCGTGCCGCTGCCGCCGACGATGCCGCCGCTCTGCACGCTGACGGCCGAGGTGACCGAGCCGTTGACTGCCAACCGCCCCTGATTGACCAGCGTCGGGCCGGAATAGGTGTTGGTTCCAGTCAGCACCAGCGTGCCGATACCCTGCTTGGTCAGGCCGCCGTGGCCGGAGATGTCGTTGCTCCAGACGTCCAGGCCGCACAGCACATCGCTGCAGACGCGCTCGGTCGGTTTGCCCTTGTCCAGCACCGCGCCGACGCCCGGCAGATCCACCACGAACTGGGTCGGGCCGTAAGCCACGCCCGTCGGATCCGGGATGCGGAATTCTTCGGGAATATCCTCGACGGTCGCCAACATGCCAGGGCCGTTGATGGCTTTGCCCAGGTTGATCATCCCCCAGCCGTAGAGCGCGTCGATGCCCGGCGCCCCCATGTCGGTGGCGGTGGTTTTCAGCACTTCAGCCACCTGCGCGCCATTCAGATACGGGAAACGCTCCATCAGCACCGCGACGCTGCCGGCCACGTGCGGCGCCGCCATCGAGGTACCGCTTTTATTGGCATAGCCGGTCGTCAGGTCGTCCACACTGGTGCCTGCGATCACCGAGCTGTACACCCGGGTACCCGGTGCCGAGACGCACAAACTGGCGGTATAGCCGCAACGGGAAGAGAAAGTGCTGATGCTGAAGTCACCGCTATTGGTGGGATCCTGCAGGCTGGCGACCGACAGCCAGTTCGGTGCAATCTCCGGCACAAAATAGGCCAGGCCGGCCATGGCATCGGGGTTATTAAGATTGCCGTCGTTACCGGCGGCGAAGATGGTGACCACGCCGCTGCGCGCCGCATCGATCGCGCCCTGATAGGCGCCGCCGGGTTTGGTGCCGAGGATCTGTTTTATCTGATCGAACTGCTTTTGCGCATCGTTTACTGTGAAATGCGGATAAGCCGGGTCATAACCGCCCTCATCAAACTTCTCGGTAATGCCGATGCCCCAGCTGTTATTGATGATGCGCGCGCCGCTGGCCACCAGCGCATCCCAACCGGCCTTATACACCGCACCGTCGTTACCGAGCACAATGCCGTCCTCCGGGCCGGGATCGCCATTCTCCGCACTGATGATCTGCGCGTTGAACGCCACGCCGTGCATGGCGCCGCCGTCGCGGCTGCCGGCGGCGATGCCGCCCACGTGGGTGCCGTGCGAGCCTAATTTGCCGCTGGAGTCGGTGCTTGGCGTACCGTCATAGCGGAAGTCATCGCCTTTCTTCACCGGAATATACGGGTCGGTGTATTCGCGGATGCCTTTGGTAACCAGATTGATCACCTTATTCTCACCGGCAAATTCGGGGTGCTTGGCATAGACCGGCTGATCGAAAATGCCGAGTTTGATGCCTTTGCCGGTATAACCGGCGGCGTAGGCCTGGTCGGCGTGGATCGCCCCCAGCCCCCATTCCGCGTTGAATTCACTGCTGCGCCAGCTGGCCGGATCGCCCGCTTTGCCGTTCTCTATATAGCTGGCGGCCTGCGCCCCGCCGATCGCCGTCAGGCAGATCAGCATCGCGCTCCATTGTGCGCGATGAACTCCGATTTCAGGCCAGCCGAAGGCCGCCCGAGCGGATTTGACTCCTCTAAGTTTCTTCTCCATCCCAGATACCGTCCGTTGTTGTTTGCAAATGTTTTATAAGATTTTTTGTGTAACAGTTTGGTAATACCAAATAAATAAAGCACAACAATCTCAAGTTCGCTTAATGTGTCATCCGGCAGTTCGGCGGGAGGGGAGAAAGTTTCAGGGGTGAATCAGGCCAGCGACGATAAGAAATGACAATGACGCTTGGCGGTATCGGAGCGGCGATAGCACGTGAGGGAATAAATATTAATTAACTGATAAATAAAAATATAATTCAGGGGTAAATGAAGGGTGTGGCCGCCTGAAAAGTGCTTAACAGGCGTCTTTTATCACTTTTAATTATAAATTTTGCCAATATTCACTCAGTGAATTATGCTGGTTTTTCAGTCAGCCATCGGCAAAAATTGGATTATCCTGCTGATGTTTTTTTGCGGTTCGTCGCGTCCTCTTCCGCCTGACGAAGGATGGCTTTGGCCATCCATTGCGTGACGTTCTGAATGCTCTCAAGCTCCAGCCCCCAGATATCTTTCAGCACCAGGAACACCTCCGAGCCGTAAATCAGCGAGAAAGCATGAATCACTCTCTGCAGAGAGTCCGGCGGCAGTTTGCCCTGCAGCGGTTCTACCGCCAGCGCCAACAGACGCTTGCGGTTGCCGCGCACGAATTTTTCGCCCGGCGTCGCGTGCGCCCACTGCTGCAAAGAGAGCTGCAACGCCGCGCGCAGCGCCCCCTCGTGCCGTTCCATCTGAGGATAGGCGAAGGTCAGCAACTGCTGGATGCGCTTCAGGGCATCATCGTCTTGCGGGCGCCATTCCAGAATAGGCCCCAGGCTTTCCGCCACCACGGCGCTAATCAGCGCACTCTGGGTCGGAAAGTAGCGGTAGGCGGTCGCACGCGATACCTGCGCATACGCCGCCAGTTCGGTGATCGAAGGAAACGCGCCTTCGTCATACAGCGCCATCGCGCTGGCCAGCAACAAACGGTAGGTTTTTGCCCGGGTGGACGTCAGTGAAGGATCGAACGGGGTGGAAAAAGCATTTATCGGCACTTAAACCTCATACATCTGTACATGCTTGCGCGGCTGGAGATACGCCACTGCCGACAGGTTGACGACAAAGGCTCGGCCGCGCAAAAAGCTCAAAAATGAGACAGAAGTCCCATTTTGCACTGAGCTGCCCTTGCAAAAATGATACTGCCGTCTCATTATATAAATACATTAATCAATTTAATTTAAATGCCAACACCAGGGCACCTAAAAAAATATAATACATTAATTTTTAAAATAAAAATTAGAAGCACCTCGGAAAACCCATGAAAGATACTTCAAATTTTGTCTATATTGCTACCACAGCAGATACGAAAGGACAAGAGTTGGAGTATGTGCGGCGGCTGATTGCCAGCCTGGATTTACCCACGCGAACCGTCGATCTCTCCACCCGTAGCTTGCCGTTTGACTCCCCGGCCGATATCGGCCCAGAAGAGGTCGCTCGCCACCATCCGGCGGGCGCCGGCGCGGTCTTCTGCGCCAGCCGCGGCCAGGCGATCGCCGCCATGGCGACCGCTTTCGAACGCTTTATCCTGACGCGCCGCGATATCGCCGCCCTGCTTGGCCTGGGCGGCTCCGGCGGCACAGCCATCATCACGCCGGCCATGCAGCAACTGCCGATCGGTCTGCCGAAAGTGATGGTCTCGAGCATGGCGGCGGGTGACGTTTCCGCCTATGTCGGCGCCAGCGATATCAGCATGCTGTATTCGGTCACCGATCTCGCCGGCCTGAATCGCATCTCGCGACGGGTGCTGGGCAACGCGGCGCGCCAGATAGCCGGCGCAGTCCGCTTCGCCGCCGTCGACTCTCACGACGACAAGCCGGCGATCGGCCTGACAATGTTTGGCGTCACCACGCCCTGCGTTCAGGCATTGATTGCCGAGTTGGGATCGCAATGGGATTGTCTGACGTTTCATGCGACCGGCAGCGGCGGCAGAGCGTTGGAAAAACTGATCGATAGCCGCCAACTGCACGGCGCCATCGATTTGACCACCACCGAAGTGGCCGATCACCTGTTTGGCGGCGTGCTGCCCTGCAATACCGATCGTTTCGGTGCCATCGCGCGTACCGGCATCCCGTGCGTGCTCTCCTGCGGCGCGATCGACATGATCAACTTCGGCGCGCCGAACACGGTGCCGGCTCGCTATGCCAACCGTCTGCGCCACCCTCACAACCCGCAAGTGACGCTGGTGCGCACCAGCGCGCGGGAGAATGCGTTAATGGGGCGTTGGATGGGCGAAAAAATCAACGCCTGCGCGGGCGAAGTGCGTTTCGTTATCCCGGCGGGCGGCGTATCGGCTCTGGACGCGCCCGGGCAACCGTTCTGGGATCCGGCGGCGCTGGCCGCCTTTACGCAAGCGCTGGAAGAAACGGTGCGCGCCACCGACAAACGCCGGTTGATAAAAACGCCTTATCATATTAACGACCCGCGCTTTGCTCAGGCCGTTGCCGAGCAGTTCCGGCACATGGTCAGCGGAGAATGATTATCACTCACTGCATAGCCTGCCAGTGATAACGCCAAATAGAAAAAGGGCCAGACAAATAGTCTGGCCCTTTATTATTCACCGCGAGCGGATATTACTGATCGGAGGACATCTGCGCCTTCATTTTATTCATGTGGTCCATCATCTTTTGCTCACGTTTCTGATAATTCTCATTGTATTGTTTTTTCTGCTCAGGGGTCAGCAGGTTATACATTTTATTTTCCGCTTTGGCGCGCTCCAGCATGCGTTCGGATTGCGCTTTACCGATCGCGTCAATTTGCGCCTTCGCCTTCGCTTCGTCAAAGCTGTCGGAAGCGACCAGATTGTGCAGCGCCTGGCGCTCCTCTTTCATGCCCGGCCCGCGCTTCTGGTGCGACTCTTTCATGATATCGCGCATCTGCTGGCGCTGCTGCTCGGTCAGGTTCAGCCCGGCGAACGGGCCGCCTTTGCCTTCACCCTTGTGATGCATCATTTTCATCGGCGCCGCATCCGCCGCCGGGGCAGTGGTGTCTGCAGCGAACGCCGCGGAAGCAGAACCCAGGGCCAGCGTGGAAGCAATAAATAAAGCCGTCAATTTACGCATAATCATTTCCTTAAAAGTTTTTCTTCATCAGGAGCGCTGTACGTTAACAGGCTCATTCGTCGTCGGAGATAATAATAGGCTGATAAATTTCAAGTAATGCGAGGGTGTGTAAACTTTTTAAAACCCGTCTCGGATTTATTCACCAATTATGAGAAAACTATGAAGATGGCGTTTATTTGATGGAAATTTTAATTTCCCGGCAACAATCCCCCCGGTGGAGTTATTTTTCCGCTTTCCCCTTACCGTTATAATTTACTCGCCTGCACGGCAACCTTGCATCAACCGTTTTCCGATAACGGGGGAAGTCAGTACCAGCATCACAGGATCCGATGTTCTCCTACACTTTAAGACAACCGGCCGCCGGGCGACGTTTACACCGCAAAACTAATCATTGCTTATATAATAGTTTCCATCACCCGCCCCGCCTGTGAAAACCTGTTATATGATGCACAGATGCGTACGGCGATCGCTTTCGGGCCAACAGGCTGCCCGGAGCTGTGCTGACCGGCCGCCCGTGCTCTTTTGAGGAATCATCATGCCCGCAGACCAAGGCCCTGAGCTTCTTAACGCCCACTTCGGCACCCAAAGCCCCCACTGGCGGCTGGCGTTTGACAGCAATGCCCTGGAGCTGTCCGCCGTTAAAGGCAAAGCCCACGTCGCGGTGGCGCTCAGTGCCATGGAAGCGGCGAAAATCCGTCGCCTGACCGGCGTCACCGCCAGCCTGGAGCTGACCATTACGCTAGCCGGTGCACCGCTGCATCTGCATCTGGTCGGCCGCCGCGTCAACAACCTCGAATGGGCGGGCACCGCTTCCGCCTTCAGCGACACCCAATCTGTGGCGCGCGACCTGGTGCACGGCCTCTCCTTCGCCGAGCAGGTGGTGTCCGAAGCCAACTCGGTGATCGTGATCGTCGATCAACACGGCCGCATTCAGCGTTTCAACCGGCTGAGCGAGGAGTATACCGGGCTGCACGAACACGAGGTGATCGGCAAAAACGTTTTCCAGCTGTTTATGAGCCCGGAAGAAGCCGCCGCTTCGCGGCGCAACATCGCCGGCTTCTTCCGCAACGGTTCGTCCTATGAGGTGGAACGCTGGGTAAAGACGGTCAAGGGCGAACGGCTGTTCCTGTTCCGCAATAAGTTCGTGCACAGCGGCAGCGGCAAAAACGAAGTCTTTCTGATCTGCTCCGGTACCGACATCACCGAAGAACGCCGGGCGCAGGAGCGGCTGCGGGTGCTGGCCAACACCGATCTCATCACCGGCCTGCCGAACCGTAACGCCATCCAGGACAAGATCAATCACGCCATCGCCACGCGCGGCGAAGAGAGTTTCGGCCTGGTGTACCTCGATCTCGACAACTTCAAAAAGGTCAACGACGCCTACGGCCATATGTTCGGCGATCGGCTGCTGGTCGAGGTCGCGCTGGCGATCCTCGGCTGCCTGGGCCCGGACCAGGTGCTCGCCCGCCTCGGCGGCGACGAATTCCTGGTGCTGGCACCGCAAGCCGATCGCGAGCGCCTGCAAACGCTGGCGCAGCGCATCATCGACAGGCTGAAAACCCCTTTCCGCATCGGCCTGATTGAGGTGTATACCGGCTGTTCGATCGGCATCGCGCTGTGCCCGGAGCACGGCAACGATCTCGACAGCCTGATCCGCAGCGCCGATACCGCCATGTACGTCGCCAAGGAGCACGGCAAACGCACCTATACCGTCTTCTCGCCGGAGATGAATAAACGCGTCGCCGAATACATGTGGCTGGACACCAATCTGCGCAAAGGGCTGGAGCAAAATCAGCTGGTGCTGTATTACCAGCCGAAAATCGACGCGCGCAGCGGTGAAGTGCACAGCGTGGAAGCGCTGGTGCGCTGGGATTCGCCGGAGCGCGGCCTGATCCCGCCGCTGCAGTTCATTTCCTACGCCGAGGAGTCCGGCCTGATCGGCCCGCTCGGCCAATGGGTGCTGCAGACCGCCGCCGGGCAGGCGGCGCAGTGGCAAGAACAGGGCTTGAATCTGCGGGTGGCGGTCAACCTCTCTGCCCGTCAGCTGGCCGATGACAGCATCGTCAACGACCTGCTCGGGGTGCTGCGCCGTCACCGCATGGCCCCCTGTCTGCTGGACTTCGAGTTGACCGAAAGCAGCCTGATTGAAGACGAGAACCGCGCACGCGCGTTGATCACCCGGCTGCGCGAACTGGGCGCGCAGGTGCATCTCGACGACTTCGGCACCGGCTATTCGTCGCTGGCGCAGCTGGCGCGCATTCCTCTGGACGCCATTAAGCTGGATAAAAGCTTCGTGCGTGGGGTGAATTTCAACCCAGTATCGCAATCGTTGGTGCGCGCGATCGTTGCGGCGGCGGAGGCGTTGGCGTTCCGGGTGATCGCCGAAGGGGTGGAGACCGAGAGCGAAAACCACTTCCTCGACGAGGTCGGCGTGGACGAAAAACAGGGCTTTCTGTTTGCGCGGCCAATGCTCCCGGAACAGCTGGAGCATTGGCTGCAGTCCTATCGCCCGCGCTCACCCTCCGCATGAGGCGGGCGCGTTAAGGTTAGCCGGCACGACGCAGGTTCAGGGTATGGCGATCCTGCAACATCACCAGCCGCTCGATGTAGGCGCGGTCTTTTTCCTCAATGGTAAAGGCCGAGTGCACCCAATCTTCGGTAATGTCCATCAGCTCGGAACGCGTCAGCTGCAACACGCGCTGACGCGCCCGCAGCATGGCGCGCATGCCGTTGAGCTTCGGCCGGATGGTATCGATGAAGGTGCGCGTCGCCATGTAGGCGTCGCCGGGCTGGAACAGCTGATCCACCAGCCCGCGGCTCTCGAACCACTCTGCGGTATGCGACTCGCCGCCCCAAATCAGCTCCTCGGCCAAGCGCATGCCCGCCTTGCGCGCCACCAGCGAGTAACCGCCCATACCGGGAAACAGATTGAACGCGATCTCCGGAAACCCCATGCGCGCATTGTTCTGCGCCAGCACGAAATGGTGCGCCAACGCCGCTTCAAAGCCGCCCCCCAGCGCGCTGCCTTCGACCATCGCAATGCTGACCGCGCCGGTGTCGAAACCGCGAGCCGCCGCATGCACGCAGTCGATGCAGGCGCGCGCGTAGGCCATCATCGCCTCGCGCTTGCGGTTTTTGATCGCGTCGGCGAAGAACTGCAGATCGCCGCCGACGTTGAACATGTTCGGCACCAGCGAGCCGGTGACCCAGAAATCGAACCGCAGCGAAGATTCCTTCGCCGCCTGCGCCAGCGTCATGATGTCTTCGATCAGCGCCTGGTTGAAGCAGGGGCGCGGCGCGGCGCGCAGCAGCATCCACATGATGTGCCGCCCCTCTTCATAGTAGGCGGACAGCTGCGACAGATTGCCCGCTTCGGTAAACGGGCGGCAGGTGGGGTGATTAAGCAATTTCATAAGACCTTCCAGTTTTTCTGTTGATGACGGATGAGACCGTTCCAGCCCCTACGGCTGCAGCGGAGCGGCGAGCGGCAAAGCGCAACGCCACATCATGAGTAAACGCTTTCTCGCCGACGAAACAGATAAAAATTGGAGGTAGGAAAGTGAAAAAAACCGAGGCGCCACGGGGTTTTCATAGGAATTTTACCTATCTGCCCCTCCCCGGCATTTCATGCCGGGCGCTAACGCGCTAAGCTCGGAAAATGACCGTTTGCCGCCCCGGCGTTCAAAACGCCGCGGGGCTTTGGCTATAATCAACGCTGAAACATGCCGTTTAACGTTAAGGAAATCGTGAAGTAATGCCTACAGGACCAGACCAGGAACGCCACCAGCCCGCACAAGACACGCCGCCGAAGCCGCTTATCGCCATCAAGACCGGCCATGAGACCCTCGACCGCCGCATCGGTGGTTTTTCACGTCTGATTGAACGTATCAAAGCCTGGCCGAGCGTGGCGCACCTGCTGCGCGCGGCCGAACGCTTTAACGATCGGCTGGGCAGCCAGTTCGGCGCCGCCATCACCTATTTTTCATTCCTCTCGCTGATCCCGATCCTGATGGTATCGTTCGCTGCCGCCGGCTTCGTGCTGGCCTCCAACCCGGATCTGCTGGCCCGCTTGATCAACCGGATCGTCGGCAGCATCAGCGATCCGACGCTGGCCAGCACGCTGAAGAACACCGTCAATACCGCCATTCAGCAGCGCACCACCGTGGGGTTGACCGGCCTGGCGCTGGCGCTCTATTCCGGCATCAGCTGGATGGGCAATCTGCGCGAGGCGATCCGCGCGCAGTCGCGCGATGTCTGGGAGCGCAATCCGCAGGATCAGGAGAAAATCTACTTCAAATACACCCGCGACTTCATCTCGCTGACCGGCCTGGTGGTCGCGCTGATTATCACGCTGTCGCTGACCTCGGTCGCTGGGTCGGCGCAGGCGGCGATCGTCAACGCGCTGGGGCTGGACGGCATCGAATGGCTGCGGCCGGCGCTGACGACGATCGCGCTGTCGATCTCGATCTTCGCCAACTATCTGCTGTTCCTGTGGATTTTCTGGATGCTGCCGCGCCACAAACCGAAGAAAAAAGCGCTGCTGCGCGGCACCTTGCTCGCCGCCATCGGCTTTGAGGTGATCAAGTTCGTGATGACCATGACGCTGCCGCAGGTGGCGAAGTCGCCTTCCGGCGCGGCCTTCGGATCGGTGATCGGGCTGATGGCGTTCTTCTACTTCTTCGCTCGTCTGACGCTGTTTTGCGCCGCCTGGATCGCCACCGCCGACTACAAAGGCGACAAAGCGTTGCCGGAACGCGAGCCGCCAGCGCGCTGAAGCCATGCAATCGTGCCGGTGTTATCGCACACGCCGGCACGTTCATCTGGTTAACAGCCAAAAAACCAGTCAATACATCTGAATCGCGCGGTGCGTCATCCGGAAACCAGCATAACAAACTGCCCAGTCACTTTTCTTTGCCGTTTTTACAGCCATTCCCTCTGCGCGAACTCCATTTCTCAACGTTTAACGCTGCAGAAAAGAAGCCCGGTAAAACATTAGTCTTTTTAACCGGTTAGGAGCGGCGTTGCCCAAAGCTCCCGCGTTGAAAAGGCCGCATGCTGTCACTAAGATGGATTTTTACCCCCTCTAACGATAAGAAATATTATGCAAGCCACCATCGCACCCCCACTCGACGCCGACGAGGCGTCCACACCGGTGAACTCCCGCGGGAAAGTCATCGTCGCCTCGCTGGTCGGCACCGCCATCGAGTTCTTCGACTTCTACATCTACGCCACCGCCGCGGTGATCGTGTTCCCGCACATCTTCTTCCCGCAGGGCGACCCGACCACCGCGACGCTGCAGTCGCTGGCCACCTTCGCCGTCGCCTTTGTCGCGCGCCCTATCGGCTCTGCGCTGTTCGGCCACTTCGGCGATCGGGTAGGGCGCAAGGTCACGCTGGTCGCCTCGCTGCTGACCATGGGGATTTCCACCGTGCTGATCGGCCTGCTGCCAAGCTATGAAACCATCGGCATCTTCGCCCCTATCCTGCTGGCGCTGGCGCGCTTTGGGCAGGGCCTGGGGCTGGGCGGCGAATGGGGCGGCGCCGCCCTGCTGGCGACGGAGAACGCGCCGGCCAAAAAGCGCGCGCTGTACGGCTCCTTCCCGCAGTTGGGCGCGCCGATCGGCTTCTTCTTCGCCAACGGCACCTTCCTGCTGCTCTCCTGGCTGCTGAGCGACCAGCAGTTTATGGAATGGGGCTGGCGCGTGCCGTTCATCCTCTCCGCGGCGCTGGTGCTGATCGGCCTGTACGTTCGGGTATCGCTGCATGAAACGCCGGTGTTCGCCAAAGTGGCCAAGGCCGGCAAACAGGTGAAAGTGCCGCTCGGCACGCTGCTGAGCAAGCATCTGAAAGCCACCATCCTCGGCACCTTCATCATGCTGGCGACCTACACGCTGTTTTATCTGATGACGGTGTATTCGATGACCTACGGCACCGCGCCGCAGCCGCTGGGCCTCGGCTACTCCCGCAACAGCTTCCTGTGGATGCTGATGGTGGCGGTGATCGGCTTCGGCGTGATGGTGCCGATCGCCGGCCTGCTGGCGGATGCGTTCGGCCGCCGCAAGACCATGATCGCCATTACCCTGCTGATGATCGGCTTCGCGTTCCTGTTCCCGCCCCTGCTGGGTTCCGGCAATCAGGCGCTGGTGATGGGCTTCCTGCTGTGCGGCCTGAGCATCATGGGGCTGACCTTTGGCCCGATGGGCGCGCTGCTGCCGGAGCTGTTCCCGACCGAAGTGCGCTATACCGGCGCATCGTTCTCCTACAACGTCGCGTCGATCCTCGGCGCGTCCGTGGCGCCTTATATCGCCACCTGGCTGGCGGCCCACTACGGGCTGTTCTACGTCGGCATGTACCTGGCGGCGATGGCCGGGTTGACGCTGCTGGCCCTGCTGTTGATGAAAGAAACCCGCCACCGGTCGCTGTGATCCCCTGCGGCCCCCTCACTGCGGGGGCCGCACGCGTTGTTCGTTTACTGTCATAAAACCGGGCTATGCTGGATGTTTCTCTCGGTAACAGGATCGGCCGATGTCTCTGCGTCGTGGGGTATTTGTCTGCGTTGCGCTGCTGGCGGCTCTCGCCATCGCGCTCTATTACGGGTTGAAGCCTGATCATCCCGATGCGCTGTGGCGCATCGTCAGCCAGCAATGTCTGCCCAATCAGCAAGCGCATGACAACCCGGCGCCCTGCGCGCAGGTAGATGTGCCGGCCGGCTTCGTGGTGTTTAAAGATCGCAACGGGCCGCTGCAATACCTGCTGATGCCCAGCGCCAAAATCACCGGGATAGAAAGCCCGGCAGTGCTGGACGCCACCACGCCGAATTTCTTCGCCCAGGCCTGGCGCGCGCGCCACGTGATGGCGGAACGCTATGGCAAACCGATCGACGATGGCGATATTTCACTGGCGATCAACTCGGAATATGGCCGCACGCAAAACCAGCTGCACATTCATATCTCCTGCCTGCTGCCGGCGGTAAAACAGCGGCTGGCGCAGATCGGCCCCGATTTTATCGATCAATGGCAACCGCTGCCCGGCGGCCTGTTGGGGCATGACTATCTGGGGCGGCGGGTGACCCCCGCCGAACTGGAACAACAGGGCGCCTTCCGCCTGTTGGCTTCCGGCCTGCCGCGCGCCGAAGGGCGCATGGGCAGCTTCGGCCTGGCGATGACCGCGCTGCCGGACGGCGATTTCCTGCTGCTGGCGACCGAGCGCAGCCTGCTGCCGTTTACCCTGGCCTCGGCGGAAGAGATCCAGGATCACGACTGCCGGCTGCTCACGCCGCCGCCGCACGCCTGACTATTTTTTGCCTTTCATCTCCCGCAGGATCTGCCCGCACTGGTTTTCCTCGCCGCCTTCACTGGGCGAGACCAGCGCCAGCAGCGCCGCCGCCGGCGTCAGCACCGCCCCCAACGCCACCGCCGCCGCGCCGCGCGCGATCAGCGGCCCGGCTTTCACCCCGGCGTCGGGGTGCTTGAAGGTGCCTTTCACGTACAGCGGCGAGCGCAGGGTCAGCACGCGCATCCCCTTGCTTTCCGGATCGATGGACAAATCCAGCCGTTCGGTGGCGAGGTTGGTGTTGCCGGTGATGTTGATCACCGCGTTCTCGGTGTCGAACACGAACAGCCGCGGCGCGGCGACGCCGCTGCGGATGCCGACGTCCGCCGCGGCGCAGTTGATGCCCACCACGTCGTCGCCGAACAGCTGCGCCACCAGATAGTTGCCGACGTTCAGGCCGAGGATCTCCATCAGGCTACGGCTGATCACCCCGTTATTGATCAGCAGGCGCAGGTCGCCGTTGCTGGTCGCCAGCAGCTCGGCCACCGAATTGCCGCTGCCCGTCAGCCTGGCGTCGCCGTTCATCTGCCCGAGGCTGCGCTTCATCGCCGCCACGTTCGGCAACAGCTGTTTGAGCTGGAGTTTGCGCGCATGCATATCCACCTGCCCGCGCATCGGCTTTTTGCCGCCGTCGAGGCGCACCACGGCGTTCAGGCTGCCGCCCGCCATGCCGAAGCGCAGCGGATCCAGACGCAACTCGCCATTGTTCAGCTTCAGGTGCGTGGCCAGATCGCTCAGCGGTAAATCGCTGCCGCGTTCGATGCGCGCGGCGGCAAACTTCACGTCCGCATCCATCTTGCGCCAGCTTTGCGTATCGAACTGCGCGACCGGCAGCACCTTATCCGCCGGTTGGCGGCTCTTCTCGCCGCGCCCGGCTTTGGCAGCGTTGGAATCCGCGCCGATCAACGGCGCCAGATCCGCCAACCTCAGCTGCCGGGAGCTCACCGCACCGCTCAGCGTCGGCCGCGGCTTACCGGCAACGTATTTCAAGTCGCCATGAATGTCGCTGTCGCCGATTTTGCCGTCGAACTTCTGATATTCGAACACGGCGCCGCCCGGCTGATGCAGGCGGGCTATCAGATGGCCATCGGTCGCATACGGCGGCGTGTTCGGCAGCAGCACGCCGGTCAGGCCATAGAGGTCACCCAGGCTTTCGCCGGAAAATTTCAGCTGCACGTCCAGGCCGCCGAGGTTCAGCGGATCGGTCAAGGTGCCCGCCACCGCAACCCGGGTGCTGCCGGAACGCACGTCGGCCTGCAGCGGGAACGGCAGATCGGCGCTCTGCAGTGACAGCATGCCGCCGATCTTGCCGCTGCCGCTCAGCGGTTCGCCGTTGTATTTGCCCTTGACCTGCCAACCGAAGACGTAGTCAGGAGTGGCGGCCTTGCCGCTGCTCTGTTTGCCGGTCACTTCACTGAACGGCAGCGGTTTGCCGAGCGGATCGATGACGGCGCGGAAGTCCGCCTTCAGCGTGGCGTCTTTAAAGGCGATCTGCCCCTTGTCGAACACGATGTCGTGAACGGTGAACGACCAGTCGGAAGGCGGTTGCTGCGGATCCTGGCCAGCGGCCAGGTCAAACGTCCAGTTGTTGTCGCCGTTGGCCAGGCGTTGCAACGACGCATTCGGCTGCTTGAGCCAAATGCGCGGGATCAGCAGTTCTTTCTTCAGCAACGCCAGCGGTGCGATGCTGGCGTCGACGCGCTGCAGCGTCACCATGCTGTCGCCGGGCATGTTTTTCGGGTTACCCAGCCACACGTCTTCGGCGTGAATATGCGGCCAGGGCACCCAGGCGCGCCAGCCGCCCTCATCCCGGTTACGCGACCAGTCGACGCCCAGATCGCCGCGGATAGCGAACGGCCGCCGCAGTTCGGCCGACACTTTGTCGTTGATGGTGGGCTTGAGTCGATTCCAGTCGAAGGTAGCGATGAAGATCGCCAGCGCGGCGACCGCCAGCAGCACAATGCCGCCCAGCCAGCTGAAAACCTTTCCTGTTCTTGTCATAGGGCTCCCTCAGCACATAAACCGGGCTGCCGAATGAAAGGAAAAGGAATGAGCAGCCCCGTTTAAGATTAGCTGAGGATAGGCCGGAGTTCACGCCGGCGCGCCGGGCGCGGCGAACAGCGTCGGTACGCTGTGTAAAGTTTCAAAGCATGCCGGGCGGGAAAGATAGTAACCCTGCGCGGCCAACGCGCCGGAACGCTGTACCAGCCGCCACTCCTGCTCGGTTTCCACGCCTTCGACGATCACCCCGTCGCTGTGCTGGTTCATCATCTTGATCAGGGTGCCGAGCAGCTGCACGCCCTCTTCAGACTGTTTAAGCAAGGTGAACAATTCGCGCGCTACCTTGATGTATTGATAGCGCCAGGCGCCGACGGCGGAGAAGTTGGCCAGCCCGCTGCCGAAATCGTCCAGCCACAGCCGTTCGCCGCCGACCATCTGGTGCAACGGGCGGTTTGACGCTGTTTCGGCGTGCTCCACCAGTTCGAAGCGCAGATAGGGCATCTCGGCGATCTGCCGCTGCAGCTCGCTATGGCGCTGCAACGCTTGCAGCGCCATGCCGTCGATATTGACCGACACCATCACCGCGTGGCGAATGAACAATGCCTGCCAGCGCTGCAACAGCGCCAGCTGTTCCTGGATCACCCGCAAACGCTGGGCGACGCCGAGCGAGGAAAAATACTGTTCCGGGGATTGCCGTTTGTCCGGTTCATTCGGGTGATATACCGCCGTCAGCAGTTCCACCGCCAGCAGCGCGCCGCTGGTGCGATAAATCGGCTGGAAGGTATACAAGCGCCGGCATTGCCGCCAGTAGCGCCGCGATTTGGCGCAGGCATAGAGGGCAAAACAGGGCGCCAGCAGACCCGAGATCAGGTTGGTTATCATCGGTACTATCGCCGTGGCGGGGAAGTGAGAGCGCTGCCGCTGTTTCTTTACCCAGCTTATCGGCCGCGCCGCGCAAAACTTTAAGCACGAATTGCCGCACGGTTTCTTCTTCACCCTGTTTTGGCATGGGCCGATCGCGATCATAAAAAAATCAAAACACCGTTTTAATTTATTGACTCCCTCACCGCCTTGCGTGGAGACTGGCGGTTGTTGCTTCTTCTTTAGCCAGGGCTTATTGACGATGACTATCCGAAATCTCGCCGTGATCGGCGAATGCATGATCGAACTGTCGCAGCAGGGCGCACAGCTGACGCGCGGCTTTGGCGGCGATACCCTCAACACCGCCGTCTACCTCGCCCGCCAAATGCCGGAACAGACGCTGCAGGTGCATTACGTCACCGCGCTCGGCACCGACAGCTTCAGCGACGAGATGCTGCAGGCCTGGCGGCAGGAGAAGATCGAGACCGGGCTGATTCAGCGGTTGGAAAACAAACTGCCGGGCCTGTACGTGATCGAAACCGACGCCGCCGGCGAACGCACCTTCTACTACTGGCGCAACGACGCCGCCGCCCGGTATTGGCTGGCGGGCCCCCAGGCCGAGGTACTGTGCGCCCAGCTGGCGCAGTTCGATTACCTGTACCTCAGCGGCATTAGCCTGGCGATCCTCGCGCCTGCCGACCGCACGAAGCTGCTGGCGCTGTTGCGCCGCTGCCGCGCCAACGGCGGCCAGGTTATCTTCGACAATAACTATCGCCCGCGCCTGTGGCACAGCCGTGAGGAAACGCAGCAGGCCTACCGTGAGGTGCTGGCCTGCACCGACATCGCCTTCCTGACGCTGGATGACGAAGAGTCGCTGTGGGGAGCGCAGCCGGTTGAACAGGTGGTGGCGCGCACGCAGGCGCTCGGCGTCGGTGAGATCGTTATCAAACGCGGCGCGGATGCCTGTCTGGTGCTCAGCGTGGAGGGAGAGCGGCTTGAGGTGCCGGCGATCGCGCTGCCGCCGGAGCGCGTGGTGGATACCACCGCGGCGGGCGACTCTTTCAGCGCCGGTTATCTGGCGGAACGCCTGAACGGCGGCAGCGCCCAACAGGCGGCGCAGCGCGGCCACCTGCTCGCCGCAACGGTGATCCAACACCGCGGCGCCATCATTCCCGCAGCGGCGATGCCCGCATAGCCAATAAGGCGGCGGCGAGGTAGCCTCGCCGCCCGCACAATAGATCCCAGAAGCATTGATGAGAGGATGATTGAAAGAATTTCCCTGGCGTTGGCTTATTTCCGCCCAGAGCTGCTAAGCTCGGGTCTTGGCATTGCTGCCTTTTTGAATTTATTAGCCGAGTATAAATTTCAATCCGCCGCACTGACTAGCTGGACTTTGGTGCAGGTCGGGCTGAGCCGCGAACGACAGGGAGGTTACCAATGACCGTCACATTCGCCAACGCCGTCGCCGCAAGACTGCATCTTGACGGCCGACTGCACGCCTTCAGGCAATTCAAATACGCTTATTTGACCTTCAACAAACACCTTCCCGATCGCCATCTGCTGGTCTCGAGCTACCCGCAAGAATGGCTGGACATCTACAGCGCCAATCGCTATCAGCGCATCGATCCCGTCGTGCGCGCCGCCCATAGTCGCTGCGCGCCCTTTATGTGGCACGACACCCCCGTCACCACCGAGGATCGGCATTACCGGAAGATCTTCAGCCAGGCGCGGGAGTACGACATCGTGCACGGCTGCAGCTTTGTTTTGCACGATCACGACAACAACCTGGCGATCTTGTCGATCAGCGCCACGGCAGCCGATGACGCCGAACTGCGGCAGCTGATGGAAGACGAGAGGGCCAGCCTGCAGATGGTATTGGTCGATACCCACCAGCACGCTCTGGCCTTGGCCAGCGCCGAGGCAAGCCGGACAGACCGGCTCTCGCCGCGCGAAGGGGAAATCCTCTACTGGGCCAGCCAGGGCAAAACCTACCATGAGATCGCGCTGATCCTGGGGATAAAAACCGGCACGGTGAAGTTTCACATCGGCAATGCGGTGCGTAAGCTGGGGGTCGCCAACGCCAAACACGCGATCCGGCGCTGCCTCGAACGGCAATTGATCACGCCACCGTAGGCATAAAAAAGCCGGCATCGCTGCCGGCTCTGTGTGCTTTGCCTTGCGGGAAATCAGCCCGCAACGGCGATGCGTTTCATGTCGGTCATGTAGCCACGCAGTTTGCGGCCGACGGTTTCGATAGGGTGGCTGCGTACCGCTTCGTTCACGTCACGCAGCTGCGCGTTGTCCACCGCCGTACCCGCCACGGCTTTACCCAAATCGCCCGCCTGCAGGGTGGTCATGAAGTCCTTCAGCAACGGCACCGCCGCGTTGGCGAACAGGTAGTTGCCGTACTCTGCGGTATCGGAGATAACCACGTTCATTTCATACAGACGCTTACGCGCAATGGTGTTGGCGATCAGCGGCAGCTCGTGCAGCGATTCGTAGTAAGCCGACTCTTCGATGATGCCGGCATCGACCATGGTTTCGAACGCCAGCTCAACGCCCGCTTTCACCATTGCCACCATCAGCACGCCGTGATCGAAGTACTCTTGCTCGCTGATTTTGCCTTCAAACTGCGGCGCATTCTCGAACGCGGTTTTGCCGGTCTCTTCGCGCCAGGTCAGCAATTTCACGTCGTCTTCCGCCCAGTCGGCCATCATGCCGCTGGAGAAAGCGCCGGAGATGATGTCGTCCATGTGCTTCTGGAACAGCGGCGCCATGATGGTTTTCAGCTGTTCGGACAGCGCATAGGCACGCAGCTTGGCCGGGTTGGACAGGCGATCCATCATCAGGGTGATGCCGCCCTGCTTCAGCGCTTCGGTGATGGTTTCCCAGCCGAACTGAATCAGTTTCTCGGCGTAAGCCGGATCGGTGCCCTCAGCAACCAGCTTGTCGAAGCACAGCAGCGAACCCGCCTGCAGCATGCCGCACAGAATGGTCTGCTCGCCCATCAGGTCGGATTTCACTTCGGCGACGAAGGAGGACTCCAGCACGCCGGCGCGGTGGCCACCGGTCGCCGCCGCCCAGGCCTTGGCGATCGCCATGCCTTCGCCTTTCGGATCGTTTTCCGGGTGAACCGCAATCAGGGTCGGCACGCCGAAGCCGCGCTTGTACTCTTCGCGCACTTCGGTGCCCGGGCATTTCGGCGCGACCATCACCACGGTGATGTCTTTACGCACCTGCTCACCCACTTCAACGATGTTGAAGCCGTGGGAGTAACCCAGCGCCGCGCCGTCTTTCATCAGCGGCTGCACCGCACGCACCACGGAAGAGTGCTGCTTGTCGGGCGTCAGGTTGACCACCAGATCCGCCTGCGGGATCAGGTCTTCGTAGGTGCCGACCTTGAAGCCGTTTTCGGTCGCCTTGCGCCAGGAAGCGCGCTTCTCGTCGATCGCTTCTTTGCGCAGGGCATAGGCGACGTCCAGACCGGAATCGCGCATGTTCAGCCCCTGGTTCAGGCCCTGGGCGCCACAGCCGACAATCACCACTTTTTTACCTTTCAGGTAGCCGGCTTCGTCAGCAAATTCGTCGCGCGCCATAAAGCGGCATTTACCCAATTGCGCCAACTGCTGACGCAGGTTCAATGTGTTGAAATAGTTAGCCATGGTGGTACTCCGGTTTGATGTTGTCTTGCATTGTTATTTTCATTCCCCGCCCTGTCTGTGCGGAGATTCGTTAAACTCAATGTATAACAGGAAATGCGTTGCTTAAATTGATATATTGAGAACGTGATATTGCAATTTTTGCAACACTCTCACTGCGAGCGTATCGATATGGATTTACGTGATTTAAAGCTGTTCCTGCATCTGGCCGAAAGCCATCACTTCGGGCGCACCGCCAAGGCGATGCACGTCAGCCCGTCGACGCTCTCCCGCCAGATCCAGCGGCTGGAAGAGATCCTCGGGCAGCCGCTGTTCCTGCGCGATAACCGCACCGTGCAGCTGACCGACGCCGGCGAACAGCTGAAAGAATTCGCCCAGCAAACGCTGCTGCAATATCAGCAGCTGAAGCACTCGCTCGGCCAGCACGGCCCTTCGCTGAGCGGCGAACTGCGGCTGTTCTGCTCGGTGACCGCGGCGTACAGCCACCTGCCGCCGATCCTCGATCGCTTCCGCGCGCAGCACCCGCTGGTGGAGATTAAGCTGACCACCGGCGACGCCGCCGATGCGGTCGACAAAGTGCAATCCAACGAGGCCGATCTCGGCATCGCCGGCCGGCCGGAAACGCTGCCCGCCAGCGTGGCGTTCACCAAAATCGGCGAAATCCCGCTGGTGCTGATCGCGCCGGCGCTGCCCTGCGCGGTGCGCAGCCAGGCGTTCGCCGACAGGCCCGACTGGGCCGAGATCCCGTTCATCCTGCCGGAGCACGGCCCTTCGCGAAAACGCATCGAGCTGTGGTTCCGCCGCCACCGCATCAGCAATCCGCTGATTTACGCCACCGTCGGCGGCCACGAAGCCATCGTGTCGATGGTCGCTCTGGGCTGCGGCATCGCGCTGATCCCGAGCGTAGTGGTGGACAACAGCCCGGAGCCGGTACGCAACCGCATCTCGCAGCTGGATAACATCTCGATGGTCGAACCGTTCGAGCTGGGGGTCTGCGTTCAGAAAAAGCGCCTCAGCGATCCGCTGATCGACGCCTTTTGGCGCTTGCTGCATCCCCGCTGACGCGGGGTTTACAGATCCGCCGGATCGACCTGCTTCATCGTCTCTACCTGCATCAGCCAGTGGTAGAGCGGCTCAAGCTGCAAAAATGCCCCGGCCAGCAGCGGCGCCAGATCGGCGCTGAGCAGCTTTTCCACTTCGCTGTCGGTCACCATCACCGCGAACGATTTGCGGTTGTACCAGGTGGCGATCTCCGCCGCCTGTTCCTTCACCAGCGGGCGCTTGTAGCTCTCACCCACCAGCTCGAACGGCGGCCGACAGCAGGCGGCCGCCTCAAGGAAAGGCTGCGGCCGCTGCCTCAGCGTATGGCGGAACAGATCCATGGTCGGCTTGTTGGCGCTGTAGTAGCCGAGCCCATAGCGCAGCATGTCCGGCCCCAGTTCGAAAAAGTAAACCGGCGCGTCTTTCCAGTCTTTACTCGGGCGTTTGAACGTCAGCCACATGCGGCTGCGGTAGCGCGATTTGTCATGTGAAAAGCGCGTATCGCGATGAATGCGCGACAGCGTTTTGCCGATCGCCGGGCGAGTCTCGAACTGCGGGTCGATCGCCAGCATGCCGGGAGCCAGCTGCTCCACCAGCGCGCGAAACGGCGCCAGCAGCTCGCGATCGTAGATGTCGCGGTTGCCGTCGAACCACGCCTTATCGTTCTCGATCCGCACCTGCTGCAGGAAATTCAGACCCTGCTGGCTAAAGCCGGAGAAGGGTTGCGTCATAAGTTTTTCCGTTCTGACGGTTTATCGGGTGTTGCGCAGATCTTCCCTCTGCCAACGGCGTTTGATCAACACGCGCCGACGCGTGCGAAAATAAGCGACATAGAGAGAGAACGCCGCCCGGTTGCTGAATAGCGCACCGCCAACCACGCCCCCCAGCAGCATGGCGACAGTGGCGATGCCGGTCATCCCCGCCGCCCACGCCGCCGCGGCGCCAAGGCAAAACAGGCCGAGCATGCCAAGGTAATATTGCAACAATACCACCCCGCTGCTTTTCCCCTGCACTAGTTGGAACAGGATCAACGTCATCCACACCGCCACGATCGCGCCGCTGCCCATGAGAACGGCGGCGGAAGTCTTGCCGCTCCAGGCGGCCGCCACGTCCGTGGCCAGGCCCATCACGCCCGCCAGCCCCAGCGTCAGGCAAACCATCAGCAACATGACATTGCCGACGCCCGGCGGCGACAGCCGCTGGCCCGGCGTCAGGAAATGCTGCTCGAGCTGCGCATCCACACCGGCGAAAAGCGCGCCATCGCGCGCCGCGATTTGGCGTTCCATCTCCCGGCCCTGCGCGATCAGGCGTTTAATCATCCAGTCCGCCATTACCTCACCATCTGCGGCAATTTCTGCATAATGCCCACAAAATACTGCCCGGTGGTTTTCACATTCACCGGCGCAGACAGGGTGCCGCTGATGCCGCTGCCCACGAACGTCAATGAGTTATTGAGCGCCGAATGCAATTGCTGGCGCAGCCCGTTTTGGATCGCTTCCGTCGGGTAGCGCTTCGGGTATAAGCCGTTCTTCACCATCTCTTTCAAGACGTTATTGGAAATTCCCGGATTTTCCGCCCGAATGATGTTTTCGGTCAGCCGCTTCCTTTCGCTACGGGGCATGCTTTTCAGCCATTCCGTCGCCTTGCGCGCCGAAATGCGGCGCATGGCGCGGTAGGTCATCGTCGCTTCCTTCAGGGCAGCCCCGGCACTGGCCAGCGAGATCACATCGAGCACGGTACTGGTAGCGATATACCACTGTTCTGAGTCGAGCTGAGCCAGTTCATCGCCTTTCCCGTCATAAAGCTTGTTGACGCGGTACAGCCCATTGCCGCACTGCAACGCGCTGGCAGCCATGCCGGCATAACCCAGATAAGCCACCGCCGAGCTGGTGCCGCCGGTAAACGGCACGGCGACGCTGCCCGACGCCAGTAAAAATACCGATACCAGCAGCGTTCCGCACGACAGCGCGGCCGAGGCCAACTCTTTGCTGACGCTGGGTTTGCTCAACGCTTCCGACAGCGTATTGGTCGCGGCAACGCGTGAAGTATGAGCCACCGTTTTGCTGATGACCACGTGGGTAACCTGCGAAGCGTTTGAGTAACCGGTGTGCTGCGTCGGGCGGACTAAAAATGAGTTCTGCCCGTCGGAAAAAATAATGCCCACGCCATGAAAGGCGAGGCTGCAGTCCAGCGAGTCCTGCAAGGCTTGCAGATTAATATCGCGATAGAATTCTTGTACGCCGGTATTGCCCAACAGGCGGGCAAACTCGGCGTTGGTCAAATCGTCTTCGGGGGAACCGAACGGCGTAGAAAAAGCGGTTTTCATTGTCGTGCATCCCTATACGTCAGAAGTCTTGGCAGTATAAAAATGCACGACAAAATCACAACCATGCAACCCATAAACTGACTAACGCGTCACGGTTGCTTATCAATCCGACTCACCCCTGCAAAAAGAAGCGGAACGCCGGGTTGTCGGTTTCGTCGTGGCAATCGTAGCCCAACGCCTGCAGGTGCCGCTCGAATTCCGGCTCGGTTTGCGCCAGTTCGAAGGCCGCCAGCACCCGGCCGAAGTCGGTACCGTGGCTGCGATAGTGGAACAGCGAAATGTTCCAGTGCGTGCCCAGCGTCTGCAGGAACTTCAGCAGCGCGCCCGGCGACTCCGGAAACTCAAAGCTGTACAGCCGTTCGCGCAGCGGCTTCGACGGACGCCCGCCCACCATGTAGCGCACGTGCAGCTTGGCCATCTCGTCGTCCGATAGATCCACCACCTGATAACCGTCGGCGTTGAGTTCGTCGATGATCTCCCGCCGTTCGGCGTGGCCGCGCGTCAGACGCACGCCGACGAAAATGCAGGCGTTGTCGGCATCGGCGTAGCGGTAGTTGAATTCGGTCACCGAGCGGCCGCCCAGCAGTTGGCAGAACTTGAGGAAGCTGCCCTGCTGTTCCGGAATGGTTACCGCCAACAGCGCTTCGCGTTGTTCGCCCAGTTCGCAACGTTCGGAAACGTAGCGCAGCCCGTGGAAGTTGAGGTTGGCGCCGGACAGCACGTGCGCCAGACGCTCGCCCTGAATGTTGTGCTGCTGCACGTACTTTTTCAGCCCCGCCAGCGCCAGCGCGCCGGAAGGTTCGGCAATGGCGCGCACGTCCTCGAACAGATCTTTGACCGCCGCGCAGATGGCGTCGCTGTCCACGGTGATCACGTCGTCCAGATACTCACGGCATAGGCGGAACGTTTCGTCTCCGATGCGCTTCACCGCCACGCCTTCAGCGAACAGCCCGACGCGCGCCAGATCCACCGGATGGCCGGCATCCAGCGCCGCGCGCAGGCAGGCGGAGTCTTCCGCTTCGACGCCAATCACTTTGATCTGCGGCATCAGCTGCTTGATCAGCACCGCCACCCCGGCAGCCAGGCCGCCGCCGCCGACCGGCACGAAGACCCGATCCAGATGCGCGTCTTGCTGCAGCAGCTCCATCGCCAGCGTGCCCTGCCCGGCGATCACCGTCGGATGATCGAACGGCGGCACGAAGGTCATTCCTTGCTGTTGGGAAAGCTCGATCGCCTTCGCTTTCGCCTCGTCGAAATTGGCGCCGTGCAGCAGCACTTCGCCGCCGAAACCGCGCACCGCATCCACCTTGATGTCCGCGGTGGACACCGGCATCACGATCAGCGTTTTGATCCCCAGCCGTTTACCGGAGAAGGCGACGCCCTGCGCGTGGTTGCCGGCCGAAGCCGTTACGACGCCGCGCGCCTTCTGCTCTTCGTCCAGCCCGGCGATCATCGCATAGGCCCCGCGCAGCTTGAAGCTGTGCACCGGCTGGCGATCTTCGCGCTTCACCAAAATGGTGTTGCCGAGGCGCGAAGAGATTTTGCTCATGGCCTGCAACGGGGTGACCTGCGCCACCTCGTAGACCGGCGAGCGCAGTACCGCTCGCAGATATTCCGCGCCACAGGGGGCGCTGGGTAGGGGTTGAGAGACCGCCATACTACTTATCCCCCCAGTTTGCTCTTGTCGCGCACCGCGCCTTTGTCGGCGCTGGTGGCCAACGAGGCGTAAGCGCGCAGCGCGAAGGACACCTGACGTTCACGGTTTTTCGGCGTCCAGGCCGCATCGCCGCGCGCCAGTTCCGCCTCATGCCGCGCCGCCAGCTCCTGCTCGCTGACATCCAGCTGGATGCCGCGATGCGGAATGTCGATCGCGATCATGTCGCCGTCCTGCACCAGGGCGATCAGGCCGCCGTTGGCCGCCTCCGGCGAGGCGTGGCCGATGGACAGCCCGGAGGTGCCGCCGGAGAAACGTCCGTCGGTGATCAGCGCACACGCCTTGCCCAGCCCCATCGATTTCAGATACGTGGTTGGGTAAAGCATTTCCTGCATGCCCGGCCCGCCTTTCGGCCCTTCGTAACGGATAACGACCACGTCGCCCGCCACCACTTTGCCGCCGAGGATAGCTTCTACCGCATCATCCTGGCTTTCATACACTTTGGCCGGGCCGCGGAAGGTGAGGATTTCCTTGTCTACGCCGGCGGTTTTGACGATACAGCCATTTTCCGCCAGGTTGCCATACAGCACCGCCAACCCGCCGTCCTGACTGTAGGCGTGCTCACGGGTGCGGATGCAGCCTTCCTTGCGGTCGGTGTCCAGCGAATCCCAGCGGCAGTCCTGAGAGAATGCCTGCGTGGTACGAATACCGGCCGGCCCGGCGGAGTACATTTTCTTGACGCTTTCGTCGCGGGTCAGCATCACGTCGTAGGCTTCCAGCGTCTGCGGCAGGGTCAGCCCCAGCACGTTGTTCACCTCGCGGTTCAGCAAACCGGCGCGATCCAGCTCGCCGAGGATGCCGATTACGCCGCCGGCGCGGTGCACGTCTTCCATATGGTATTTCTGCGTGCTCGGCGCCACCTTGCACAGGTGCGGCACTTTGCGCGACAGGCGGTCGATGTCTTCCATGGTGAAGTCCACCTCGCCTTCCTGCGCCGAAGCCAGCAGGTGCAGCACGGTGTTGGTCGAGCCGCCCATGGCGATGTCCAGCGTCATGGCGTTCTCAAACGCCGCCTTGTTGGCGATATTGCGCGGCAGCGCGCTCTCGTCGTCCTGCTCGTAATAGCGTTTGGTCAACTCGACGATGCGCTTGCCGGCGTTGAGGAACAGCGCTTTGCGATCGGCGTGAGTGGCCAGCAGCGAGCCGTTGCCCGGCTGCGACAGGCCCAGCGCTTCGGTCAGGCAGTTCATCGAGTTGGCGGTAAACATGCCGGAGCAGGAACCGCAGGTCGGGCAGGCGGAACGCTCGATCTGCTCGCTGTCGGCGTCGCTGACGTTCGGGTTCGCGCCCTGGATCATCGCGTCCACCAGATCCAGCTTGATGATCTGATTGGAGAGTTTGGTCTTGCCGGCTTCCATCGGGCCGCCGGAGACGAAGATCACCGGGATATTCAGGCGCAACGCCGCCATCAGCATTCCCGGGGTGATCTTGTCGCAGTTGGAGATGCACACCATCGCGTCGGCGCAGTGGGCGTTCACCATGTATTCGACCGAGTCGGCGATCAGTTCGCGCGACGGCAGGGAATAGAGCATGCCGCCGTGGCCCATGGCGATGCCGTCATCCACCGCGATGGTGTTGAACTCTTTGGCCACGCCGCCGGAGGCTTCGATCTGTTCGGCGACCAGTTTGCCCAGATCGCGCAGATGCACGTGGCCCGGCACGAACTGGGTAAAGGAGTTGACCACGGCGATGATCGGCTTGCCGAAATCGGCGTCGGTCATCCCGGTCGCGCGCCACAATGCGCGGGCACCCGCCATATTGCGGCCGTGGGTGGTGGTGGCGGAACGGTACTTAGGCATGCTCTTTTCACTCCAAATGTATTTATGACAGGCGGCGAACGAACCGCCTGGATATTCTTATCTTGTCTGTCTTGTCGTTACGGATTTACCGGATCCAGCCAGCCGTATTTGTCTTCTGTCTTGCCGCTGAACAGGCCGAAGAACGCCTGCTGGATCTGTTTGGTCACCGGGCCGCATTTGCCGATGCCGACCTGAATGCCGTCCACGCTGCGCACCGGCGTGATTTCCGCCGCGGTGCCGGACATGAACACTTCGTCGGCCAGGTACAGCGATTCGCGCGACAGCACCTGCTCACGCACTTCGAAGCCCATGTCTTTCGCCAGCTTGATGATCGCGTCGCGGGTGATGCCCGGCAGCGCCGAAGAGGTGAACGGCGGGGTGTAAATCACGCCGTCTTTCACTTCAAACAGGTTCTCGCCCGCCCCTTCGGAAATGTAGCCGTGCACGTCGAGCGCAATGCCTTCCTGATAGCCGTGGCGACGCGCTTCGCTGCCCACCAGCAGAGAGGAAAGATAGTTGCCGCCAGCCTTGGCCGCGGTGGGGATGGTGTTAGGTGCGACGCGGTGCCAGGAGGAGACCATCGCGTCGATGCCTTGATCCAGCGCTTCTTCACCCAGATAAGCGCCCCAAGGAAACGCCGCGATAATCACGTCCGTTTTGTAACCGGCCGGCGGGTTGACGCCCATGCCGACATCGCCGACGAACACCAGCGGGCGGATGTACGCGCTGACCAGGTTGTTCTTGCGCAACGTGGCGCGGCAGGCTTCCATCAGTTCGTCAACGCTTTGCGAAACCGGCATGCGGTAGATTTTCGCCGAATCGTGCAGGCGCTGCATATGCTCGCGATGACGGAACACTACCGGCCCCAAGTGCGAGTCGTAGCAGCGCACCCCCTCAAATACCGACGTGCCGTAATGCAGCGCGTGCGACATCACGTGCACTTTGGCCTCGGCCCAGGGAACCATCTCACCATTGAACCAAATGTAATCGGCTTTCTTTGTCATTGTTATTTATCCTTCTCGGCGCCTCAGGCGCGTATTTGTTGTGATGTTGGCTGCTGGATCTCGACGCAGGAGACGTCCATCAGTTTACTTAATTGAGATGACAACAGGGCAACCGGACGCGGGCTGGCAACGGTCAATTCGATATTGATGCTGTCGGCGTTGGCCGGGGAAACCATATTCATAGCACAAACCTGAAAGCCGCGATGACGCACGACCCGCAATACGCGCTCTAACATTTCGGGGCGAAAACGCGCCTGGATCGAGAGTTGATGCTGCATCATGATATTTCCTCCAACATGGTTTCGTTGCCGGCGCCCGGCGGCACCAGCGGCCAGACGTTTTCGAGTTCGTCGATAGAGACCTGCAGCAGATAAGGGCCTTCGGTGTTGAACAGCGCCTCGAGCGCGCCCTCCACCTGATCCTTGCGGCTGATGCACTGGCCGGGAATGCCGAAGGCGGCGGCCAGCATCAGGAAGTCGGGGTTATCGGACAGGTTGGTTTCGCTGTAGCGGCCGTCGAAGAACAGCTGCTGCCATTGGCGTACCATTCCGAGGCGCTGGTTGTCCAGCAGCACGATCTTCAGCGGCAGCTGTTTGCGCTTGATGGTGCCCAGTTCCTGCACGTTCATCATGAAGGAGCCATCGCCCGAGACGCAGATCACCGTATCTTGCGGGCGCGCGATCTGGGCGCCTACTGCCGCCGGCACGCCGAACCCCATGGTGCCGAGGCCGCTGGAGGTGATGAAATTCTCCGGGCGTTCGAACGTCATGTGCTGCGCGCTCCACATCTGGTGCTGGCCCACGTCGGTGGTCACTACGCTGTTGGCCGGCTTGCGGGCGGACAGCTGGCGCAAGAACAGCGGCGCGTAGATCGGCTGGCCGGGGTGATCGTAGCGGCAGGCGTGGTCGGCTTTCAGCGCCGTCACCTGCTGCTGCCAAGGGGCGATGTTCAGCGGGCGCTGCAACGCCGGCAGCAACGCTTTCAGATCGCCCTGCAGGGCCACATGCGCCTGGCGCAGCTTGCTCATTTCCGCCGGGTCGATATCCATGTGGATCACTTTGGCGTGCGGCGCGAAGGCGTTCAGTTTGCCGGTCACGCGGTCATCGAAACGCGCGCCGACGGCAATCAGCAGATCGCACTCCTGCACCGCCAGGTTGGCAGCCTTGGTGCCGTGCATGCCCAACATGCCGAGGTACAGCGGATCTTGCGCATCCGGCGCGCCCAGCCCCTTCAGGGTGGCGACGTTCGGCATGCGGGTCACGGCGATGAACTCGCGCAACGCCGGCACCGCCTGCGCCATGCCCACGCCGCCGCCGACGTACAGCATCGGTTTGTGCGCCTGCGCCAGCAGCTCGGCCGCCTCCGCCAACGCCGCCGCCGGGAATGCCGGCGCTTCATCGACCGGCATCAGATGCGGGTGCAAGTCGCCCTGCGCCAGCTGGATGTCTTTCGGGATATCGATCAGCACCGGGCCAGGACGGCCGCCGGCGGCGATGGCGAAGGCTTCCGCCATAATGCCCGGCAGCGCGTCCAGCGATTCCACCAGGAAGCTGTGCTTGGTGCAGGCCAGAGACAGGCCGAGAACATCGATCTCCTGAAAGGCATCGGTGCCGATCAGCGCGGAACCCACCTGACCGGTGATGGCGACAACGGGAACGGAATCGAGCAGCGCATCAGCCAGGCCGGTGATCAGGTTGGTGGCGCCGGGGCCGGAAGTGGCGATGCAAACGCCGACTTTGCCGGTGGCGCGGGCGTAGCCGATGGCGGCCATCGCGGCGCCCTGTTCATGGCGGCACAGCAGGTGTTCCACACCGCCGTCGTACAACGCATCGTACACCGGCATGATTGCCCCGCCCGGATAGCCGAATACGGTATCCACACCCTGCGCACGCAACGCTTGAACTACCCACTGAGCGCCATTCATAGTTATTTCCCCGCCTTACTTCGAAAACCGCAGGATTTTGTTCTGTTTTTCATGCTCTGCCCCTTGCTCCACTTTTCTCTTGCCAATAAAAAACCCCCGGACCTGACGGTGCGGGGGTTCTCTTGCGATTCCGGCTTGTTTGCTAAGCCTTTCTTCGTCCAAGTGCAGCCCCGCACGGTGGGATAATAATCACCACCACGCTAATCACGACTAGGCTAATCACTTGGGCAAAGGCTTTCATAATGGGTTTGTTCACTGTGCTCATTCAGAACTAATGCTTACAGAGGTACCATAGTCGCGCGCGGCATGACAACACTTTTTTTGCGTTATTATTCGGCGCAATCTGGTCATACCTCACGCGAATCGCCCGGATTTCACACGTTGGCGCGCACGCCCGGATTTCTCACCGCGTCTGTGATCGCCTTGCCGCGCGTATCCTTGCCGAAGAACACCAACAGGGCGATCGCCAGCGCCACCGTACCGGCGACGATCGCCATCGCCAGGCCGTAATTATGCCCATGATGTTCGGCGATGGTCGCCTGCAGCGTGGCGTTGACCGAAGCGATCAGGTTACCCAACTGGTACACGAACCCCGGCAGCACCGCGCGGGTGTTGGCCGGCACCAGCTCAGTCAGGTAGGTCGGCACCACGCCCCAGGCGCCCTGCACCATGAACTGCATCAGGAAAGCGCCGATCCCCAACATCAGCGAACCGCTGGAAAATGCCCACAGCGGGATCACCGGCAGCGCCAGCAGCGCGGCGATGATGATCGCTTTTTTGCGGCCGATCTTTTCCGACAACGAACCGAAGAAAACACCGCCAATAATTGACGCGATATTGTAGCTAATGGCGATGATACTAACGGTTTTTGGATCGAAACCATGCTGAACTTTCAGAAACACCGGATACAGATCCTGCGTGCCGTGGGAGAAGAAATTGAACGCCGCCATCAGTAGCACCAAATAGCAGCACAGCTTCCAGTGGCTCTTCAACACCGGCAGCAAGGCAGAGCTTTCCTTGCGTTCACGCGCCGCCAGCCACACCGGCGACTCCTGCACGCAATAATAAATAAATGGCAGCAGCAGGATCGGCGCCGCGCCGATAACAAACATGCCGCGCCAGCCGACCGTTTCGAACAGCAGGCCGTACACCACCGCCGCCAGCAGATAACCGAACGGATAGCCGGCCTGGAAAATGCCCGACATCAGGCCGCGCGAGCGGTCCGGTATGGTTTCCATCGCCAACGACGACGCCACGCCCCAGATGCCGCCCATCGCAACGCCGTACAACACCCGCAACAGCAAGAAGACCGTCAGCGAGGGCGCGGCGGCGGAGAGCAGCTCAAACACCGAGAAGAAGACGATATTCAGCATCAGGATCGGCTTGCGGCCATATTTTTCCGCCGCACGCCCGAAGATCAGCGCGCCAATCGGGCGCACCGCCAGCGTGAGCAAAATCGCCAACGTCACCTGTTCCAGACCGACGTGAAAGGATTGCGCGATGTCACTGAGTAAGAATACCAGCACGAAAAAATCGAAAGCGTCGAGCGTCCAGCTTGAAAAGCTGGCGATTGCCGCGTTGCGTTGCAGCGGGGTCCAACCAAACATAGTGTTATCCCTACCGTAGAGTACGAAGTCAGGAGGTTTAGCGGCTGCCGGGCAGAATGCGGCGGCGGTCGGGGTTTGTTAAAGAAGTGATTTTTCTTTTAATCAATTGTTAAATACACCCGTTAACCCTATGGTTGCAATGCGTATGGGCCGCTAATATGTTGCAGCCTTCAGCGAATTGTTAATGGGTATTGCCGCAGGTTGCGAGGCGGCTCGCACAACCTCATTTATTTCGATGAAAATCAGCGATTACTCTGCTAAATGTATCGAAAAATCACCAATAACACCGCGCAATGCCCAGATAAATCACGCATCATGTCGCCCTTAGCAAGGAGAGCGATATGTCACTGGCGGTAATCTATAGCCGCGCCATCATCGGCGTTCAGGCCCCTTCCGTGACGGTGGAGGTGCATATCAGCAATGGCCTGCCCGGCCTGACGCTGGTCGGCCTGCCGGAAACCACGGTAAAAGAGGCGCGCGATCGGGTGCGCAGCGCCCTGATCAATAACGGTTTCACCTTTCCCGCCCGGCGCATCACCGTCAATTTGGCGCCCGCCGATCTGCCGAAAGAAGGCGGGCGTTACGATCTGCCGATAGCACTGGCGATCCTCGCCGCCTCCGAGCAATTGCCCCTCGCACCGTTGGCGCGCTACGAGTTTCTTGGCGAGCTCGCGCTGTCCGGCTCACTGCGCGCGGTCAGGGGGGCGATCCCGGCGGCGCTGGCGGCGGCTGATGCCGGGCGGCAACTGATCCTCTCAACGGACAACGCCGCCGAAGTCGGCCTGATCGCGCAGTCGCACTCCCATACCGCCCGGCACCTGTTGGAAGTCTGCGCCTTTCTGCTCGGCCAGGGCGAACTGCCGGTGGCGGCCACGCCTCCCGCTGCGGACACCGCCTGCGACAGCGCCGATCTGCGCGATATCATCGGCCAGGAGCAGGCCAAGCGGGCACTGGAGATCGCCGCCGCCGGCGGGCATAACCTATTGCTGATTGGGCCGCCGGGCACCGGTAAAACCATGCTGGCCAGCCGCCTCACGAGCCTACTGCCACCGCTCACGGAGCCTGAGGCGCTGGAAAGTCTGGCGGTCGCCAGCTTGCAGCATCACATTCCCGCAGCCCTACCATGGCGCCAGAGGCCGTTTCGCGCACCGCACCACAGCGCCTCGATGGCGGCATTGGTCGGCGGCGGCTCACTGCCGCGACCGGGCGAGATCTCGATGGCGCATAACGGCGTGCTGTTTCTGGATGAACTGCCGGAATTCGAGCGTAAGGTACTGGATGCGCTGCGTGAGCCGTTGGAATCCGGCGAGATCGTGATTTCACGCGCCAACGCCAAGGTCTGTTTCCCCGCCAGAGTGCAGCTGATCGCGGCAATGAACCCCAGCCCGACGGGGCACTATCAGGGGCTGCACAATCGCGCCTCACCGCAGCAGGTGTTGCGCTATCTGGCCCGGCTGTCAGGGCCTTTTCTCGACCGTTTCGATCTGTCTATCGAAGTGCCGCTGTTGCCGCCGGGAACACTCAGTCATCGGAAAACACACGGAGAAAGCAGCGAACAAGTGCGGAAAAGAGTGCTGCTGGCACGCGCCCGGCAACTTGAACGCGCCGGTAAAGTCAACGCGCTGCTGAGCAACCGCGAAGTGGAACGGGATTGCGTTCTGCAGGCGGCAGACGCCGAGTTTTTGGAGGCGACATTAAACGCGCTGGGGTTATCGGTTCGCGCCTGGCAGCGCATCTTGAAAGTGGCGCGCACGCTGGCGGATTTGGCGGGAGATGCTGAGCTCGACAGGCGCCACCTCAGCGAAGCGCTGGGCTATCGCAGCATGGACCGCCTGCTGTTACAACTGCATCGTAGTCTGGAATGAAAATGGGGCCCGCAGGCCCCATCGTCTTTAGTCTTCGCTGTCGCTGTAATCTTCTACTGCGTCAGCCTGCGGTTTACCGCCGGACAGAGTATGGAATTTCTTCGGGCGACGTGTGCGCGCCAGATATTTAGCCCATACTTTTTCCTGCTCGGTAGCCGCTTCGCGCTCACCGCGGCACACTGCGACGAACAGTTGTTCTTCTTCAGTGGCCGGCTGGCGTTTGCCCGAGTCCAGCTCGTTAAACGCGTAGCCGAAGCGCTCTAGCAATTGCGCCTCTTTAATGGTGAAATCGCCGTGACGGGAGAACCCGCGAGGGTAATGTTTATTATCAAAAAAACGATTGGTCGTGGTGAAGCTATCCGCCATCTGACACGCTCCTAATTCTCTTATGGCCGTGCTGTTTATGGCGCGGAGTATTAGATAGGCTTGACAGCGTGTAAAACAAAACATTTAAATCTTAACGACAAATTTTTTTGGAGATAGGTGTGGATACCGAATTACTGAAAACCTTTTTGGAGGTCAGTAGAACGCGTCACTTTGGCAGAGCCGCAGAATCTTTGTACTTAACGCAGTCCGCGGTCAGTTTCCGCATCCGTCAGTTAGAAAACCAGCTGGGCGCCAATTTATTTACCCGTCATCGCAATAATATCCGCCTGACGCCTGCCGGCGAGCGGCTTCTGCCCTATGCCGAGAGCCTGATGAACACCTGGCAGCTGGCGAAAAAGGAGGTCGTGCGTTCGCTGCAACACACCGAGTTGTCGATCGGCGCTACCGCTTCGCTGTGGGAAGCCTATCTGACCCCTTGGCTACAGGCGCTCTATCAACAACGCGAAGCGCTGCAGCTAGAAGCCAGGGTGGCATTAAGGCACTCTTTGGTAAAACAACTGCATGAAAGGCAGCTCGATTTACTGATCACCACTGAACCGCCGAAGATGGATGAGTTGGCCAGCCAGCAGCTGAGCAATTTCTCATTACGCCTGTTCTCATCCGCTTATCGTGACAAACAGGCCCCAATGCCCTACATCAAACTGGAATGGGGAGCCGACTTCCACCAACAGGAAAACCGCATGTTGGAAGGTGATAACGTGCCGGTGCTTACCACCACCTCTGCTCACCTGACGCGTCAGCTGTTGGAAACCACGGGCGGATGCGCTTTCCTGCCCAGCCAGTGGGAAAAAGAGTATCCACAGTTGGTGGCCGCCACCGAGATCCCGCCGATTATCCGCCCACTGTATGCCGTCTGGTTGCAAAATAGCGATCAACAGCCTTTGATTCGGCAATTACTTAAAATACCTTTAAATACCGCAGCCTAAAGCGTTATGGCGGCCTTAAACGCCGTCATCGTGGTCGTGACTGTCTATCAAGCAAAAACGCGCTCATCGCCTTCTGAGAGAAGATAATGCAAAACGAGATAAGAATCAGGAGGCCGGCAGGATAGAGTTCGGAGGAACATGAAGCAACCAGGATCGGGCAAACATCGGCATATAGCGTCAAAAGCGCTCTATTCCAAAGCGGTAAGGAAGAAAAATGATAGGCAAAAAAAAACCCTTTGCTTTCGCAAAGGGTTCTTAATATGGCAGGGGCGGAGAGACTCGAACTCGCGACACCCGGTTTTGGAGACCGGTGCTCTACCAACTGAGCTACGCCCCTAAATCTCGCTTAACATTATGCCTGCTAATAAAGCAGGCATAATTAAATAAGTGGCGGAACGGACGGGGCTCGAACCCGCGACCCCCTGCGTGACAGGCAGGTATTCTAACCAACTGAACTACCGCTCCACCGATTCTTTTACGTTGCATCTTTCGATGCCGGCAAT
>NZ_JBJNLK010000007.1:0-277658 GCF_052169115.1 Serratia sp. CY33525 | reverse complement strand
GCAATAGCGCGGTGGTCCCACCTGACCCCATGCCGAACTCAGAAGTGAAACGCCGTAGCGCCGATGGTAGTGTGGGGTCTCCCCATGCGAGAGTAGGACACTGCCAGGCATCAAATAAACGTTATCAGCGTGACGACTGGTAATGCGCAAATCGCAGCGCGCGATATTGCCGGCATCGAAAGATGCAACGTAAAAGAATCGGTGGAGCGGTAGTTCAGTTGGTTAGAATACCTGCCTGTCACGCAGGGGGTCGCGGGTTCGAGCCCCGTCCGTTCCGCCACTTAATTGATAAGCCCTGGGTCTCTGACTCAGGGATTTTTCATATGCAAAATTCATAAAGCCTCGTCGAATTTGTCGCCGTTCCTGCCGCTTTCCTCAATATTGTTGCCTGTTGATCAAAAGTCTTATGCCGAACCTGGCGTTTTTGCTCACTAAAAATATTGCCATACTCTCTCGCATCGCTATTTATCCACTAATGAGAGAGCAAATATTGTGAGCATCCCTGCATTTGGTTTAGGTACTTTTCGCCTTCAGGATCAGGTCGTTATCGACTCTGTGAGCACGGCACTGGAATTGGGCTATCGGGCTATCGATACCGCACAGATCTATGAAAACGAAGCGGCCGTCGGCCAGGCTATCGCCACTAGCGGTGTGCCGCGTGACGAGTTGTTCATCACAACCAAGATCTGGATCGCGAATCTGGCTAAGGGCGCCTTAATTCCCAGTCTGCGAGACAGCTTGGCCAAGCTGCAGACCCCGTATGTCGATCTGACGCTGATTCACTGGCCATCGCCAAATGATGAGGTGCCTGTCGCAGAGTTTATGGCTGAACTGCTGGAAGCCAAGCGATTGGGGCTGACCCGTCAGATTGGTATATCTAACTTCACCATCGATCTGATGCAGCAGGCGATTGATGCGGTTGGCGCCGATCAGATTGCGACTAATCAGATCGAACTGTCACCGTTCTTGCAGAATGAAAAAGTGGTGGCGTTCGCACGGCAACATGGTATCGCCATCACCTCTTATATGACGCTGGCGTATGGCAAAGCGTTGCAGGATGAGACGATCAAAAGCATTGCCGCCCGTCACAATGCGACGCCGGCACAGGTGGTTCTGGCTTGGGCGTTGAAGCTGGGCTACGCGGTGATCCCTTCTTCGACCAAGCGCGAAAACCTGGAAAGCAACCTGTTAGCGCAGCAACTGACGCTGAGTGACGAAGATATGGCGCAGATTGCGGCGCTTGAAAGCAACGGCCGATTGGTCAGCCCGGAAGGCCTCGCACCCAACTGGGACTAATCTTCAGATATGAAGACCTCAGGCGCCCCAAGAGGGCGCCTTTTTATCGCTTTAGCCGCTCGCTGATAAAATCGATAAAGCTGCGCAGGCGGTTACTGACAGCGCTATCGCTGTAGTACACCGCGTTGATCGGCATTTCGAGTGGCAGCGTGTCTCCTACCAGAAGGGGAACCAGGTTCCCGCGTTTGACGTCTTCATCACTCATAAAGTCCGACAGGCAGGCGATGCCGTTGCCGTGCAGGCACAGGTGGCGCTGGGTTTCGCCGCTGTTGGTGGTCAGCCCCGGAACGATCTCCAGTTGTCGACCATCGGCACAGGTCAGCGGCCAGCGGTTCAGATTGGGCAGATCGTTAAAGCCGATGCAGCAATGGTGCTCCAGGTCGGCTACCGTCTTTGGCGCGCCATATTGCGCCAGGTAGGCGGGGGAGGCCAGGATGCGTCGATAGCTGGCCATCAGCTTGCGCGCTTTCAGCGTAGAGTCCGTCAGCTCGCCGACGCGGATTGCGATATCCACTTTTCGTTCGATCAAATTGATGAAGTTTTCCGAAGAGACCAGCGACAGGGACATTTCCGGATAGCGTTCACGAAACTCGGCGACCAGCGGCGTCAACAGATGCAAGACGACCGGCGTTGCGGCATCGACGCGCAGCAGCCCCTGCGGGCGTTGACGGCTTTCCATCAACGCATTTTCCGCTGCGGCCATATCGCTCAACACTTTCTGCACCTGCCGAAAGTAGTTTTCGCCTTCCTGGGTCAGACTGATTTGGCGTGTCGTGCGGTTGAGCAGGGTTACCCCCAGCTTGCTCTCCAGCTTTTTTACCGTTCGACTGACCACGGAGTTGGCCTGCTGCAGGCGCTCCGCCGCCCGGCTGAAGCTGCCGCTTTCCACTACGGTGACGAAGGTGATGAGCTCGTCCGAATTCGCTTTCATTTTTGCTCCAAAGGCAAACTCTGTTCTAAATTTTTAGCGATTTCGTCATTTAAACACGTCGGAGCATCGTCGTCACCCACAGGAATCTGATTGCGCATATTCCTGTTTCCCCGTCTGCATTTTGCTGGCCCTTTCGCATTTTTCACCTCTGCTGCATCACCTTTACACTGCTATACCCTCAGAAGATTGAAATCGCCGCAGGCGGCCCCTATAACTGAAAAGGTTATGCCTGTAAAAGCCATGCCCTCTGTGCGGGGCAGGCGTATAATCAATTCACCGTTGGCGAAGTCTTCATCGCCAGTTTCATGCTAATGGGTTATAGGCGAATCGCGTGCCGAAACGAACTTATGCAATGAGGTATGTTGCAGGCCAGCCAGTTGAGCGAATCTTTCCTGGCGCCGTTAATCAGCCGTTGCCGCCAGGGGCGGCGCTGCCGACGACCGGCGCCTTGCGCGTTATGGTGTGGAATATTTTCAAACAGCAGCGAGCCGACTGGCTTTCGGTGCTGAAAAACTATGGCAAAGATGCGCAGCTGGTGCTGTTGCAAGAAGCGCAAACTACGCCGGAGCTGGTGAGCTACGCTACCGCCAACTATCTGGCGGCCGATCAGGTGCCGGCCTTTGTGTTGCCGCAGCACCCTTCCGGCGTGATGACGCTGGCGGCCGCTCATCCGGTTTACTGCTGCCCGCTGCGCGAGCGAGAGCCGCTGCTGCGGCTGTCCAAGTCGGCCCTGATCACCGTTTATCCGCTGTACAACGGTGAGCTGTTGATGGTGGTGAACATCCATGCGGTGAACTTTAGTCTGGGAGTCGACGTCTACAGCAAGCAGCTGGGGCCGATCGGCGAGCAGATCGCTAGCCACCGGGGGCCGGTGATCATGGCCGGGGACTTCAACGCCTGGAGCCGCAAACGTATCAATGCCTTGTATGACTTTGCCGGTGAGATGGCGCTGCGCGAAGTGAGCTTCGCCGACGATCACCGCCGTAAGGCTTTTGGCCGCCCGCTGGACTTTGTGTTTTATCGCAATCTTGGGGTCGTAGAGGCGTCGGTACTGGTGACCAGCGCGTCGGATCACAATCCGCTGTTGGTGGAGTTCCACCCGGAAAAAGATTCTCCCGTCTGGTGAATCGCAGGCAATAAAAAAGCACCCCGAAGGGTGCTTTTTTTGTGCCGGAAACTTAGGTGTCCGGCGTCAGCTTGTTGCCGACAAACAGGGTTAACTTCAGACCGGGTTGAAGGCTGTTGCCTTTACCGAGCGTTGAATTCCAACGCATCACGTCGTTAATATCGACGCCGTGACGACGTGCGATACTGGCAAGCGAATCACCTTTACGAACCTGATAGGTAATACTGCTGTTACCGCCAGTATTGCTGGCCACTTGCAGGGTTTGCCCAACTTTTATGGCGCTCTTGGCGCGTAAGTTGTTCCAACTCTGCAAATCGCTGGTCTTAACGTTCAGCCGCTTGGCAATGCCCGATAAGGTGTCGCCGGAGCGCACTTTATATGAACTGCCACCGGTCAAACCGCTGTTCTTCGCCAACTGCGTCGTTGGCTGAGTCACGGCGATCTGGCCATCGGCCAGCGAGTCTTTCAGTTGCTCGGCATGCCCTTTGGGAACCATGATGTAATGGGGCCCGTTGGGTGCCGTAACGCCTTTTTTGTAGCCTGGGTTATACGCTTTCATCTTGGTGACTGAAAGCCCCGCCATCTCAGCCGCCTGAGTCAGCTGGATCTGCTGCCCGACATCGATACGCGCCAGCGCACGGGTTTCATCCGTTTTCGGGAGTTTCACACCGTACTTCTTGCTGTTCTTGATGATGTCGCTCAGCGCCAGCATTTTCGGGACATAGATTGACGTTTCACGCGGAAGCGACAATGCCCAGAAATTGGTTGGCTTACCCTGGCGTTTGTTTGCCTTCACCGCTTGCATCACGCGGCCTTCACCACTGTTATAGGCGGCTACGGTCAGTAACCAGTCGCCGTTAAACATGCGGTTCAAGCGCTGCATCATGTTAAGCGCAGCGGTTGTCGAGGCGACGACATCGCGTCGACCGTCATACCACTGATTGTTTTTCAAACCATAATTGCGACCCGTTTGCGGCACGATTTGCCATAGCCCTGCGGCGTTGGCACTTGACGTGGCGTGGGGGTCAAAAGCGCTCTCCACTATGGGTAGCAGTACCAGTTCCATCGGCATATTACGTTTCTTAATCTGCCCGACTATCCAGTACATGTACGGCTCTGCCCGTAATGTTACATCGTGGAGATAGCTCTTACTTTTTAAGTACTTTCTTTTCTGATCACGGATCCGGGAATTTTCCGGAACCTCCATCTTCAGCTCGTCGCTAATGAAGTTCCACAGGTCCTGTTGCGCGGCGGGACTGTTGTTATCCAACCACCGCGCCGAGCTCGCTCGGCCATTTGCTGTGTACTCTCCTGCTTCACCATCTTGACCAGCTGAAGACAAACTCTGTGCATGCTGTTCTGGCGCCGGTGCGTCCTGCCTGGACGACTGGCAACCCACTAGCAAGACTGAGGCGAGAAATATCGCTTTAGCCTTCATGTGTGTGTCAATGTAGTTGCTTAAAAGACGAGCAATAATACTTTGCTTCGCCAAATAACACAACTAAAAGCTTAGAAGTTATCTTTCCGCAGGCGTAATTCGGAAAAAACTGAATGAAGGCTTTCCGGTGGTGAATTAAAGCCTAATTTCTTTAGTAAATCAGCGTCATGGCAACGTAAAAACAGGTTAATTTTGCGCTCTAATTGCAATGTGGTTGGCACGCTGGCTTGGCCTTTTGCCCTTAACGCTTCAACATGTTGTTGATATGTTTCAATCTCTCGATCTTCCGGCAAAATAGCCCGCGCAAACTTAAGATTTGAAAGAGTATATTCATGCGCGCAGCAAATTAAGGTGTTATCGGGAAGTTGCGCGAGTTGTTGAAATGAGTCGTACATTTGTTTGGCGCTGCCTTCAAACAGCCTGCCGCAGCCGGCGGAGAAAATTGTGTCGCCGCAGAACAGATAAGGGGCACTATAGAATGCCACATGGCCCAACGTATGGCCGGGGACGGCGATAGTCTTGTATTGGTGGCCATCGATGGCAAAGGTGTCGCCGTCGCGGACGATGTGGTTGGCGCCTTTGTCCGCGGTTTCTTGCGGCCCATAGACAGCCAGGCCGGGATATTGCGCCACGATCTGCGCCACGCCGCCGACGTGATCGTGATGATGGTGGGTCAGCAGGATCGCCGCCGGCGTCAGCTGCAGGCGCTGCAGCGCTTCCAGCACCGGCTGCGCCTCACCCGGATCGACGATAATGCAGCGCCCCTGCCGGTCATCCAATAACCAAATGTAATTGTCCTGGAAGGCGGGAATGCTGATAAGATTCATGGTGTACCTCTCGTTGGCAACGGCTTGAAAGAAGATAATAAATCATGAAACCAGCCCATACTCTACAAAAGCTCACCGGCCCGCAGTCCTGGGCGGAGCTGCCGTGGGGGGAATACTATCGTGAAGCCCTCGAGCGGCAGTTGCAACCCTGGTGGCCAAAGCTGTTCGGTTTCCATCTGCTGAAGATGGGCATGCTCAGCGCCGAGCTGGCCACGGACAAATGCGCGATTTCCCATCAGGTCAACGTAGGGTTGGAGGGGGAAGGGCTGCAGGTGATCGCCGATGCTTATCAACTGCCGTTTGCCGCCAAGTCGGTGGATGCCTGCCTGTTGGCGCATACGCTGTCCTATGCGGACGATCCGCACCGCATGCTGCGTGAAGTAGACAGGGTGTTGATCGACGATGGCTGGTTGGTTATCAGCAGCTTCAATCCGTTCAGCCTGCTGGGATTGGGCAAACTGGTGCCCGGATTGCGTCGCCGCCAGCCCTATGTCAGCCGCATGTTTACCCAGATGCGGCTGCTGGATTGGCTCAGCCTGCTGAATTATGAGGTGTTGTACCAGGCGCGTTTTCACGTGCTGCCATGGCACCGCAAGGGCGGCAAGTTTTTATGCACTCATTTGCCGGCTCTGGGCTGCATGAGCGTGATTGTGGCGCGCAAACGCACCTTGCCGCTGACGCCTACGCCGATGAAACTGGGGGCGAGAAAACCTTCTCTCAGCCGCGCGGTGGGCGCGACCAAGAGCTATCGCAAACTGCCTTAGGCTTCCGGTTGGTAACCGACGTCTTCCTGCGTCGGCTTACCGGCCGCTTCGCGCGCCAGCACGTCACAACGTTCGTTCTCCGGGTGGCCGGCGTGGCCCTTGACCCATTCCCATTTTACCTCGTGGCGCTGAATGGCCTGATCCAATCGCTGCCACAGATCGACATTTTTGACCGGCTTCTTGTCGGCGGTTTTCCAGCCGCGCTTCTTCCAGTTATGGATCCAGCTGGTGATGCCCTGGCGCACATACTGGCTGTCGGTGCTGAGCGTCACGGCGCAGGGCACGGTCAGCGCTTCCAGCGCCACGATCGCCGCCATCATTTCCATGCGGTTATTGGTGGTCAGACGAAAACCCTCGCTGAAGGTTTTTTCCGTCTGCTTATAGCGTAATATCGCGCCGTAGCCACCGGGGCCGGGGTTGCCAAGGCAGGAGCCGTCGGTGAAAATTTCTACCTGTTTGAGCATCTCTGGTAGACTCTTCCTATCAGTTTTATAAAAGCCAAGTCTGACATAAACGAGCGCTGTGAGCACTGCAATATGATCTCTACAACCACCAGACAGATTGTCCTCGATACCGAAACCACCGGTATGAACAAGCTCGGGGTGCACTACGAAGGGCACCGCATCATCGAAATCGGTGCGGTGGAGGTGATTAACCGCCGCCTGACCGGGCGCAATTTCCACGTTTACATCAAGCCGGACAGGCTGGTGGATCCGGAAGCCTACGGCGTACACGGCATCAGCGACGACTTCCTGGCCGATAAGCCGACCTTCGATCAGGTTGCCGAGGAATTCCTCGACTTTATCCGCGGCGGCGAACTGGTGATCCATAACGCGGCGTTCGATATCGGCTTTATGGATCACGAATTCCGCATGCTGCAGCAGGGCATCCCGAAGACAGAGACCTTCTGCACCATCACCGACAGCCTGCTGATGGCGCGCCGCCTGTTCCCGGGCAAGCGCAACAACCTCGATGCCTTGTGCAGCCGTTATGAGATAGACAACAGCAAGCGTACGCTGCACGGCGCATTGCTCGATGCCGAGATCCTGGCGGAAGTCTATCTGGCGATGACCGGCGGTCAGACCTCGATAGCCTTCCAGATGGAGGGGGATACCCAGCAAAACGACGCCGCGCAAGAGATTCAGCGCATCGTCCGTCCGGCGACGGCGATGAAAGTGGTCTACGCCAGCGACGAAGAAGTGAAGGCGCACGAGGCGCGTCTGGATCTGGTGGCGAAGAAGGGCGGCAGCTGCCTGTGGCGCGGAGCGCCGGCCGAATAACGGCGTTTTTGCGTGAAAAAACCTCACCGGATGAACCTTCGTTGAAAAACTGTGCAAACGGTTCATTTGGTGAGAAAAAGGCGTTGACGGAACCGAAAGGCGTCCGTAATATGCGCCTCGTTCCCCCGCAAGAGGGAATGGCGCGGAGCGGTAGTTCAGTTGGTTAGAATACCTGCCTGTCACGCAGGGGGTCGCGGGTTCGAGCCCCGTCCGTTCCGCCACTATTCAGAAGCCCTGAGTTAGCGATAACTCAGGGCTTCGTCGTTTCTGCTCTATGAAAAACGGTGCGGCTCAATGAACGGGGCCGGCAGACCGGCCCCTTATCCTCAGAATAACACCGAGTAGTTCAAGCCGAAGGTACGTCCACGGCCTTTATAGCTGTACAGCTCAGGCGAACCGTAGGTTGGGCTGTACAGTATCGGCGCGCGTTGGCCCCAAACGGTGGTGTACTCCTTGTCCAGCAGGTTTTCCACGCTGAAGCTGATTTTCCCCACCGGCAGGGCATAGCTGCCGAGGAAATCGAGGGTGTTGTAGCCATCGATCTTGCGGCCCTGAGTGGAATTGGCCTTGGTGTAATCACCGTCGTCCGACACGTCGAAGGTCTGCTGCGACTGTAAGCGCAGATTCCAGTCGCCCGGCGCCCAGCCGACATAGGCGGTGACTTTCGATGGGCTGGCGGTATCCACCACCAGCTTCTTCCATTCGCCGTTGACCTTGGTTTCGGAACGGATAACGTTGAAGTTGGTGCCGGCGCTCCAGTCGCTGTCTTCAAAGAAATAATCCACCGCGCCTTCTACCCCGTAGATGCGGCGCTTATCCGCATTGACGTTGATGGTCATGTCGGTTTTGTTGATGGCGATGCTCTTGTCGGACAGCGAGTAGTAGGCGGCGATTTGCGTGCGCAGGTTATCGCCGGTATAGCGCCAGCCCAGCTCGTAAGCATTGACCTTGATGCCTTCCAGCCTGGAATCGCCGACGTTAACGCTTTTCAGCAGTTGGTAGTGGCCGCCGTTCAGCGCGTAGGTGCCGTTGCCGTAATACTTGCCCGGATCCGGGATCTCGAAGCCCTGAGAGAAGTTGAACCAGGTTTGCTGGCGCTCGGTCAGGTGCGCCAACAGGCCGGCGTTGAACAGCGCATTGTTGTAGTCGGTTTTCCCTCCCGGAATGGCGTCGGCGGAGGCGGCGGCGCCGGTAGCGATCGCCTGCTGCTGGTTATAGCCGACGAAGTCGTCGATCTTGTTTTCGGTGTACTGGTAACGCACGCCGCCGCTCAGGGTGAAGATCGGGTTGATGTCGTAACTGGCCTGCAGGAACGACGCCAGATTGCTGGTGGTATAGCTCGGGTAGCGGCCGGTGCTGTAGGCGTTCTCCAGCGTCATGCCGCCGGACTGTTGCGCCTTCGCCAGGTTAAAGAACTGTTGGTTGGCGTTGAAGCTCTCATGCTCGGCGTCGATGCCGTAAGTCAGCCTCAGCGCGTCGACAGGTTTGCTGTTTAACGTCAGTTTGCCGCCGTAGAAGTCGGTTTTTTGCTGCGAGGCGCCAATGCTGCTGACGTAATAGTTCGGCGCTTTGCCCGCCAGCGTTGGGAACGGGTAGAAGGTCAGGGTTTCGTCGCGGTAGTAGACCTGCGCCACCAGATCCTGGCCGAGGAAATCGGTGTTGGAATACTGCAGGTTGATCAGATGGCGTTCGGTGCCGGGGATGCGGTCGGAATCTAAGCTACCGCTGTTGTAGGCCTTGGCGTTGCCGGTCACCGCCGCGAAGTTTTCTCCCAGGAACAGGCCGTGGTCGCCGTCGGACTGGCTTTTGTAGTATTGGGTGGTCAGCTGCAACTGTTGATGATCGTCGATGTTGAGGGTGCCGGTGCCCATCACGTCGAGGCGATCGGAATACTGCAGGCCGGTTTGGGTGTTGTCGATCAGCACCTCGTTGCCTTTGCCGTCATACCAGCCGCCGTAGCGCTGGTAAGAAACGGACAGGCGCCCCGAGGCGTTGTCGTTGCCGCCGCTGACCGCCGCCGCCACGTTCTCGTCGTGATCGTTATGGCCGCCAAAGCCGGTTTTACCGCCGATCTGCAACTCGACCTGCTGTTCCGGTTGCCCCTTTTTGGTGACGATGTTGATCAGGCCGCCGGTGCTGCCGCCGCCGTACAGCGAGGTCGCGCCGGAAATCACCTCAATATGATCGATATTGAACGGATCGATAGAATCCAATTGGCGGCTGTCGCTGCGCGATGAGTTCAGGCGTACGCCGTCGATCATCACCATCATCGAACGGCCGCGCATATTCATGCCATAGTTGGTGCGGCCCTGGCCGCTGACGTCCATGCCGGGGATCAGCTGCGCCAACATGTCCTTGATCTCTTTACCGCCCTGAACCTGCTGTTCGATCTCCTGGCTTTCGATGACCCAAGTGGTCTGTGCCATTTCCGCCACGCTGCGGTGCGAACGGCTGGCGGAGACTACCAACTGCTCTTCGTTGCTGGTTTTCTGATCTTCTGCCCAAGCCGCCGGCGCAAGCATTGCCAGCAGACAAGGGTTCAATACCCAAAGGTGTTTGCGTTTCATCGTTATTTCCCAGGTGATTTTGTTATTACTCTATTTTTGAGAATGCTTCTTTTATCAATAACGTTTCTTGTTATCAATAAAATCATGATATGATTTTTTGCGATACATTAACGTAATTAATTAGTTTTATTAACATTTTACCCACTGCGCGATCGAGCACCCCACGCCGTCAACACGGCAGCCGATCGGCCATACGCGCAAGCGACAGCGTTGCCGGAGAATCGAGAACATGTCCGCCAGCTACAGAATTTTTGATATCACCCTGAAAAGCAAAACGCTGATTTCACCTTCGCTGGTGCGCTGCGTGTTTGAAGGTGCGGATATTCATCGGATGAAGCTTGAAGCGCCGGATCAGCGCATCAAACTGTTGTTCCCGGCGGCGGACGGCCAGAGCCCGCAGTTGGTCAACGGCCCGGACTGGTACGGCGATTACATGGCGATCCCCAAAGAACAACGGCCGGTGATGCGCACCTATACGCTGCGTGCGCTGCGCCGTGAGCAGAATCAGATGGACGTCGAATTCGTGCTGCATGGTGTGAACGGCCCGGCTTCCGCCTGGGCGACCCACGCCGAGCCGGGTGACGCCATTCAGACGGTCGCGCCCAACGGCGAGTTCGGCGGCGACAGCGGCGGCTACGAATGGGCGCCGCCGGCGCAGTTGCAGCAGGCGCTGTTGATCGCCGATGAGACGGCGGTGCCGGCGGCGATGGGCATTCTGGAGCAGCTGGCGCAGCAGGCCAATCCGCCGTGGGTGCAGGCGTTCTTCGAAGTGCCGGTGGCGGGGGATTGCCTGGATTTGGCCCGTTTCCCGTTCGCCGAGGTTTACTGGCTGCCGCGTGACGTGGGCCGCCAGTTGGCGCACGGTACGCTGCTGGTGGAAGCGGTGCGCCAGCGGGTCGATATCCCCGCGTCGGCGTGTGCGCAGGCGCAGTCCCTGGCGGAAAGCAGCCTGAGCGATGAGGTGCTTTGGGAGCGGGCGGCCGGCGGTAACGCTTTTTATGCCTGGGTGGCGGCCGAGTCTTCCACGGTGAAAACGCTGCGGCGTTATCTGATCGGCGAACGCGATCTGGATCGCGCTACCGTCAACTTCATGGCCTATTGGTGCTGAACGCGCGGCCCTTTTCCGGCATTAACGCTGGAGCAGGGCATGCCGCTGCTATTCCCCCTCAACGAATAATCGCTTGCCAGCGGGTAGTTCGACCGTGTTATGTTCCGCTGAAACGAAGGTTACAGCGAGAACGATAATGCAACGGTTCGACGAACGCCTGCGCCGCGACTACCCACAGCTGACGCCGCAGGAGCAGCGGGTGGCCGACTTCATCTTCGATCACTATGACGATTTGATCGGCTACAACAGCGCCGAGCTGGCGCGTCTGAGCGGCGTTTCCAAAGCCACGGTCAGCCGCTTGTTCAAACGGCTGGGCTACCCCAACTACCGCGCCATGCGCGATGAGCTGCGCACCCTGCGCCAAAGCGGCATGCCGCTGACCGACAGCCGCGATGCGGTGCAGGGCGATACGCTATTGGCGCGGCACTGTAAGCAGGAAATGGCCAATCTCACCCGCTGGGTAAAGCAGATCGATGCGGTGCAGTTCAGCGCGGCGATCGCCGCACTGGCGCAGGCGCGAAGCGTGATGCTGCTGGGGCTGCGCAACAGCTATCCGGTGGCGATGCACCTGCGCCAGCAGCTGATGCAGGTGCGGGAGCAGGTGCTGCTGGCGCCGCAGCCGGGGCAAACGCTGGCGGAAGATCTGGCGGGGCTGACGCCGCAGGACATGGCGGTGGTGGTGGCGTTCCGTCGCCGGCCGCGCCAGATAAAGGCGCTGCTGGCGCTGTTGCAAAGCCGCGGGGTGCCGACGCTGCTGATCTGCGAACCGCAGGCGCAGGCGTTGTTCCCACTGGCCAACTGGCACTTGACCGTGCCGCTCGACAGCGTGTCGGCGTTCGACAGCTATGCCGCCGCCATGAGCCTGGCCAGCCTGCTCAGCAATGCGTTGCTGCATGAGCGGCTGGCGCAGGGGCGGCAGCGTATTCATCACGTCGCCGAACTGTTCCAGGCGCTGGACGAACTGGAGCTGCGTTAAGTGCGGCAGGTCATTTCCCTTCCTGCACCTTCCGCCGTTTAAGGCGGATCGGTCACCTCATTGTGTTACTTTGGTTTCATTAATTGATCATAAGAATCTTTTGTTTCAACTGAAACCCTATCGGGAGTAGGCTGTTGGGCAGCAAACAAACGTCATGTCGACGCTGACGGCATAACTCAATAACTTACTAAGCTGACAGGGAATGAACATGTTGGATATCTCGCAATTCGATCAGATTAACCCGCCGGCACGCCTGCTGATGGGGCCGGGGCCGATCAACGCCGATCCGCGCGTGCTGCGCGCCATGTCGAGCCAGCTGATCGGCCAGTACGATCCGGCGATGACCGGTTACATGAATCAGGTCATGGCGCTGTACCGCGCGCTGTTCCGCACCGAAAACCGCTGGACGATGCTGGTGGACGGCACCTCGCGCGCCGGTATCGAGGCGCTGCTGGTTTCCGCCATTCGGCCGGGCGATAAGGTGCTGGTGCCGGTCTTCGGCCGTTTCGGGCATCTGCTGTGCGAGATTGCCCGCCGCTGCCGCGCCGAGGTGCACACGATCGAGGTACCGTGGGGCGAGGTGTTCAGCGCCGATCGCATCGAAGACGCGATTAAGCGAGTGCGCCCGCGCCTGCTGCTGACGGTGCAGGGCGACACTTCCACCACCATGCTGCAGCCGCTGCATGAGCTGGGCGATATCTGCCACCGCCACGGCGTGTTGTTCTACACCGATGCGACGGCTTCCTTCGGCGGTAACCCGCTGGAGACCGATGCCTGGGGGCTGGATGCGGTCTCCGCCGGGCTGCAGAAGTGCCTGGGCGGCCCCTCCGGCAGCTCGCCGGTCACCCTCAGCCCGCAGTTTGAAGAGATTGTGCGCCGCCGTAAATGCGTGGAGGCGGGGATCCGCACCGCCGAGCATGCCGACGGCGACGACGAGATAATTTACTCCAACTATTTCGACATCGGCATGATCATGGATTATTGGGGGCCGGAGCGCCTGAATCACCATACCGAAGCCACCAGCATGCTGTTCGCAGCGCGCGAATGTGCGCGGGTGATCCTTGAAGAAGGGCTGGATCAGGCCATCGCCCGCCACCGGCTGCATGGCGCGGCGATGCTGGCGGGCATCCGGGGCATGGGGCTGGCGGTGTTCGGCGATCTCGAACACCGCATGAATAACGTGCTCGGCGTGATGATCCCGCCGCAGGTGCACGGCGAACAGGTGCGGCAGATGATGCTGAACGACTTTGGCATCGAAATCGGCACCTCGTTCGGCCCGCTGCAGGGCAAGATCTGGCGCATCGGCACCATGGGCTACAACGCGCGCAAAGATTGCGTGCTGCAAACCCTGGCGGCGCTGGAGGCGGTGTTGAACCGTCTCGGCTTCGCCAGCAAGCAGGGCGAGGCGTTGCAGGCCGCCTGGAACGTTTATGACGCAGGCAAGCGTGGATGACGCCGCTGGAGGCGCAGCAGGCTGCCGCACGGGTGATGGCGCGCTGTGACGAGCTGGCGGCGATCAGCGCGGAGCCCGGTAAATTGACGCGTCTTTATCTGTCTGCGGAACATCGGCGCGCCAACGCTCTGGTGGGTGAATGGATGCGCGAGAGTGGCATGCAGGTTTGGCAGGACAGCGTCGGTAATATCTGCGGCCGTTATGAAGGGCTCACGCCCGCTGCCCCTGCGCTGCTGCTCGGTTCGCATCTGGACACGGTGCGCAACGCCGGGCGCTATGACGGCATGCTCGGCGTGCTCACAGCGCTGGAGACGGTGGCGCACTATCACCGCCAGGGGCGCCGTTTGCCGCTGGCGCTGGAGGTGATCGGTTTTGCCGACGAAGAGGGCGCGCGCTTTGGCGTCACGCTGCTCGGCAGCCGCGGGCTGACCGGCCAATGGCCGCAGGAATGGCTGGCGCAGACGGATGCCGACGGGGTGAGCATCGCGCAGGCCATGCGCGACTTTGGGCTGGATCCGGCGGCGATCGCACAGGCGCGTCGCGCGCCAAACGAAATTCGCGCCTATCTCGAATTGCATATCGAACAGGGGCCGTGCCTGGAGGCAGCCGACCTGGCGCTGGGCGTGGTGACGGCGATCAATGGCGCGCGCCGGCTTACCTGCACTTTCAGCGGTGAAGCGGGCCACGCCGGCACGGTGCCTATGGTGCAGCGCAAAGACGCGTTGGCGGCCGCGGCGGAATGGATAACGGCGGTCGAAACTCTGACCCGCGCCGCCGATCCGCATTTGGTGGCCACCGTGGGGTGTATTGAATGCCTGCCGGGCGCGGTCAACGTGATCCCCGGCGAAGTGCGATTGACGCTCGACGTGCGCGGCCCGCAGGATGCACAACTGGCGGCGCTGTTGACGGCGTTGCTGGCGCAGGCGCAGGCGATCTGCGCGCGCCGCGGCGTGCGCTTCGCCAGCGAGGAGTTTTACCGCATTGACGCCACCGCCTGCGATAGCGATCTGCGGCAATGCTGGCAGGCGGCCGTCGAGCAGGTACAGGGGCGGAGCCTGGCGCTGCCGAGCGGCGCCGGGCACGACGCCATCGCCGTGGCGGCGCACTGGCCGGTCGGCATGCTGTTCGTGCGTTGCGCCGGCGGCGTCAGCCATCATCCGGCCGAAGCGGTGCGGCAGGCGGACGTGGCGCTGGCGATCCAGGCCTATTGCCTGACGATCGCCGGCTGGGAGAAGGGGGAGTCAGTCTAAACGCAGAAAGCTGTCGGCGTCGCGCCAGGCCGGGAAGGCGCTGCGGTAACTCTGCAGGGTTTCCAGCGACAGCTCGGCGTCCAGCCGCGTGGCCGCGCCTGGCTCCGCATCCGCCAGGATCTCGCCCTGAGGGCTGATGATCAGGCTGTCGCCGCTGTAGTTCAGGCCGTTGGGATCGTCGCCCACCCGGTTGCAACCCGCTACATACACCTGGTTTTCTATCGCCCGCGCCGCCAGCAGCGTTTGCCAATGGTGACTGCGCGGCGCCGGCCAGTTGGCGACGTACAACGCCAGATCGTAATCCTGCTGATAGCGCGCCCAAACCGGGAAACGCAGGTCGTAGCAGATCTGCGGCAGGATGCGCCAGCCGCGCCATTCGACGATTTCACGCCGGTTGCCGGCTTGGTAGTGCAGGTGTTCGCCGGCCATGCGGAACAGGTGGCGTTTGTCATAGGCGTGCGCCTGGCCGCCCGGCTCGACCAGCAGGAAACGGTTGACCGCGCCCTCGTCGGTTTTCAGCGCCACGCTGCCGCCGATTAACGCGTGGCTTTTCACCGCCCAACCGTGCAGCCAGTCGATCACCTGCTGTTCGGGCAGGGCGCTCTCGCCGGCATCCATGGCGAAACCGGTGGTGAACATCTCCGGCAAGACGATGAGATCGCGGCCGACGATCGGCGCCAGCAACGCGTCGAAGGCGGCCAGATTGGCGAGGCCGTCGCGCCAGACCAAAGGTTGCTGCAACAGGGTAATTTTTAAAGTCGACATAACCGCTCCGCAGCTGCATCCAGCGTGGCGTCCTGTTTAGCGAAGCACAGCCGGATCAATTTATGGGGGAAAGGATCGGCACAGAAGACCGACAGCGGAATGGCCGCCACGCCCACGTGCTCGGTTAACCAATGGCAGAACGCCACATCGTCCAGATCGGAGATGGCGCCGTAGTCCGCCAGCAAGAAGTATGTACCCGCGCAGGGTAAAATTTCCAGTCGGCTGCTCGCCAGCGCCTGCACAAAGCGGTCGCGTTTGGCGCGATAGAACGCCGGCAGCTGTCGCCAGTGCTCCGGCTCGGCGCGCAGGCTATCCGCCAGCGCCAGCTGGGCCGGGGTATTGACCGAAAAGGTCAGGTATTGATGCACTTTGCGCACCTCGGCGCTCAGCACGGCGGGTGCCACGCAATAGCCCACTTTCCAACCGGTCATGTGGAAGGTTTTACCGAAAGAGGACACCGCGATTGCGCGCTGGCGCAGCTGCGGGTGGGCCAGCACGCTGGCGTGGCCGCCTTTGGCGAAGCAGATGTGTTCGTAAACCTCGTCGCTGAGCACGTAGACTTCGCGTTCGGCGATAGCGTGCCACAGCTGCTGCATGTCTTCCGCCTGCCAAGCGGTGGCGGACGGGTTGTGCGGCGTGTTGACGATCACCAGGCGGGTGCGCGGCGACAGCGCGGCGGCGAACGCTGGCCAATCCACGGCAAACGCAGGCGGCTGCAGGGCGATGCGTTTGAGTATGCCGCCGGCCAACGTCACCGCCGGCGCATAGCTGTCGTAGCTGGGATCGAAACAGACCACCTCGTCGCCGGGGCGCACCAGCGCGCTGATGGCGGCGAACAGCGCTTCGGTGGCGCCGGCGGTGACGGTCACTTCGCTGCCGGCGTCCGGCTGCCAGCCATACAGCTCGGCGGTTTTGTCGGCGATGGCTTCGCGCAGCGGCGCCACGCCGGTCATCGGCGCATATTGGTTGGCGCCCTGGGCGACGTGCCAGGCCAAGCGTTCTTTCAGGTAGTCCGGGCCGTCGAAATCGGGGAAGCCCTGCGACAGGTTGATCGCCTGGTGCTGCTGCGCCAGCGCGCTCATCTGGGTAAAGATGGTGGTGCCCAGCGAGGGCAGTTTGCTTTCGGGAATCAATGCGGAAGTGCTCATAGCGGGTGAATACTCCTGGCGCTTATATTGCCGTCAATATAACACGATGCTAGTATTTGGCAATCAAGACGCTTAGATGGCTAAATGCGAAAAAGTGCTTAGCCCGCCACGCGGCAGGCCAAGCCTCATCTGCCGGCCGCCTTACCGAACGGGAAACGATAATAATGACGGAGAATCCGCAACTTACCGCATTGCTGGCGGCCTGCCACTGGATTGGCGACAAAGGCTGGTGCCCGGCGACCGGCGGCAACATGTCGCTGCGCCTGGACGAACGTCAGTGCCTGGTCACCGAGTCCGGCAAAGACAAGGGTAGCCTGAGCGCCGCCGATTTTCTGCGGGTGGATATTGCCGAGAATCATGTGCCGAGCGGCCGCACGCCGTCGGCGGAGACCGGGCTGCATACGCTGCTCTATCGCCTGTCTGCGCATATCGGCGCGGTGCTGCATACCCATTCCGTCAACGCTACCGTCCTGTCGCGGGTGGAACGCGGCGATGCGCTGGTGCTGCAGGGGTACGAAATGCAGAAGTCGCTGGCCGGCCAGCGCAGCCACCTGGACAGCGTGGCGATCCCCATTTTCGACAACGATCAGGATATCCCTCGGCTGGCGGCGCGCGTGGCGGTCTATGCCGAGGCCACGCCGCTGCAATACGGCTTTCTGGTACGCGGCCACGGTCTGTATTGCTGGGGAAGCCAGGTGGCGGAAGCTCGCCGCCATCTTGAAGGGCTGGAATTCTTGTTCCAGTGTGAACTGCAACGCCGCTTACTGGAGGCGAAATGATCCGCGCCATCGTGACTGATATTGAAGGCACCACCAGCGATATTCGCTTCGTGCATCAGGTACTGTTTCCTTACGCCCGCGAACGGCTGGCGGATTTTGTGCGCCGCCATGCCGCTGAGAGCGAAGTCGCCGCTCCGCTGGCGGCGCTGCGCGCTGAAATTGGCCAACCGCAGGCCGATCTCGACGTGCTGATCGCCGCGCTGTACCGCTTTATGGATGAAGACCGCAAATCCACCGCACTCAAGGCGCTGCAGGGCATCATCTGGCGCAGCGGCTACCGCGAGGGTGATTTCCGCGGGCATCTGTATCCGGAAGTCGCCGGGCAGTTGGCCGCCTGGCAGCGGCAAGGGGTGAAGCTCTACGTCTATTCCTCCGGTTCGGTGGAGGCGCAGAAGCTGCTGTTCGGCCACAGCGACGCGGGCGATCTGCAGCCGCTGTTCAGTGGCTATTTCGATACGCACGTCGGCGCCAAGCGTGAAACCGCGTCGTACCGCAACATCGCGCAGGCTATCGGCATCGCGCCCGACGAGCTGCTGTTTTTGTCCGACATCCGCCAGGAGCTGGATGCGGCGCAGGCCGCCGGCTGGCATACCTGCCAGCTGATCCGCGATGAGGCGGACGTGCAGAGCCGACATCCGCAGGTTAACCGTTTTGATCGCATCGATTTAGGGGAGTTCGTCTCATGAGTGGATTGACCATTTTCAGCGATACAGCGCCGCAGCAACCGCTGTGGCAGAGCCGTGATGCGCAGGAGATCCAGCGGCAGTTGGCGCAGATCGGCGTGCGCTTTGAGCGCTGGCAGGCGGATCGCGAGCTGGGCGACAATCCGCAGCCGGAGGCGGTGATCGCGGCCTACCAGCATGAGATCGACCGGCTGGTGGCGGAAAAGGGTTACCAGAGCTGGGACGTGATCAGCATGCGGCCGGACCATGAACAGCGCCAGGCGCTGCGTGAAAAATTCCTGTCCGAACATACGCACGGCGAAGATGAAGTGCGCTTTTTCGTCGAGGGCGCAGGGCTGTTTTGCCTGCATCTGGACGGCAAGATCTTTCAGATCCTGTGTGAAAAGAACGATCTGATCTCGGTGCCGGCCAACACCCGCCATTGGTTCGATATGGGATCGGCGCCGCATTTCACCGCAATCCGGGTGTTCGACAACCCGGAAGGCTGGGTGGCGCATTTCACCGGCGACAAGATCGCCGATGCTTATCCGCGTTTGGACTGAGTGCCGATGGGCGGGCGTTAACTCAACGCCCGCTGGAAAATCCCCGCTTCAACCTGCTGCGGCGTAATCACGCCGCTGTCGAATATCCATCCGCTGATGAGCTTCGCCGGCGTGACGTCGAACGCCGGATTGTAGACCGGCGCATCGTTCGGCGCCCACTGGCAGGCGCCGAAGCTACCTGAAACGCCGGTGACTTCGGCCGCCGCGCGCTGCTCGATCGGGATGGCTGCGCCGTCCGGGCAGTGCGGATCGTGGGTGGTGTGCGGGGCGGCCACGTAGAACGGGATGCCGTGATAGTGCGCCAGCACCGCCAGGCTGTAGGTGCCAATCTTGTTGGCAACGTCGCCGTTGGCGGCGATGCGATCCGCGCCGACCCATACCGCATCGACCTGGCCCTGCGCCATCAGGCTGGCGGCCATCGAATCGCAGATCAGGCGATAGGGAATGCCCAGCTCGCCCAATTCCCAGGCGGTCAGACGGCCGCCCTGCAGCAGCGGCCGGGTTTCATCGACCCATACCTGTTGCACTTTGCCCTGCCGGTGGGCGTGCAGCAGCACGCCGATGGCGGTGCCGACGCCGGCGGTGGCCAATCCGCCGGTATTGCAGTGGGTCAGCAGGCGGCTGCCGGGCTTGACCAGCCCAGCGCCGTGATCGGCGATGCGATCGCACAGCCGGCGATCTTCTTCCACCAGCCGCAGCGCTTCGTTCACCATCGCCGGCGCCCAGTCAGGCTCCGCCAGCGCCAGCTTCATGCGATCCAGATTATTCATCAGGTTGACCGCCGTCGGGCGAGCGGCGCGCAGCGTGTGCAGCGCCTGTTCCAGCTCGGCGCGCGGCAGACCGCGTTCCGCCAGCAGCGCCAACAGCAGGCTGGCGGACAGCCCGATCAGCGGCGCGCCGCGCACCCGCAGGCTGTGAATGTGCCCGACCAGTTCCTCCACGCTGTCGCAGGCGCGCCACCGCTTTTCCTGCGGCAGGGCTTGCTGATCGAGGATCCAAAGGCGGTTGTCCTGCAGGGTCAAGCTGGTGGTGTTAAGCGCTTGCATCGGCGGTTAATTCCTTGTTGCGTGGTTATTGCATCTGAAACGCTATTCTGCCAACATGACTTCCAGATGTATAGACGTCCAAATGCTTTTACGTCTAAATAAACAGAATCGCTGGGGTCAGTGAGAGAGAACAGAGGGGTTGGGGAATGTCGCTTTATCGTACGTTTACGGCTGCCGATGCCGTTGAATATGCCCGCCAATACGGGCAGGTGGCCGATCCGCAGGCGCTGGTGAGCGCCGACGAGATCGGTGACGGCAACCTGAACCTGGTGTTCAAGATCCGCGATCGCGAAGGCGTGAGCCGGGTGATCGTCAAACAGGCGCTGCCCTACGTGCGCTGCGTGGGCGAATCCTGGCCGCTGACGCTGGATCGGGCGCGCATCGAAGCGGAAACGCTGCGGGTTCACGGCGGTTTCTGCCCGCGGCATACGGTAAAAGTCTTGCATCACGATCCCGAATTGGCGGTGATGGTGCAGGAAGATCTCTCCGATCATCGCATCTGGCGCAGTGAGCTGGTACAGGGCAACTATCACCCGCTGGCGGCCGGGCAGTTGGCGGAATACCTGGCGCAGACGCTGTTTCACACCTCCGATTTTTATCAGTCGGCGCAGCAGAAGAAGGCGGAAGTCAGACGTTTCACTAACCCCGAACTGTGCCAGATCACCGAAGACCTGTTCTTTACCGATCCCTATATCGACCATGAGCGCAATCAGTTCGAGGTGGCGCTGTTGCCGCAGGTGCAGGCGCTGCGCGAGGATGCGCCGCTGAAGTTGGCGGTCGCCGGCCTGAAACATCGCTTCCTCACCAAGGCGGAGGCGCTGTTGCACGGCGATATTCACAGCGGTTCGATCTTCGTGGCGGAAGGCCGGTTGAAAGCGATCGACGCCGAATTCGGCTTCTACGGCCCGATCGGTTTCGATATCGGTACTGCGTTAGGCAACCTGCTGCTCAACTATTGCGGGCTGCCGGGGCTGTTCGGGCCGCGCGACGCCGCCGCCGGGCGCGAGCAGCGCTTGCAGGATGTGCGCGAGCTGTGGCTGATCTTCGCCGATCGCTTTTTGGCTTTGTGCCATCAGCAAAGCCGGGATGCGGCGCTGGCGACGCCGGGTTACGCCGAGCTGTTCCTGCAACAGGTCTGGACCGATGCGGTCGGGTACTGCGGCACCGAACTGATTCGGCGCACCATCGGCCTGGCGCACGTCGCCGATCTGGACAGCATCGCCGACGCCGATATGCGCCTCGACTGTCAGCGCCATGCGCTGGGATTGGGGCGCACGCTGATCGTCAATGCGCCGCAGATCGAGCATATTGACGCGCTGTTGGCGCGCATTCGTCAGCAGGGCTGAAAAGGCGGGTGCTCGTGGATCTTGCCTGACACCATCAGCCAACGGGCGGGGCGAACCCCGCCGTTGGGTTGCCTTACCGTTCGGATTCGTAAGCCAAAGTGGCCGCAACCTCCGAGTCTCCCAGCCTGATGCGCAGTTCGCACAGCGAACCGCGGGTTAGCCAGATGAACGCGATCAGCGTCATACAGACGATCACCAGCTTAAGCACGACCCGTTTTTGCTGCATTTTTGACCTCCCTATCCTTGCCTTGCGGCGGGTAAGAGGCTAACCTGACGTTGCTAGGCATCAGAGTGGCCTCGGGTTGATAATATCGACTCGGGGCCTTTCTCTTTCTCTCCTTTGCCAAGGCTCCGGACAGAAAGATCCAGAGCACCCGTCGCGCAGTCTACTCGAACTTCCTTCCCGTGAAATCCGCCGTTGCGCCAACCTGCGGCGCGGTGCGCAGTTTGTCATGAAAGCAAAAGAAAAAGGGGCGATGATGACGCCCCTTGGATGCGTGAAGTGAACGTTAAGCCGCTTCGGTTTGCTGTTGGCGCTTAGACTGCGCCGCCGGCTTTTCCGGCTTGGCGGCCGCCAGCGCATCCGGCGCAAAGTCGTCCACGTTGATGGAGCGCAGGCGGCTCTCTTCGGCTTTCACCAGGATCTTCGCCTCGTCGGCGCTGATCTTGCCTTCTTCCAGCGCGCGCTCCGCCAAACGATCCAGGCGGGTGAACGGCAGGTTTTTGCCGGCCGCCTTGCACAGACGCTCGTGAATCGGCTCGGCGGCCATCACGTCGGCCAGCGCCGCTTCCAGCAGGCCGATTGGGTTATGCTCGCTCGGCGTCAGGTACTGACCGCGCCCCAGACGGCTGCGGGTGGCGGAAGGCACCTGCAGGATCTTGGCCAACTGGTGATCCAGACGGTCGGACGGTGCGGTATGCACGCGGCCAAACGGGAAGACCACGAAGCGCAGCGCGCCGGCGATAAAGCGGTTCGGGAAGTTGCGCAGCAGATCATCCAGCGCCTGTTCGGCTTTATGCAGGCTGTCTTGTACGCCCCAATGCACCAGCGGCAGATCTTCTTTCTGACGGCCTTCGTCGTCAAAGCGTTTCAGCACGGCGGAAGCCAAATACATCTGGCTGAGGATATCCCCCAGGCGAGCGGAGATGCGCTCGCGGCGCTTCAGGCTGCCGCCCAGCACGCCCATGGAAACGTCCGACAGCAACGCCAGGTTGGCGCTCAGGCGGTTCAACTGCTGATAGTAACGACGGGTCGCGTCCTTGGTCGGCGTGGCGCTGGTGCGGCCGTTGGTCAGGCCCAGCCAGAAGCTGCGTACCTTGTTGCTGCCGACGTGGCCCAAGTGGCCGAACAGCGATTTATCGAAGGCGTTCAGATCGTTGCTTTGCGCCGCCGCCATTTCATCCAGCACATAAGGATGGCAGCGGATCGCGCCTTGACCGAAGATCATCATGGTGCGGGTCAGGATGTTCGCGCCTTCCACCGTGATGGCGATCGGTGCGCCCTGATAGGCGCGAGCCAGGAAGTTGGATTCGCCGAGCATGATGCCTTTACCGCCGGCGATGTCCATGGCGTCAACGATCGACTGCTGGCCGCGGTGCGTACAGTGGTATTTGACGATGGCCGACAGCACGGCCGGCTTCTCGCCCTGCACCAGCGCATAGGTGATCAGCGAAGCGGCGGCGTCCATCACATAGGTGTTGCCGGCGATGCGCGCCAACGGCTCTTCGATGCCTTCCATCTTGCCGATGGAGATCTTGAACTGACGGCGAATGTGCGCGTAGGCGCCGGTCGCCAGGGCGATGGATTTCAGGCTGCCGGTAGAGTTGGACGGCAGGGTGATGCCGCGACCTACCGACAGACACTCAACCAGCATCCGCCAGCCCTGGCCGGCCATTTTCGGGCCGCCGATGATGTAATCGATCGGGACGAACACGTCGGTGCCGCGGGTCGGGCCGTTCTGGAACGGCACGTTCAGCGGGAAGTGGCGGTTGCCTATTTCCACGCCCGGCGTGCTGGTCGGGATCAGCGCACAGGTGATGCCCGGGGATTCGTTGTCGCTCAGCAGGCGGTTCGGGTCATGCAGTTTGAACGCCAGGCCCAGTACGGTGGCGACCGGCGCCAGCGTGATGTAGCGCTTGTTCCAGGTCAGGCGCATGCCCAGCACCTGCTTGCCTTGCCATTCGCCCATGCACACGGTGCCCACGTCCGGAATGGCGCCGGCATCGGAACCCGCTTCCGGGCTGGTCAGCGCGAAGCAAGGGATCTCGTCGCCGCGCGCCAGGCCCGGCAGATAGTGGTTTTTCTGTTCTTCGGTACCGTAGTGCTGCAGCAGTTCGCCCGGGCCGAGGGAGTTCGGCACGCCGACGGTGATCGCCAGGATGCCGGAAACGCCGGCCAGTTTTTGCAGCACCATCGCCTGAGCATAAGGAGAGAATTCCAGACCGCCGTACTCTTTCTTGATGATCATCGCGAAGAAACGGTGTTCTTTCAGGTATGCCCAGAGTTCAGGTGGCAGATCGGCCAGTTCGTGGGTGATCTGGAAGTCGTTGGCCATGCGGCAGGCTTCTTCCACCGGGCCGTCGATAAACGCCTGCTCTTCTTCCGTCAGGCGCGGTTTCGGGTAGCTGTGCAGCTTGTTCCAGTCCGGCGCGCCGCGGAACAGATCGCCTTCCCACCAGGTGGTGCCGGCGTCGATCGCTTCCTTCTCGGTGGTGGACATCGGCGGCATCACCTTGCGGAAGGCGCGCAGCGCCGGCGCGGAGAGCAGGGAACGGCGCACAGAGGAAAGGTTCAGCGGCAGCAGCACGATAGCCAGCGGCAGCAACAGCCAGAAGCTCCACAGGCCGATCGCACCCATGGCGGCGGTGTACGCCACCAGGATCAGGCTGCTGAGGGTAAGGTTCACTCGGTGGTAGAACACCACGCCGAGGAGAGCCAGGAAAACGACGATACTAAGAACCATCATAAGAAGCTCCGAAGTAGTAAGAGGTCTGACCTGTTGTGTGTATGTAATAGGTTTTAGTACAAGGCAGAATTTTTATCAATGCGTTTACAGTTTAATTACAACTCAGGTCACAAACTGACAGCACCAATCATCAAAAACCTCTCCGCTTCCTTAACCGGCGCGCTGTTTGGCTGAGAATGCTTCTCGCTGTTTCCGCGATCCGGTACACTGCGGAGCGGAAGATTTGACGATAACAAGAGGTTCCTCATGTACCACGACCTTATTCGCAGTGAACTGAACGAAGCGGCTGATACCCTGGCGAAATTTATCAATGACGACGCCAACATCGACGCCATCCAACGCGCCGCGGTGCTGCTGGCGGATTCCTTCAAAGCCGGCGGTAAAGTGATTTCCTGCGGCAACGGCGGTTCCCATTGCGACGCGATGCACTTCGCCGAAGAGCTGACCGGCCGCTACCGTGAAAACCGCCCGGGCTACCCGGCGATTGCCATCTCGGACGTGAGCCACCTGTCCTGCGTCAGCAACGACTTCGGCTATGAGTACGTGTTCTCTCGCTATGTGGAAGCGGTAGGCCGCGAAGGCGACGTGCTGCTGGGCATTTCCACCTCCGGCAATTCCGGCAACATCATCAAGGCCATCGACGCGGCGCGCGCCAAGGGGATGAAAGTGATCACCCTGACCGGCAAGGACGGCGGCAAGATGGCGGGTTCCGCCGATGTGGAAATTCGCGTGCCGCACTTCGGCTACGCCGACCGCATTCAGGAAATCCACATTAAAGCGATTCACATCTTGATTCAGCTGATCGAAAAAGAGATGGTTAAGGCTTGATAGCCTGCGGGGAGCTGCGGCTCCCCATGAATAAGACGGCGGGCGCCGCATGCTGCGCCCGCACAGCCTGTGTCAGTGTGGTTAAGGAGTGCTGGCGATGTGTGAACTGCTCGGGATGAGCGCAAACGTACCGACCGATATCTGCTTCAGCTTTACCGGCCTGGTACAGCGCGGCGGCCGCACCGGGCCGCATAAGGATGGCTGGGGCATTACCTTCTATGAAGGGAACGGCTGCCGCACATTCAAGGATCCGCAGCCGAGCTTCAACTCGCCGATCGCCCGCCTGGTGCAGGACTATCCGATCAAGTCCTGCGCGGTGGTGTCCCATATTCGTCAGGCCAATCGCGGCGAGGTGGCGCTGGAAAACACCCACCCGTTCACCCGCGAACTGTGGGGCCGCAACTGGACCTACGCGCACAACGGCCAATTGAAAGGCTATCGTCAGCTGGATACCGGCACGTTTCGCCCGGTCGGCCAGACCGACAGCGAATACGCGTTCTGCTGGCTGCTGCATCAGCTGGCGCTGAAATACCCGCGCACCCCGAGCCAATGGCCGGCGGTTTTCCGCTATATCGGCCTGTTGGCGAACCAGCTGCGCAAGAAGGGGGTGTTCAACATGCTGTTGTCGGACGGGCGCTTCGTGATGGCCTATTGTTCCACCAACCTGTATTGGATCACGCGCCGCGCGCCGTTCGGCAAGGCGACGCTGCTCGATCAGGACGTGGAAATCGATTTTCAGCAGCAGACCACACCGAACGATGTGGTCACGGTGATCGCCACCCAACCGCTGACCGCCAACGAAACCTGGCACAAGATTGAGCCAGGCGAGTTCGCGTTATTTCACTTCGGTGAGCGGCTTGTTCTGAGCGAAGGGATTGGTGTTGGGCGTCGGGCTGGCTGACGCGTACTGCGTCATCATGCCGCCGCTGCTCATCAGCGGTTGACCCAAGACGTACTGGCCATTGACCACGCCCATTGTCGGCGGCTGGTGGTTCTTCGCGAAGTAATCGTAGCCCGGCTTCAGCTGGCGCCAGAAGGCGATATAGCTGGATGATGCATGGCGCTTGAGGTTTTGCTCGGTCATGCGGAACGGGTAAATGCTGATGTTGACGCGGCTTTGGCCATAGGCGAAGGCGGCTTCGACGTAGCGATAGATCTCGTCCATATAGGTGTTGGTCATCGCGTAACAGCCGATCGATTTACATTCGCCGTGGATCATCAGATAAGCGCCGGAATAGCCCTGCGACTTATCGTAATCATTAGGGAAACCGATATTGATCGCCCGATAATACTTGCTGTCGGGTTTCAGATGACGCGCGTCAACGCTATAAAAGCCTTCCGGACTTTTAAAGTCGCCTTCACGGCGTTTAGGACCCAGCCCGCCGGAGAAATTACAGATCGGGAACGTGTTGACCAGGCGGAATTCATTGCCCATTTTGGCATACAATTCCAGCTTGCGTTCCTCTTTGAAGATCTGAATATAGACCGGCGAACCCAATAATTGCTGTTTAACTACCGGCGCTTCGGGTACCTGCTCGCTGGCGCTGCAGGCCGTGATCATCGGCATAGAAACAAGCATCGCAAACAACAGCGCGATTTTGCTCATTATTATTCCTGCTTATATTTATTTGCCGGCGCAATGACGTTGGTCGGCATGCCACTGATATTGTTTTTACTGCTGCAAAACACCGCCAGATTACCAGCGCGTTTATTTTTAGCAATACGTGATATGTATAAAAAAACGACAAAGCTCGATAAAAGTGAAATGACCGGCAGATTTTAACGATAAGTAGTGAAAAACAGGCGAAATTTAATTGCGTTTGCTTGACCCAAGTCACGACGGAACGCAGAACAATGTTGCGAACAATGTTAATATTCCCCCTTCAATTTAACGCGCTGTGGCGATTGAAGCGGCAGGAGTTATGGCATATAACCCGGCCATTTTGATGGTTATTTGGCTACAGGCCGTTAACATATCGACCGTCGCGCTAACAACGGAAAGGGGGAATCAAGGGAATGCGCGTTACCCCAGTTTTTCACTGCGAGAAAGTTCATGTTGGGCGTGCCGTCATGCGCACTGCCCGGCAATCCTGGCATCGTCAGCACCCGCCTCTGGGGCCGGGCAGACGTGTAAACCAAACTACATCGTATAAATCCTATGATTAAGATCAGAAAAGGGTTAGATCTGCCGATAGCCGGAGCCCCGGTTCAGGCGATCCAAGACGGCCCGAACATTCAGCATGTTGCCCTGCTTGGGGAAGAGTATGTCGGAATGCGTCCCTCCATGCTGGTGCAGGAAGGCGATACCGTTAAGAAAGGCCAGGCGTTGTTCGAAGATAAGAAAAACCCCGGGGTTTTCTTCACGGCTCCCGCCAGCGGCCGCATCGCCGCGATTAACCGCGGCGAGCGGCGCGTATTGCAATCGGTGGTGATTGCGCTGGAAAACGGCGGCGATGACCAGCTCGAGTTTGCGCATTACCCGCTGGGTGAACTGGCCCAGTTGCCACGCGAACAGGTCGAGAGCGAACTGATCGCCAGCGGCCTGTGGACCGCGCTGCGCACCCGTCCGTTCAGCAAAACGCCGAGCCCCGGCAGCGAACCGCGCGCCATTTTCGTCACCGCGATGGATACCCGGCCGTTGGCCGCCGATCCGCAGGTGATCATCGCCGAGCAGCAGGCGGCGTTCAACGCCGGGCTGGTGGTGTTGGCGCGCCTGACGGCGGGCAAGGTGCACGTATGCCACGCCGCCGGCGCCTCCGTTGGCCAGCAGAGCGGCCCGCAGATCGCCTACAGCGAATTCACCGGCCCGCATCCCGCCGGGCTGGTGGGCACCCACATTCACTTCCTCGAACCGGTCAGCCTGAAGAAAACCGTTTGGCACATTGGCTATCAGGACGTCATCGCCATCGGCACGCTGTTTACCACCGGTCAGCTCGATACCCGCCGGGTCGTGGCGCTGGCCGGGCCGCAGGTGGCGCAGCCGGCGCTGCTGCGCACCCGCCTGGGGGCCAGCCTCGATGAGCTGACCGCCGGCCGCCTGAAAAACGGCGAGAATCGGGTGATCTCAGGTTCGGTGCTGAACGGCATGCACGCCACCGGGCCGAACGCCTGGCTCGGCCGCTTCCACTCGCAGGTGTCGGTGCTGGAAGAAGGGCGCGACAAAGAGCTGTTCGGTTGGATCGTGCCTTCGCCGAACAAGTTCTCCATTACCCGCACCACGCTGGGCCACTTCCTGAAGAACAAACTGTTCGCCTTCTCGACCACCACTAACGGCGGCGAACGCGCCATGGTGCCGATCGGCAACTACGAGCGGGTGATGCCGCTGGATATTTTGCCGACGCTGCTGCTGCGCGATCTGCTGGCGGGCGACAGCGACAGCGCGCAGGCGCTGGGCTGTCTGGAGCTGGACGAGGAAGATCTGGCGCTGTGCACCTTCGTTTGCCCCGGCAAGTATGAGTACGCGCCGGTGCTGCGCGAGGTGCTGACCAAGATTGAGCAGGAAGGATAACCGATGGGCCTGAAGAATTATTTTGAGAAGATAGAGCATCACTTCACGCCGGGCGGCAAACTGGAAAAGTGGTACCCGCTGTATGAAGCGACTACCACGGTGTTTTACACCCCCGGCACGGTGACGCGCGGCGCTTCGCACGTGCGCGACGCCATCGATTTGAAACGCATGATGATCCTGGTGTGGCTGGCGGTGTTCCCGGCGATGTTCTGGGGCATGTACAACGTCGGCCAACAGGCGATCCCGGCGCTGCACCATCTGTACAGCGGCGACGAGCTGCAACAGGTGCTGGCGGGCGACTGGCATTATCGCCTGGCGCAGTGGCTCGGCGCCTCGCTGGCGGCCGACGCCGGCTGGGTCAGCAAGATGGTGCTGGGCGCCTGTTACTTCCTGCCGATCTACGCCGTGGTGTTTGTCGTCGGCGGTTTCTGGGAAGTGCTGTTCGCCATTATCCGCAAGCATGAGGTCAACGAAGGCTTCTTCGTCACCTCTATCCTGTTCGCGCTGATCGTGCCGCCGACCCTGCCGCTGTGGCAGGCCGCGCTGGGCATCACCTTCGGCGTGGTGGTGGCCAAAGAGATCTTCGGCGGCACCGGGCGCAACTTCCTCAACCCGGCGTTGGCCGGCCGCGCCTTCCTGTTCTTCGCCTATCCGGCGCAGATCTCCGGCGATCTGGTGTGGACTTCCGCGGACGGTTTCTCCGGCGCGACGCCGCTGGCGCAGTGGAGCGCAGGCGGGGCGCACAGCCTGAGCAACGTGGCTACCGGCCAGTCCATCAGCTGGATGGATGCCTTCCTCGGCAACATCCCTGGCTCCATCGGTGAAGTCTCCACGCTGATGATCCTGATCGGCGGGGCGATTATCCTGTTCGGCCGCGTGGCTTCCTGGCGCATCGTCGCCGGCGTGATGCTCGGCATGGTGGCTTCCGCCCTGTTGTTCAACGCCATCGGTTCCGATACCAACCCGATGTTCGCCATGCCGTGGTACTGGCATCTGGTGCTGGGCGGTTTCGCCTTCGGCATGATCTTTATGGCGACCGACCCGGTTTCCGCCTCCTTCACCAACAAGGGGAAATGGTGGTACGGCATTCTGATCGGCGTGATGTGCGTGCTGATCCGGGTGGTCAACCCCGCCTATCCGGAAGGCATGATGCTGGCGATCCTGTTCGCCAACCTGTTCGCACCGCTGTTCGATTATCTGGTGGTGCAGGCCAACATCAAGCGGAGAAAAGCCCGTGGCGAATGAAGCGAAAAACGACGGCATCGGTAAAACGCTGCTGGTAGTGCTGCTGCTGTGTCTGGTGTGTTCAGTGGTGGTGGCGGGCTCCGCCGTCGGCCTGAAGTCCAAACAGCAGGAGCAAAAGCTGCTCGACAAGCAGCGCAATATTCTCGACGTAGCCGGCCTGTTGCAGCCGAAAATGGAGAGCGAGCAGGTCAAGCGCCTGTACAGCGAGCGCATCGAACCGCGCCTGGTGGATCTCAACAGCGGCGAGTTTGTCGCCGGCAAGGCGGCGGCGTTCGATCTGGGCGCCGCGCTGCGCGACGACGCCAAAAGCGTGGCGCTGGCGGCGGGCGACGATCCGGCCGGCATCAAGCGCCGCAGCAACCAGGCGGAAATCTACCTGGTGCGCGACGAAAGCGGCCAGGTGAACAAGATTGTGCTGCCGGTATACGGCACCGGTCTGTGGTCGATGATGTACGCCTTCGTGGCGTTGGATAACGACGGCAACACGGTCAAGGGCATCACCTACTACGACCAGGGGGAAACCCCGGGGCTGGGCGGCGAGGTCGAGAACCCGTCCTGGCGCCAGCAGTGGGTCGGCAAACAGCTGTTCGACGACAACGGCCAGCCGGCGATCCGCGTGGTGAAAGGCGGCGCGCGTCAGGGGGATGTGCATGGGGTGGACGGCCTGTCCGGCGCCACGCTGACCTCCAACGGCGTGCAGCATACGTTTGATTTCTGGTTGGGCGAGCACGGCTTCGGCCCGTTCCTGAAAAAAGTTCGTGAAGGAGCGCTGAAAAATGGCTGATTCCAAAGAGATAAAGCGGGTCCTGCTGGGGCCGCTGTTCGACAATAACCCGATCGCCCTGCAGGTGCTGGGCGTCTGTTCTGCGTTGGCGGTGACCACCAAGCTGGAGACGGCGGTAGTGATGACCATTGCGGTGACGCTGGTCACGGCGTTCTCCAGCTTCTTCATCTCGCTGATCCGTCACCATATTCCCAACAGCGTGCGCATCATCGTGCAGATGGCGATCATCGCCTCGCTGGTGATCGTGGTCGATCAGCTGCTGCGCGCCTACGCGTTCGAGATCTCCAAGCAGCTGTCGGTGTTCGTTGGACTCATTATCACCAACTGTATCGTGATGGGGCGCGCCGAGGCTTACGCCATGAAGTCGCCGCCGATCGAGAGCTTTATGGACGGCATCGGCAACGGGCTGGGCTACGGGGTGATCCTGGTGCTGGTCGGTTTCCTGCGCGAGCTGATTGGCTCCGGCAAGCTGTTCGGCGTCCCGGTGCTGGAAACGGTGCAGAACGGCGGCTGGTTCCAGCCGAACGGCCTGTTCCTGCTGGCGCCGAGCGCGTTCTTCATCATCGGCCTGCTGATCTGGGTGCTGCGCACCCTGAAGCCGGCGCAGATCGAAAAGGAGTAAAGGCCGATGGAACACTATATCAGCCTGTTTGTGCGCGCGGTGTTCGTCGAGAACATGGCGCTGGCGTTCTTCCTCGGGATGTGTACCTTCCTGGCGGTCTCGAAGAAGGTCTCGACCGCCTTTGGCCTGGGCATCGCGGTGACCATCGTGCTCGGCATTTCGGTGCCGGTGAACAACCTGGTCTACAACCTGATCCTGCGCGACGGCGCGCTGGTGGAAGGCGTCGATCTGAGCTTCCTCAACTTCATCACCTTTATCGGCGTGATCGCGGCGCTGGTGCAGATTTTGGAGATGATCCTCGATCGCTTCTTCCCGTCGCTGTATAACGCGCTCGGCATCTTCCTGCCGCTCATCACCGTGAACTGCGCCATCTTCGGCGGCGTGTCCTTCATGGTGCAGCGCGACTATAACTTCGCCGAATCGGTGGTGTACGGCTTCGGCTCCGGCACCGGCTGGATGCTGGCGATCGTCGCCATGGCGGGGATCCGCGAGAAACTCAAGTATGCCAACGTGCCGGCGGGGCTGCGCGGCCTGGGCATTACCTTTATCACCACCGGACTGATGGCGCTGGGCTTCATGTCCTTCTCCGGTGTTCAGTTGTAAAGGCGGGAAGAATTTATGGAAATTATTTTAGGCGTAGCAATGTTCACCACCATCGTGATGGTGCTGGTGTTGCTGATCCTGTTCGCCAAATCGAAGCTGGTGAACACCGGCGACATCGCGGTGGAGATCAACGGCGATCTGGATAAGAGCTTCCATGCGCCGGCGGGCGACAAGCTGCTCAACGTGCTCTCCAGCCAGGGGATCTTCGTCTCCTCGGCCTGCGGCGGCGGTGGTTCCTGCGGCCAGTGCCGGGTGGTGATCAAAGAGGGCGGCGGCGATATCCTGCCGACCGAGCTCTCGCACATCAACAAGCGCGAAGCGAAAGAGGGTTGCCGCCTGGCGTGCCAGGTGAACGTGAAGCAGAACCTGAAGATCGAGCTGCCGGAAGAGATCTTCGGCGTGAAGAAATGGGAGTGCGAGGTTATCTCCAACGATAACAAAGCCACCTTTATCAAAGAGCTGAAGCTGAAGATCCCGGATGGCGAAGACGTGCCGTTCCGCGCGGGCGGCTTCATCCAGATCGAAGCGCCGGCGCACGATATCAGCTACGCCGACTTCGACGTGCCGCAGGAGTATCGCGGCGACTGGGACAAGTTCAATCTGTTCCGCTACCGCTCGACGGTGAACGACACCACGGTGCGTGCCTACTCGATGGCCAACTACCCGGAAGAGAAGGGCATCATCATGCTCAACGTGCGTATCGCCACGCCGCCGCCGAACAACCCGGACGTGCCGCCGGGCATCATGTCTTCCTATATCTGGTCGCTGAAGGCGGGTGACAAGGTGACCATCTCCGGGCCGTTCGGCGAATTCTTCGCCAAGGAGACCGACGCCGAAATGATCTTCATCGGCGGCGGCGCGGGCATGGCGCCGATGCGTTCGCACATCTTCGATCAGCTCAAACGCCTGAACTCGAAGCGCAAGATCACCTTCTGGTACGGCGCGCGTTCGCTGCGCGAGATGTTCTATGAAGACGACTTCAACCAGCTGCAGGCGGAGAACGAAAACTTCACCTGGCACGTGGCGCTGTCGGATCCGCAGCCGGAAGATAACTGGACCGGCTACACCGGCTTTATCCATAATGTTCTGCTGGAGAACTATCTGAGGAACCACCCGGCGCCGGAGGACTGCGAGTTTTACATGTGCGGGCCGCCGATGATGAACGCCGCGGTGATCAAGATGCTCAAAGATCTGGGCGTCGAAGACGAGAACATCATGCTGGATGACTTTGGTGGCTAAATGCGCGCACTGGCGATGAAGAACTGGCTGACGGGCGTGGCGCTGAGCGCCACCCTGCTGCTGACCGGCTGCGGGCCGGAACAGGTGGACCTGACGGGTAAAACCATGGGCACCTCGTATTCGATCCGTTACGTGGCCGGCGACGATACGCCGTCGGCGCGCGAGATGCAGGCGGAGATCGACAAACGGCTGGAACAGGTGAACGACCAGATGTCCACCTACCGGCCGGACTCCGAGCTGAGCCGCTTCAACGCCAGCCGCGATATTGACCGGCCGTTCCCGGTTTCGCCGGCGACCGCCAAGGTGGTGCGCGAAGCGCTGCGCATCAACCGCGTGACCGATGGCGCGCTGGACGTGACCGTCGGGCCGCTGGTCAACCTGTGGGGCTTCGGCCCGGAAGGGCGGCCGGATAAAGTGCCGAGCGAGGCGGAGCTGGCGCATCGCCGCGCCTGGACCGGCGCCGAAAAACTGTCGGTGCAGGGCAGCGCGCTGGTGAAAAGCATCCCCGAGCTGTATGTCGACCTGTCGTCGATCGCCAAAGGGTACGGCGTGGACGTGGTGGCGGAGTATCTGCAATCGCAACACGTGAAAGACTACATGGTGGATATCGGCGGTGAAGTTCGCACCCGCGGGCGCAACGGCGAGCAAAAGCCGTGGCGCATCGCCATCGAGCGCCCGACCGCCGGTACGCAGCAGCAGGCGCAGCTGGTGATCCAGCCGGGGGAGATGTCGATCGCCACCTCGGGTGACTATCGCAACTACTTCGAGCAGGACGGGGTGCGCTATTCGCATACCATCGATCCGATCACCGGCCGGCCGATCAACCACCGTTTGGTGTCGATCACCGTGCTGAGCCCGGCCTGCATGACCGCCGACGGCCTGTCCACCGGCCTGAACGTGATGGGGCCGGAGCGCGGCATGGCGTTGGCCAATCTGCTCGGCATTCCGGTGTTCATGATCGTGAAAACCGCCGACGGGTTTGAGGAGCGCTATTCCGACGCGTTCAAACCCTATATGAAAAAGCGTTCGTGAGGTTGCTATGTTGACGGTATTCGCCGCCACCTTCGTGTTGTTCCTGCTGATCGTCGGCGGGATGTCGTTGGGTTACGTGTTCAAACGCAAAAGCCTGCAGGGCAGCTGCGGCGGCATCACCGCATTGGGGATGGAGAAAGTCTGCGACTGCCCGGAGCCTTGCGATGCGCGCAAAAAGCGCGAAGCCAAAGCGGCACAGCGGCGCGAGCAGTTGGACAAACACCGCATTCTGTAGCTGTAGCGAAAACCCGGCCTTGGCCGGGTTTTTTACTTCGCCTTGCGGAAGCTTTTTGCCTCGGCCGGTGAGTTGACCATCACGCCGTCGGCGCCCAACGCCAGCGCCTGCTGATAATCCTGCGGCGAGTTGACGCCGAACAGGATGATGTGCGCCGGGCCCTGCGAGCGGAAACAGTCCATCGACTCTTTATCCCAGGTCAGAAACGCCTTCGAACGCCCTTCGCCGAGGGTATATTTCTCCACCACTTCCACCTCGCGCTTCAGCTCCAGCCCGTACCAGCGCGGCTGGCGGTTGTCCGGTTTGACGTCGCACTGGTGCGCCATGGTGACGTTGGCCAGCAGCGTGCGGGTCTCGTCGCGGCTTTCGAAGCGCGGGATGGCCGGCGGCAGCGCCTGCAGGTATTTGGCGTCGGTGGAGTAGACGCGGATGCGGTTCAGGCTGTCGGTGCTTTCCAGCGTCGCCAGCAGTGCCTGGCCAAACTGCGCCGGATCGGCGTCCGGGGATTTGATGTCCAGATAGAAAGTCACGCGCGGGAAGGCCTTCAACACCTCATCCAGCCGCGGAATGCCGATGCCCTGGCCGCGGAACGGGTGCGCATCCCCCTTGGCGAAAGCCCAGCCGGCGTCGATCTCGGCCAGCTGCGCGGCGGTATAGGCAGAGACCGGGCCCTGTCGGTTGGTCAACGTTTTCAGATCCGAAGGGCGATACAGCACGATGACGCCGTCTTTGGATTCTTGCAGGGTGATCCAGATGGCGTCGGCGCCGTTTTTCAACGCGGTTTCGATGGCGATGCGGGTGTTTTCCGGCGCATCGGCGGTGCCGCCGCGGTGGGCGACGATCGCCGGCGCGTGACCGGCGGCGGCGCTGGCCGCCAGCGCGCTCAGCGACAGCGCGGAAGCCAGCAGCAAATGAGAAAATCTGATCATGTAGGGTACCTTTTCGTTGTCGTTGTGGTGAGCCGCACGGGATGGCGGAAATCATACTATTGAAAAATTAAGCTTTTTTAACAACGCGGAAATATCTGGCGGAAACGGCGCTTTCGTCGAACCCTGCGGCCTTGAGCTTTCGGTATCTGACTGTATACTTATACAGTGTTACTGGAGGGTGCGATGCGTAAAATCATTCATGTCGATATGGACTGTTTCTTCGCGGCGGTGGAAATGCGCGACGATCCCAGCCTGCGCGATATCCCGCTGGCGATTGGCGGCAGCGCCGATCGGCGCGGGGTGATCAGCACCGCCAACTACCCGGCGCGGCGCTACGGCGTGCACAGCGCCATGTCCACGGCGATGGCGCTCAAGCTGTGCCCGCACCTCACCCTGCTGCCGGGGCGCATAGCGGCTTACAAAGAGGCCTCGCTGCATATCCGTGAAATCTTCGCCCGCTATACCCCGCTGATCGAGCCGCTGTCGCTCGACGAGGCCTACCTCGACGTGACCGACAGCCCGCAATGCAACGGTTCAGCGACGCTGATCGCCCAGGAGATCCGCCAGGCGATCGCCGACGAGCTGAACCTCACCGCGTCGGCCGGCGTCGCGCCTATCAAGTTTCTCGCCAAAATCGCCTCCGAGATGAACAAGCCGAACGGGCAGTACGTGATCACGCCGGCGCAGGTGCCGGCGTTTTTGCAGCAGCTGCCGCTCAGCAAGATCCCCGGCGTCGGCAAGGTGACCGCCAAGCGCCTGGAAGAGGTGGGGCTTATCACCTGCGCCGACGTGCAGCAATACGATTTGGCGCAGCTGCTCAAGCGCTTCGGCAAGTTCGGCCGGGTGCTGTGGGAGCGGTGTCAGGGCATCGATCGGCGCGAAATCTCTCCTGAGCGGCTGCGCAAATCGGTGGGGGTTGAGCGCACCCTGGCGGAAGACATTCACGACTGGGAAGATTGCGAAACGCTGATTATCGACAAACTCTATCCCGAGCTGGAGATGCGGCTGCGCAAGGTGAAGCCGGATCTGCACATCGCCCGGCAGGGCGTGAAGCTGAAGTTTCAGGATTTTCAGCAAACCACCCAGGAGCACGTGTTCCCGGTGCTGAACCGGCAGGATTTGCTGGAGGTGGCGCGGCAGGCGTGGCGCGAGCGGCGTGAAGGGCGCGGCGTGCGGCTGGTGGGGCTGCACGTGACGCTGCTCGATCCGCAGCTGGAGCGGCAGCTGGCGCTGCCTTGGGAATAAAAAAGCCGGCAAGTCGCCGGCTTTTTGAGTTAAGCGCGCGGCTTATGCGCGCTCAGGGATCGCTTTCAGCAGCGAGGTCAGCAGCTTCCAGTACAGACCGACGCTTTCGATATGCACCTGCTCATCCGGCGAGTGCGGGCCGGTGATGGTTGGCCCGATCGAGACCATGTCCATGTTTGGATACGGCTTTTTGAACAGACCGCATTCCAGACCGGCGTGGATCACCATGATGTTCGGCGTCTTGTCGAACAGCTCCTGATACAGCTCGCGCACCAGGTGCATCACCGGCGAATCGGCGTCCGGCTGCCAGCCCGGGTAGCCGCCCTTCGGCGCCACCTTGGCGCCGGCCAGCTGGCCCAGCGCGGTCAGCATCTCGACCACGTAATCTTTGCCGCTGTCGATCAGGGAGCGGATCAGGCAGATGATTTCCGCTTCGTTTTCGCTGGTGGTGACCACCCCGACGTTCAGCGAGGTTTCCACCACGCCTTTTACCGCGTCGCTCATGCGGATCACGCCGTTCGGCGTACCGTTCAGCAGCGCCAGGAAGCGCTGCTGGCTGTCGGCGCTCAGCGCCTGCGAAGCGCTGGTGGTCGGCTCCAGCAGCACGGTGATGTTCTTCTCTTTGGCGGAGAGTTCGTTCTGCAGCACCGCCAGGAACTCCTGGCTCAGCGCTTTCAGCGCGTCGGCCTTGTCCGCCGGCACCGCAACCACCGCAGAGGCTTCACGCGGGATGGCGTTGCGCAGGGTGCCGCCGTTCAGATCCAGCACGCGCAGGTTCAGCGCCGCCGCATGGGCGAACAGGAAGCGCGCCAGCAGCTTGTTGGCGTTGCCCAGACCGACGTGGATCTCGGCGCCGGAGTGGCCGCCTTTCAGGCCCTTGAGGGTCAGCTTCAGGGTTTGATAACCGGGCGGCACCGCTTCGCGCTGCAGCGGCAGGGTAGTGATGAAGTCGATACCGCCGGCGCAACCCATGTAGATTTCGCCTTCTTCTTCGGAGTCGGTATTGATCAGGATATCCGCCTGCAGCCAGTTCGGCTGCAGCCCGAAGGCGCCGTCCATGCCGGCTTCTTCGGTCATGGTCAGCAGCACTTCCAGCGGGCCGTGCTCAACGCTGTCGTCGGCCAGCACCGCCAGGGCGGAGGCCATGCCGATGCCATTGTCGGCGCCCAACGTGGTGCCGCGCGCTTTCACCCACTCGCCGGCGATATAAGGCTGGATCGGATCCTTGGCAAAGTCGTGCACGGTGTCGTTATTCTTTTGCGGCACCATGTCCAGGTGCGCCTGCAGCGCGACCGGCTTGCGATTTTCCATGCCTTTGGTGGCCGGCTTGCGCAGCAGGATATTGCCGACCCGATCGCGCTCGGCGTGCAGGTTCTTTTCTTTGGCCCAGGTGAGGATGTGCTGCGCCAGCGCTTCTTCATGATAAGAAGGGTGAGGGATAGAACAGATCTTGGCGAAAATATCCCACAGCGGCTGTGGCGAAAGCTGAGACAATTCAGACACTATAAGTCTCCTGTGACGGCAGGCTCCGACAGGACGGGCGTGCCGCGCGGTTAAGGTGAGCGGGTATCTGTGCGTCGTGGCACAATCACCAGAGAATATCACTTTATTTCCGGCGGTGCGCGCACCGTATTGTGCGGTTTAAGCGCTTGATCACACGGCTTCGCTGCGGGAACGTTCGCTTTTTCAGCATCAATCACCGAAAAGCCGCACGGCGGAAATCGCGAGGTTTTCCTCGGTACAACTGGAATTCAACGCGGCCAGTCTCTATAATCTCGCGCAACCTTTTTTCCCCTGAACTATAAAGTAAGCCGCTTCACCAGCCGGCTGGGACACGATTCTATGAGCGAAAAATACGTTGTTACCTGGGATATGCTGCAAATGCACGCACGCAAGCTGGCGCACCGCCTGCTGCCTGCCGACAAATGGACGGGCATCATTGCCGTAAGCCGCGGCGGCCTGGTGCCGGCGGCTCTGCTGGCGCGCGAACTGGGCATCCGCCATGTGGATACCGTCTGCATTTCCAGCTACGACCATGACAACCAGCGCGAAATGAAAGTGCTCAAGCGCGCCGAAGGCGACGGTGAAGGCTTCATCGTGGTGGATGATTTGGTGGATACCGGCGGCACCGCGAAAGCGATCCGCGATATGTACCCGAAAGCGCATTTCGTCACCATCTTCGCCAAACCGGCGGGCCGTCCGCTGGTGGACGACTACGTGGTCGACATCCCGCAGGACACCTGGATCGAACAGCCGTGGGATATGGGCGTCAGCTTCGTTCCACCGATCGGCGGCCGCTAAGCCCAGCCAGTTCCAAGCAAACGCCCGGTGATGCCGGGCGTTTGCGTTATTTTGGTTTCTCCCGCCAGAGTTAGGTACACTACCTCCAGTTAAGTAGGCCTTTTGCGGCCTATCGCCAGATTTACGGAGGCTGTTGTTACCATGGCACAGGCCAACCTTTCTGAAATTCTTTTCAAGCCCAAATTCAAACACCCTGAAACCTCGACGCTGGTGCTGCGCGCGCGCAACAAAGTGAGCGCCGCCATGCATTCCGCGTTGGAAGGCGACACCACCGGCAGCTGGTACCGCATGCTGAATCCGCTGCTGTGGGCCTGGCGCGGCGTCAGCCCGATCGAAATCCACGAAGTGCTGGCGCGCATCGCCGCCTCCGACGCCGAACGCAGCAATCCGCAGCGGCTGGATACCGTGGTGGGCTACCGCAACGGCAACTGGATCTACGAGTGGATCCATCAGGGCATGCAGTGGCAGCAGCGGGCGACGGAGCAGCAGGATCCGCTGCTCGGCGGCCAATACTGGCTGAAGGCCGCGAGCCTGTACAGCATCGCCGGTTACCCGCACCTGAAGGGCGACGAGCTGGCCGAACAGGCGGAGATGCTCGCCAACCGCGCGTACGAAGAGGCGGCGCTACTGCTGCCGTATCAGTTGAAAGAGCTGGAGTTCCGCATCGAAGGCGGCGCCAGCGTCACCGGCTTCCTGCACATGCCGGAGAAGGGCGAAGCGCCGTTCCCGACGGTGCTGATGTGCGGCAGCCTCGATACGCTGCAGACCGACTATCATCGCCTGTTCCGCGACTACCTGGCGCCGCACGGCATCGCCATGCTGACGCTCGACATGCCGTCGATCGGCTCCTCCTGCAAATGGAAGCTGACGCAGGATTCCAGCTACCTGCACCAGCAGGTGCTGATCCAGCTGGCCTCGGTGCCGTGGGTGGATCATCAGCGGGTGAGCGCCTTCGGCTTCCGCTTCGGCGCCAACGTGGCGGTGCGGTTGGCCTACCTGGAGCCGCAGCGGCTGCGCGGCGTAGCCTGCCTGGGGCCGGTGGTGCATCGCCTGCTGTGCGACAGCAGCACCCAACTGAACGTACCGGACATGTATATGGACGTGCTGGCCAGCCGCATGGGCATGGCCAACGCCTCCGACAACGTGCTGAAGGTGGAGCTGAACAGCTACTCGCTGAAAATGCAGGGGCTGCTGGGGCGCCGTTGCCCGACGCCGATGATCTCCGGCTACTGGGAGCGCGATACGCTCAGCCCGAAAGAGGAGTCGCAGCTGATCGTCACCTCCTCGGTGAGCGGCAAGCTGGTCGCCATCCCACGCACCCCGGTTTACGACAGTTTCCACCGGGCACTGCTGCAAATGTCCGGCTGGCTGAAGGACAAAATGCGTTAATTAGTTGCTAAATTTTAACAGTTTGTTAAAAAGAGTGGTCTACATTGAGGAGGTTAGAGAATGACGTTACCGAGTGGTCACCCTAAAAGCCGACTAATGAAACGTTTTGCCAGCTTGGGGCCGTACCTGCGTGAAGGGCAATGTGAAAACGACCGTTTTTTCTTTGATTGTTTGGCCGTCTGCGTCAATGTAAAGCCCGCTCCGGAGAAGCGCGAGTTCTGGGGCTGGTGGATGGAGCTGCAGGCGGAAGAGGCGCGCTTTACCTATTCGTACCAATTCGGCCTGTTCGACAAAGAAGGCGACTGGACGGCGCAAAACATTAAGGATGATGAAGTGAACGCCAAGCTGGAAGACACCCTGCGCGACTTCCATCGCCGCCTGGGCGAGCTGCTGGCGACCATGGAACTGGGGCTGGAACCCGCCGACGATTTCAAAGAAAAACTGATCAAACTCTCCGCCTGACCCCGTTTGACCACGTATTGTGCTGATTTCGCGTTGTGCCTGTTGGCATAACGCGTCTCTCCTGTTACAAAGACCTTTGCACTCTTCTTCTCATCATTACACACGGCAGAAATACTATGAACGGCAGCCAGACATTGGTTGTGAAATTGGGCACCAGCGTGTTGACCGGCGGATCGCTGCGTCTGAACCGCGCCCACATCGTCGAATTGGTGCGCCAGTGCGCGCAGCAACACGCCGCGGGCCACCGCATCGTCATCGTCACCTCCGGCGCCATCGCCGCCGGGCGCGAACACCTGGGCTACCCCGAGCTGCCCGCAACTATCGCTTCCAAGCAGCTGCTGGCGGCGGTGGGGCAGAGCCGGCTGATCCAGCTGTGGGAACAGCTGTTTTCCATTTACGGCATCCACGTCGGGCAGATGCTGCTGACGCGCGCCGATCTGGAAGACCGCGAGCGCTTCCTCAACGCGCGCGACACCATGACGGCGCTGCTGGACAACCGCATCGTGCCGGTAATCAATGAGAACGACGCCGTCGCCACCGCCGAAATCAAGGTGGGCGACAACGATAACCTGTCGGCGCTGGCGGCCATTCTGGCCGGGGCCGACAAACTGCTGCTGCTGACCGATCAGCAGGGCCTCTACACCGCCGATCCGCGCAACAACCCGCAGGCCGAACTGATCCGTGAAGTGCACGGCATCGATGACGCGCTGCGCGCCATCGCCGGCGACAGCGTCTCCGGCCTGGGCACAGGCGGCATGGGCACCAAGCTGCAGGCGGCCGACGTGGCCTGCCGCGCCGGCATCGACGTGGTGATCGCCGCGGGCAGCAAACTGGGCGTGGTGGCGGACGTGATCGAAGGCAAACCGGTGGGCACCCGTTTCCACGCGTTGGAAACCCCGCTGGAAAACCGCAAACGCTGGATCTTCGGCGCGCCGCCGGCCGGCGAGATCACCGTCGACGATGGCGCGGTGGAAGCGATGATGGCACGCGGCAGTTCGCTGCTGCCGAAGGGCATTCGCGATGTGAAGGGCGACTTCTCGCGCGGCGAAGTGATCCGCATCCGCAACCTGGCGGGGCGCGATCTGGCGCACGGCGTCAGCCGCTACAACAGCGACGCGATGCGCATGATCGCCGGGCACCACTCGCAGGAAATCAGCGAAATCCTCGGTTATGAATACGGTCCGGTGGCAGTGCACCGCGACGATATGATTGTCAGTTAAGGAGTGAGCATGCTGGAGCAGATGGGGAAGGCCGCCAAGCAGGCCTCCTGGCAGCTGGCGGTGCTGAGCACGGCGAAGAAGAATCAGGTGCTGTCGGTGATGGCCGACAGGCTGGAAGCCGACAGCGAAGCGATCCTGTTGGCGAACGAACAAGACATGGCGCAGGCGCGCGCCACCGGCATGAGCGAAGCGCTGCTCGATCGCCTGCTGCTGACCCCGGCGCGGCTGGCGGCGATCGCCAACGACGTGCGCCAGGTGTGCCGCCTGAACGATCCGGTCGGCCACGTGCTGGACGGCAACCTGCTGGACAGCGGGCTGAAGCTGGAGCGCCGTCGGGTGCCGCTCGGCGTGATTGGCGTGATTTACGAGGCGCGCCCCAACGTCACCATCGACGTCGCCAGCCTGTGCCTGAAAACCGGCAACGCGGTGATCCTGCGCGGCGGTAAAGAGACGCACAATACCAACCAGGCGACGGTGAAAGTGATCCAGCAGGCGCTGGAACAGTGCGGCCTGCCGGCGGCGGCGGTACAGGCGATCGACAGCCCGGATCGCGCGCTGGTGAACGAGCTGCTGCGCCTGGATCGCTATGTCGACATGCTGATCCCGCGCGGCGGCGCCGGCCTGCACAAGCTGTGCCGCGAGCAATCGACCATCCCGGTGATCACCGGCGGCATCGGCGTGTGCCACACCTACGTGGATGCCGACGTCGATTTCGACAAGGCGCTGACGGTGATTGAAAACGCCAAGATCCAGCGCCCGAGCGCCTGTAACTCGCTGGAAACGCTGCTGGTGAACCGCAGCATCGCCGCCGAGTTCCTGCCGGCGCTGAGCGCCAAAATGGCGGCGGCGGGCGTGACGCTCCACGCGGCGGAAAACGCGCTGCCGCTGCTGCAGGGCTGCCCGGCGACGGTGGTGCCGGTGAACGCGGAGGATTACGACGACGAATGGCTGTCGCTGGATCTGAACGTGTTGCTGGTGGACGATATCGATCAGGCCATCGACCACATCCGCACCCACGGCACCAACCACTCCGACGCGATCCTCACCCGTTCGCTGAGCAGCGCCGAGCACTTCGTGCGCGCGGTGGACTCTTCGGCGGTGTACGTCAACGCCAGCACCCGCTTCACCGACGGCGGCCAGTTCGGCCTGGGCGCGGAAGTGGCGGTGAGCACCCAGAAACTGCACGCCCGCGGCCCGATGGGCCTGGACGCGCTGACCACCTACAAGTGGATTGGCTACGGCGACGATCTGGTGCGCAGCTAAGGCCGGATTGCGGTCATAAAGATGTCAGGGCGCAGCGTGCTGCGCCCTGAGTGTTTTTGGGGGCACGGCAGTATCACTGCTTGCAAAACAACCAAACGCCCCGGCGGCTATTGACTCATTTCGCGCGCAGGTCTACCTTGTTCAACGCACTTCCGGCTTGCCCCGCAGGCCCGGTTCGATGCCGATATAGCTCAGTTGGTAGAGCAGCGCATTCGTAATGCGAAGGTCGTAGGTTCGACTCCTATTATCGGCACCATCCTCTCTTCCTACCACATCCTTGATTATCCCTAAACGCTTCGAATTACAATGAATCGATTGGTTTGTTGTCCGGTAAAATCCGGCGCGCGCGTACTTCTGTTCGGTCTTGAATTTTCGGCTAGCTTTCACTGCCATGGCTGAGAGCTCGTTTGAACAAACTGATTACGCTAGTACGTATTGCTATTTTGACGGGACGTAAGAAACGCCATCGCTACCGCACCAAGAAGTAATAAGCCACTCAAGCCAAAAGTACTTCGCCATCCCAGGCTGTCAAACATCATGCCACCTGCCGTTGAACCAAGGGCAATCGAGAGCTGAATCACCGCAACCATCAGGCCGCCTCCGGCTTCCGCATCCTCGGGCAGCGTGCGTGTAATCCATGTCCACCATCCCGTTGGCGCGGCGGTTGCCAGCATGCCCCAGAGGCCTAACAGCAACGAGACAGCCCAAACGTTATGCCCGGCAAGAATCAGGGCGATGGCAATGACAGCCATCAGCCCAGGAATGGCCATCAGCGTTAGATAGAATTTCCTATTGAGGAATGCCGGGACAACCAGCGTGCCAATAAAACCGGCCACACCGATAACCAGTAAAATTAGCGACAAGCCAGAGAAATCAACCCGCGTCACCAACTCCAGAAACGGACGCACATAGGTAAATAACGCAAACTGCCCCATAAAGAACAGGCCACAAGCCAGCATGCCAATGGAGACAACAGGGCGACTGAACAGGCGCAATACGGATCCGCGTGACGCAGGGTTATTATTGCCGTTCATACCCGGCAGACTCACGCACTGCCAGATAAAGGCCGCGGCCGCGACGGGGACCAGGCACAAGAAAGCGCCTCGCCATCCGATGGTCGCTCCAAGATAGCTACCCAGCGGCGCTGCCACTACCGTCGCCAGCGCATTGCCGGCGTTGAAAATAGCCAGCGCACGCGTAACCTGATGCTGTGGCACCAGACGAATTGCCGTTGCCGCAGACATCGACCAGAATCCACCGATCGCAATACCTATCATCGCGCGGCCTGCCATATACATCAGATAGTTGGAAGCCAGTGCGATAACGAGCCCCGACACGGCCATCAGAATCGTCATCCCCAGCAGTAAGTACTTGCGATTCACATTTCCAGCCAACGTCGAAAGCGTCAGGCTGGTCAGGACGGCCAGCGCGCCGGAGATGGCAATTCCCTGTCCCGCCAGCCCCTCCGTCACGTCTAAATCACGGGCAATCGGCGTAAGCAGGCTGACGGGCATAAATTCCGATGCAATCAGCACAAAGACGCACAGGGTCATGGCAAAAATGCCGCTCCAGTAAGCGGGCTGATTATTCGGTGATGGTGTTTGGCTAAGTGCAGACATAGTCAGATTTCACGGAAGTCAGAATAAAAGCCACCCGCGTAGATAGGCGGCTTTTAATGTTGTCAGTAGAGGGGCTATTTCAGATTGGCTTTGAAAAATTGTTCGAACTTAGCGAAAGGTATTTTACCGGCCGCATTGTCGTACAGGTCCACATGATTTGCACCGGGGACAATCACCAGCTCTTTTTCTTTACTGCCGACCGCCTTATAAGCATCTTCGGCAAAATAGCGTGAATGGGCTTTTTCACCGGTCACGATAAGCGTCGGGATAGTAATTTCACTGGCGTAGCTCAGCAGCGGCATATTCATAAACGACAGGGGCATCGTTGCCGTCCACGCCCCGGTCGAGTTAACGGAGCGTTCGTGGAAACCGCGCGGCATGCGGTAGTAATCAAAGAACTCCTTCAGCACCGGATGCGGATCGGCCGGCAGGGTTTCTGGCAGAATGCGCTCACCCGCGCTGACCTTGCCATTGCTGTCGACGTTAATATCATGGCCACCTCGTGCGAACGTTCCGCTTTCCGCATCCTTCCAGCGTTGTTCATTCAGATACTGCAGAACGGCACGACGGTCGGCGGTCGAATAACGGTCTTTGCCATCACCTACGCCATGGCCCATCGCCCGGCTCATGTCGTACATCACGCTGGTGGCCACCGCTTTGACGCGGGTATCCATCGCGGCGTCGTTTAACGCCATGCCGCCCCAGCCGCAAATGCCGAGCAGCCCAATACGGTTGCGATCCACCTCTTTTTGCAGCCCCAAGAAATCTACCGCCGCGCTGAAATCTTCCGTGTTGATATCCGGCGAGGCGACGTTACGCGGATAGCCGCCGCTTTCCCCCGTATAAGAAGGGTCGAACGCCAGGGTAACAAATCCCTGTTCCGCCAGCGTTTGCGCATACAGGCCGCTGGATTGCTCCTTCACCGCGCCAAAAGGCCCGCTGACGGCAATCGCCGCCAGCTTGCGATCGCCACGATCTTTGGGGAGATAAAGGTCGCCCACTAAGGTGATCCCATATCGATTCTGAAACGAGACCTTACGATGATCGACTTTCTGGCTCTCGGCGAACGTCTTGTCCCATTTATCGATCATCGAAACAGGAGCATTCGGATTGACTGAATCAGCATAACTCATTGTCGTGACTCCACTTAATGATGCGAATAACAGCATGGCAGGCATTGCGGTTTTTAGCGTTCGGGTGAAGGCTTTCATAAAAATCCCCATGAAAAACAAGATAGAGAGACAGGTTTCCTACGGACAACGCTGCTGTGCTTTGTTTTGATGGGCTCATTATAGTGAGCAGAATTAATGCTGATTAGAGGGAGATAATTGCTAAGATTAATACCATATTGTTATAAATTAATGCTGAGACTGGCGTCATTCTTGGGGGAGTAAATCAATGGCAAAAAGGGAGAACTACAATGAGCTCTACCTGTTTATGCAGGTGGTACGGGAAGGCAGTTTTACCGCTGCGGCTCACAGGCTTGGCCTGGCTCAATCGGGGATAAGCCGTTCTGTTCGCGAGCTTGAAGAAAGGTTAGGTGTCCAGCTACTGGTGCGCACCACGCGTAAGCTATCGCTGACGCAAGCGGGTGAGCAGCTCTATCAGAAAACGGAGTCCGGATTTGATACCTTAGATCTTGGGCTTGCGACACTGGCGCATTATCGTGAGACCCCTTCCGGCACGGTCCGCATCAATGCCAGCCAGCACGCGATTGATAAATGCCTGCTGCCAAAGCTTGCGGTATTTAAACAGCGCTATCCTGATATCAGGCTCGAACTCATGAATGAGAGCCGGTTCGTCGATATTATCGAGGAAAGATTCGACGCAGGCGTCCGTCTTGGGCCTGAAGTAGGCCAGGGCATGGTCGCGGTGCGCATTACGCCCGATATGGAGATGGCGATTGTGGGGACTCCTGAACATTTTCGTCGTTACGGTTTTCCACAAAATCCTGCGGATTTAAAGACACATCCCTGTATCGCCTATCAGCTTGCCGACGGCAGCCTATACCAGTGGGAACTCCATCAGGATGATAAAAAAATCACTCATCGGCCGGAAGGGCAATGGGCCTTATCTGACAGCTATATGGAGGCAGAAGCCGCCCGGCTGGGCCTGGGGCTGGCCTATGTTCCTGTCGAGTTGGTTGCCGATGATTTAGAGCGTGGGGTGCTAATCAGGGTATTACAGCGTTACAGCCTGCGAATGGAAGGGTTATTTCTTTATTATCCCCATCGCAATGTATCCCCCGCCCTAAGAATGGTCATTGAGACATTGAAAATTTGAGAGTTGCGATGGCCGCTCCTGCACTGTGCAGAATGGACGGCAAAGCCGCTTGTATAAAGCAGACTTAGTTGACATCAAAATGAATGATGGAAATGAGGTAAACCGATTGGCGAAATACAACGCCGTATGAAGGACGATGCGTCGGGCGATAGGGGCGATCAATATGTAATGGCTGGGTTCAAATAGGCGAACCCTGGTGTACGGTAGGGTGATGGCTGTTAATTGGATAATTAATTGAATTAAATACTAAATTCCGATAGCTAACAGAGAGTGCAATTTTCCTGTCACTCTTTTTTGCAGCGGATTAAATATGGCGTTGTTAATAACTTATGCCTCAGGGATAGTACGGAGGGATAGCGCATAGTCAAATCAATGCGATCTCCCATTTGTCTACCGTTTCGCCGGTTAAACAACCGTTTAATTAATTACTGTTATAATTACCCCCGTTGAGCCTTGCAGGAGTGAATGTTTTTCTCCGTAAGCATTGCGATGCGGCGCTCTCTGGAGCGGCATCCTTTTTTTGGACATGCCGGTGGTTCGGTGAGAAGTAAGGAGAAGTGCACTATGAGCAGAAAAGACAAGCTCGCGGCGGCCCTGCTGGCCATCTTCCTGGGTGGGCTGGGCATTCACAAGTTTTACTTAGGGATGAAGTGGTGGGGACTGTTCTACCTGCTGTTCTGCTGGACGGGGATCCCGGCGATTGTCGGCTTTATCGAAGGCATTATTTATCTGTTCCAATCGGAAGAGAAATTCAATCAGAAATACAATCCTGGTCTGATTTAATGCTTTGCTGACGGCGCTTCCTGTTAAGGGAAGCGCCGTTTTTCGTTCCGTTACTGTTTCTTCATCTTGCCGCGCATTTCTTCACTCATCATTTTATTCGAGCTGGAGATCACGCAGTTATATTGCTTGCCTTGGTTGATGATCATAAAGGTGCTGACCGGATTTTTAAAATCCTTATCGATGGTGAAATAAATATACGCCTGCGATAGTGCGGCCGGTTTAAAGGCGCCGAAGGCATACACATCCGCCAGGCCTAGCGCGGAGAGATCGACCGTCAGTTCCATCGGCTGTTTATCGTTTGGCGATGGGAACATCGATTTGGCCGACATCATCATGGTGCTGCTGTTGATGGTGTAATCGGTTTTGACCTTCATGCCCATATATTTCGATTCCGGCATGGAAAGTTCTTTTTTGCAGGCGGCGTCGTGCTGCGGCGCCGGGCTGCCGTTTTCCATCACGGCGTGCACGTGTTCCAGCGTCACTTCCGCGTTGCCGGTGGTAGGCTGCGCATCGGCCGCGTAAGCCGCGCCGCTGAAGGCGGCCACAGAGGTAAGGATAATGCCTGTAACGATTTTCATTGTCGCTCTCCGAAATGCTAATAATGATATTAATTGCGGTGTGTAGTCTATTGGCCTGATAAAACGCAAAGTTACTCGTTCCGTGGAGATCAAATATCCTCGGAATTTTTATAGTAAAGAGTGTTTCACCCACGCGGTGCGCGAGGTTGGTTTAATTATCTTGAGAGCCTTGCTCTTTTGTTTTTCAGTATGTTTACCTGCATATAAAGAGTATGTCTAAACATAGTCAATGTTTAGAATATGCACAAATTATTGCGGTTTTTTCCCGCTTTAATTCTTTGCATTTTAATACGGGTTTAAATATTGCATTGAGATACAGAGAGTTATCTTTTCTACGTTAAAATCACTCAGTGAAGCGTTATTTATGTGATCTTCATGGTCACAGAAATAATGCTGAAATTATTGCCTTTCTATTTAACGGCTAATTATTCATGGCATAGGCTTCAACCCCGCTAACCGCCTGCGCTAGAATCAGGCGGTTTGCTCTTGAAAAAGGATATCGTCATGGCCGCCTGGGCCTTTTTGATCGTCGGTTGGCTGTTGATTTGGCGGGATTACCCGATTTTCGGCGCGTTGTGCATCGCGCTGTTCGCCGTGCTGCAATGGGCCAAATACGCCGCAAAAGGCGTGCAAAACCCCGAAGAGGCCGCAGAGTGGCGCAAGACCGACTGGCGTTCGCAGCCGATTGAAATGGCGCACGCCGGCGACAGCGACCGGCAGATTGGCGGCGTGGGGGAGCTGGGCATGGGCGGCCCCAATTTTTGGACGCTGCTGCTGCGCGACGGAGCGATTGTGCATGGCGCCTGTGCGGCGCCGCAGGACGTGGACGGCGGCAGGTTGCGCCTGATCCCGACCCGCAGCCGCGAGGGTGAGGGGCTGACGGTCTACGAACCTGCCGCCCGGGCGATGTACGCGCTGCCTGCGCTGACCGATCGCGAGCTGGAAGCAGTGGCCGGCGGTTCCGCCGAGGCGCTGGCGTGGCTGCGGGCGAGCTGTCGGCAGGCGGTGGCCACGCCGCTGCGTCAGGTGCGCGGTCTGTGGGTGCCGCAGTGGGCAGAGGATCCGGCGGATCGTCTGGAGATCGCCTTGCCCAGTGGCCGCGCGCTGGCGGCGCGCTCGACGTTACCGGCGGATTTGCGCCATGCGGACGATCCTGCCGCGCTGCTGCACGCGCCGCCTTATGAGCTGTTGCTGGATAACCGGCCGACCGATCGCTTGGTGTGCGATCTCGAACGCGTGGCGGAATCGCCGACGGGCGACGGCTTGAGCGTCGGCGGCTGCCAGTTCCGCGGTGAGCATATCGTCGATGGTCTGTACCATCTGTACTTCGCCGGCGAGTGGTTCAGCCTGCTTTCCTACGCGCACAAACCCGCGGGCGGGCGCGGTTCGGACACCACCTTTTTTGTCGAGCGGGTCGAGCCGCAAGACGGCGGCGTATTCGTGATTGAATGGGATGCCTACAGCGTGGGGCCCGACGGGCGTGCGCCGCGCGTAGCGGCGCCGCCGGTCTTGGTTATCGCAGTAAGCTGGCAGGACGCGCCGCTGCGGCTGCCCACGGCCAATAACCGCGTGACCGTGCGCTTGCCTAACGCCACGGCGTAAGGCTTAAGGCAGCACCCTGACTTCGCCGTTGTGCAAGGTCAGCACGGCGATCGGGCTGCCGGGGAAGCACTCCCTAAAGATCCAGTCGCTGGGCCGAAACGCCGCCGCAGGCAGCCCGGCCTGCCACTCTTCCCACTGCGGGGCCGGCTTATCCGGCGGTAAAGAGAAAGAGACCAGCCAACCCGCTTCGCAGTGCACCCTTTGGCCGCTCGGGCGGGTAAAGGTGTGCGCGCTCGCCAGCTCCATTACCGGCGGTAAAACCTCGAAGGCAATGATCGGCACGCCGGCCACGCTCTGCGGCCGAGGAAAACGCACGGCGGTCACGCCGTCCATCGTGATGGGGCTGTCTTCGGTGCCGGGCAGGCGCGGTTCCTGCCGGTTTACCCAGCTGCCTTTCGTCAGCGTGATTTCACCGAACGGTTTGGCTTCGTCGAGCGTCAGGTAGCTGCGCCGATTCCAGCGTTCTTCCGCCCGCTGGCTCTTGAGATCCTGGATGGCGATGTCGATCAGCATCAGCACGAACGCCACCGGGTAGATCGCCAGCGCCGAGGCCAGCAGATAGCCGCCCCAGGAAAGCGGCGGGCGTGGGCGGCCGCAGCGGGCAGAAGCGTAGCGCCAGCCCCACCAGGCGAGCAGGATGCCGGCGAGCAGCAGCGCCAACAACAGCGCCACCAGCCCTGCAACGCCGGCGCCATAACCTAACAGCATGGCAAGTTCCTCATGTTCACGGCGTGGTGGAACGGTAGCGAACGAAGTAGGGCAGCGCCGGGGGCTCCCCGTCATCGCCATAGTGGCTTTCCGGTTCGATCACGGTTTGGCGTGCGTCGTCGCGCCCGTTGTAGCGGTACTCCAACGGCTGGCGGTAGCGCACGTCGGATGAGCGCAGATCGAAAATCAGCGAAAGGCGCGCATCGCCGTTATCCGTTTGGGTGACCAGCTTGTCGTTGCCTGCCCACAGCTGATACAGCGATTTATCGCCGGTCTCCAGCAGCACCTTCAACTGCCCGTCGGATTGATAACGCAGGAGCTGATACAGCCCTCTTTCCAGCGTCTGTGCGATCAGGTAGATGCCGCCATCCGGGGCCTGCGCGCTTTCCGTCACGCGCACCGTGAGCCAATGCGGTTCGGCCACCTCGCCGGTTTTGCCGTTAACGGCGATGTGCAAGGCGCCGGAGCCGAGCACCGGATTCATCCAGAACAGCACGCGATCGCCGTCAACGGCGGTAAAGATCTCGGGTATGGATTTGCGCTTGCCGGAGGCGTAAGCCGTCGGTGAGTCCTCCTCGCCGCGCTCAAAACCCAGCAGCTGTCGCGCTTCCAACAGCGCCGGCAGATTCAGCGTTTGCCGCCAATGGGCGCCAAAGTCCGGGCTGTAGAATACGCCTTCGGTGCTGATGAGATACAGCGCGCGTTTACCCGGCAGCGCCACCAGTTTGCCGCCGATAAAGGAAGGCCGGTTGTCGTCGCCCTCCGGCCAAGGGATCAGCGCTCCGATGGTGCCCTGTTTCACATCGACCAGCCGGCGCCCCTTGGACAGAAAAAGCACGCACTCTTGCCCGCCGCAAACCGCATTGTGGATAGACTCGTCGAGTTCCCCCAGCATCTGCAATCCCTGCGGGCCGCTGAACAACACCTGGCTGAGATAGTTGGCCGCCCAGCCGTAAAAGCTATTGTAGGCCCCGCGCTCACTCCTTTTGCTGATGAGCAGCAGGGCGCCGTCCTGCGCCGGGTAGCTGTCGATGAGATCGTAATGGGCTATCGTCGGCAATGCTTCGTCGCTCTGGGTCCATTGCCACTGCGCATAGCGTTGTTCAGGGGCGAGGAAATAGACGCCCAGCGCGCTGGCCAAAAACAGCGTCAGGATAATAAGGGGTCTTTTATAAAGCGCTAACGTCATCATTTCAGCTCCGTCACCTGATCCTGCCGCCATAACCTGCGGCGCAGATTGCGCAGGTATTTAAACGTTTTAAACGTGCGGTGCTGGTCAAAAGAGTAAAGGCGGCAGATCTGGGCGAAGCCCTCGATCAACAGCGCGAGGCCGCTGACCATCAGCATCATTAAGAGAAGAATCGGTGGCAATTCGCTGCCGAGACGCTGCAGGGTCCAGGCATCCAGGTAAAAGCCCGCCGGGGTATCGGCGTTATCCGCCACCGCCAGGCCGAGCACAAAGCACGTCACGATCGCGCCGAGAATGAAGACAACGCGCGCGCACAGGTTAAGGCCGGATTCGGTGAAGTAGCGGCGGCCGCCGATGAGGTAGGTCTGGCGATCGCGGTGGTTGATGATCCCACGCACCGTAGGCAACTCGGGGACGGTGTCGTTCTCGCAATACAGCACCTGCAACGGATCGCCTTTGGCGATGAAAAGCGGATGTTGCCGACGAAATACCGGATGCAGTTTGGTATTGGGGACGTTGAGCGCGCGGGTCGTCAACGCGAAGTGCGTCTCCTTCTGGCGCCACGCATAGGTGTCCAAATACTGCACCTGGCGCGGGATCTCATAGTGGAGGAGTTCGTAGCTCAGGGCGTTGACCGTCTCGATGCCGGAGGCCTCGACGCCGTCGGGGAGGGGGACGTCGGTTTGCTGCGCTGCGGGCACTGACGCGGCGTCTGCACTGACGGCCCGGTATTTGATGCCGGGGATTTTCAGGCTGAGCGATCCGGGCGGCGTGACGTCTTGCCCCTGCAGCACGCGATCCAGCGCCTTGAGCAGGCGCCTGCGGCCGCGATGCCCGATCAGCAGCAGCTCCGAACCGACGAACAGCACCATGCCGATGCCGACAAGGCCGGCGATTACGGCGATAAAGAACAGAACGATGGTCAGCCAGGAATCTTCCCCGTCCATGATGAAAAAGGCTGCCGGAAAACCGCCGGCCAGCGCCGCGCCCAGCACCAGCAGGGCGAAGTATTTCAGCTTGTATTTCAGCGTTCTGTCGGGCTCCAGCCGGCCTTTTGTCTCGTGCAGCAGCCAGTGCAGCCAGTAGCTGCCGTCCTGCAGGCGATGGGCGCCAATCTTCACCCGATCGCCGGCAGCGAGCGTGGCCAGCAGATTTTCGCTGTCGCTGAAGTCGTCACGGTAAAAAAAGAACGTTTGGCCGGCGGCGATGATCCTCACCAGATTGTCCGGCGCCGTCTGTTGGCAGGCACATTGTTCGACGGTCACATTAAAAAATTGGGTTTGCATGTCATTCCCTGTCGGCGGGCGTGGCCCGAAAATTCATCCCTGGCGCCAAATTATTCAGCGCTTTTTCATCAACGGCAGCATGCGCACCAGCGCATTGTCCTTGACGATGTAGTGGTGAAACAGCGCGGCGGCGGCATGCAGGCCGATCAGCCAGTAGCCGAATGACGCCAGCTTTTTGTGCCAGCCGATAATCATCCGCGCCTGCGGCCGATCGGCCACGTCGGCGAACGGCATCGGCAGGCCGAACAGATACCACTCCTTGCCGCCCAGATAGCGCGAATACACCCCCAGCACCGGCAGCGTCAACAGCAGCAGGTAAATCAGGGTGTGCGTCAGGTGCGCCAGGCCGGTTTGCCACTTCGGTGGTTTGGGCGCGATGGCGGGCGAAGGGTGGCGCCAACGCAGGAACAGGCGGGCGATCATCAGCGCGAACACCGTTACGCCGCAGCTGAAGTGGGTGACAACCAGCACGTACCAGGGGGCGCTGCCCGGTTCGGCAAAGCCGCGCAGCTCGATGGTGACGCAGGTGATGACCAGCAGGATCGCCACCAGCCAGTGCAGGCGAATTTGCCACGGCATGTAGGTGTTCTGCACCGGGTTGCCTTTTGATGTTAAAGGGTCTGTGCGCCGATGGTAACGAAATGTTACAGGTGAGGAAAGCGCCCGTGTGCAGTTTAAGCAAAATGCCAGGGGTTAAACCGCTTGTTAAGCTATGAATTTAGTGGGTTAAGTGCCTGGCTGCAGGAGAGGCAGCTGGCATCGTAAGTTGTGAAGTAGGTTCAGAGGCTGGCAGCTTATTAAGCGATGAGGCGGGTAGCGCCGCAGCCCTCGCCGCGGCGCCCGGGATCAGTTCAATTTGGCCTTGGCGAAATCGCTGCCGTTCACGTCCACCACATAGCCGCTCAGGTTGCTGCGGGTGGCGTAGAACACTTTGCCGGTGGCCAGCGGCAGCCACGGCGCCTGTTTGGCGAAGATCACCTGCGCCTGTTGATACAGCTTGGCGCGCGCCTGTGGCTGGTTTTCCAGAATCGCCTGCTGGATCAGCCGGTCATAATCCTTATCGCACCAGCGCGCCACGTTGGCGCCGCTCTGCACCCCGGCGCAGCCGAGCAGGGTGGCGAAGTTGTCCGGATCGCCGTTGTCCGACACCCAACCGTACAGCGCGCTCTGCTGTTCGCCTTTGCGCAGCCCTGCCAGATACTGGCCCCACTCCCAGGTGACGATCTTGGCCTTCACGCCCACCTTCGCCCAGTCGCTCTGGATCATCTCGGCGATGCGCTTCGAGTTCGGATTGTAGGGGCGCTGTACCGGCATCGACCAGATATCGGTCTCAAAGCCCTGCTCCAGCCCGGCCTGCTTCAGCAGCTCGCGCGCCTTCTGCGGATCGTAGGCGTATTCCGGCAGTTGATCGTTGTAGCCCAGCATGCCCGGCGGCAGCAGCGAGTTGGCCGGCGTGCCGCTGTCTTTGAACACCGCGGCGACGATCGCTTTCTTGTCCACCGCATAGCTCAGCGCCTGGCGCACCAGCAGGTTGTCGAACGGCTTTTTCTGGGTGTTGAACGCCAGATAGCCGACGTTCAGCCCGGTGATGTCGTGCAGCTGCAGGTTGCCGTCGGCCTTGATGGCGGCGAACTGTTCCGGCAGCGGCGCGGGGATAATCTGGCATTCATTGGTTTTCAGTTTGGCCAGCCGGGTTTGCGGATCAGGCGTAATCGAGAAGATCAGGTGCTTGCTGGCCACTTCGCCCTGCCAGTAGTGCGGATTGGCGATGTAGCGGATCAGCGAATCCTGTTTGTACTGCTGCAGCGCGAACGGCCCGGTGCCGATCGGCCAGTTGTCGACGTATTCCGGCGTGCCCTTTTTCAGCATCGCGTCGGCGTACTCGGCGGACAGGATCGAGGCGAAATCCATCGCCCAGTCGGCGACGAAGGCGGCGTTGGGCTGGCTCAGCGTGAAGCGCACGTGATGCTCGTCCACCGCCTCCACCTTGGCGATCAGCTTGTTCAGGCCCATGTCGGTGAAGTATTCATAGTTGCCGCCGGAGACCTTGTGATACGGATTAGTCGGATCCTTCTGCCTCATCACGGTGAACACCACGTCTTCGGCGTTGAAATCGCGCGTTGGGGTGAAGTATTTATTGCTGTTGAATTTCACGCCCTGGCGCAGGGTAAAGGTGTAGGTCTTGCCGTCCGGGCTGACGCTCCACTCGGTGGCCAGCGAAGGGGCGGGGGTTTTATCGCTTTCGCGCAGCGTCACCAAGCGGTTGTACAGCACCTGCGAGGTGGCGATAAAGGTCGGCCCGGAGCTGGCGAGCTGCGGGTTGAACGATTCCGGCGAGGCGACGGTGCAGTACACCAGCGCATCGGAAGCGGCCAGCGCGCCGCCCGCCGACAACAGGCCGCAGCCAGCCAGCACCAATCCGGCGATAGGGTGTTTTAAAAACGTCAAGGCAAGATCCTCAGGTGGAGTGGGCCGTTACCGGCGAATTGATTTAACTATAGATAACGGATGGCGCGACGGGGAACAAGCGTCTCACCTGCGCATTCTGTGCGCCACGCGTTGCCAGGCAAACCGCTTTAATCGGCCGCGCGCTTGCGGTCTGCATCATAGCGCTCGCGGGCGGCGTCCAACTCGGGGAAATGGTATTCCGCCCACCTGTCGAGTGCCGTCAGCGTCTCGACCAGCGAGCAGGCGACGACGCTGAGCCGGTATTCCACATGCGCCTGATTCCTTTCACTTAAATCCAAGCGTTCGAGCAGCCCGTTGCGTTCCAACTGGCGCAGCGTTTGCGTCAGCACCTTCTGTGAAATGCCGTCGATGCGGCGCAGCAGTTCGCCGTTGCGCATCGGCCGCTGCGCCAGCGCGGGCAGGATCAGCATCACCCACTTGCCGGAAATCAGCGCCAGCGCATCGCGCGCGGAGCATTTACTCGAATAGACGTCGCCGGGATAGGCCATGGGGGGTTACCTTCAGGTGCGTAATTGCCAAGGGTGCGATAAAGCCACAGCATAGCAGCACCACCTTACAGCGGGAGACACAGGATGAACGTGCTGATTGTGCTGGCTCACCCCGAGCCGCATTCTTTCAATGCCCATTTGGCCGAACAGGCGCGGCAGGCCTGGCTGGCGCAGGGGCACCAGGTGAAGACGGTTGATCTGTATCAGGAGGGGTTTGATCCGCGTGAAGGCGCAGACCATTACCCCAGCAGAAAGCAGGCGGACAGATTTGATGCGATGCAGGAGCAGCGCCATCACTGGACGACTCAGGCGCTGCCGGCGGAGATCCGGTGGCATATCGAGCTGCTGCGCTGGGCGGACACGCTGGTGCTGCAGTTCCCTTTCTGGTGGTTCGGCGCGCCGGCCATCCTCAAGGGCTGGATGGATCGGGTGTTCGTTTACGGTGGGATCTACGACAGCCGCCACCGCCATGAAAACGGCGTGATGCGCGGCAAACGGGCGCTGCTGACCGTCACCGCCGGCGCCTCCGCTCAGGCCTGCGCGCCGAACGGGCGCGACGGCGATATGCGGCTGATGCTGTGGCCGATCATGCATGCGCTGCACTATATCGGCTTTAGCGTGCTGGAGCCGTTCCTGGTTTATGGCGTGCGCGGCGGGTTGACGGGCGAGGCGCTGCAGGCGCAGAACGCCGCTTTGGCGCAGGTGACGCAGGCGTATCGGGCTGGCTTAGGCGATCTTGCCGCCTGGCCGGCGGTGCGGTTCAACCGCAATGACGATTTTGACGCCGATCTGGCGCTGAAGCCCGGTGCGCCGGTCTATAGCCCGTTCGTGCGCCACCGCGATCCGGTTTAGAAACCGGCCTTCAGCAGTTCCTCGCGCAGGTCGTCGATAATCGCCGGTTCGATGTCGGGGAACTGCTGCTGAATATCGGCGATGGCTTCGGCCACGCTCGGGCCGGCAAAGGTGCCGGAGAAGGGCAGCAGCGGCAGATTGGCGTCGCTGTCCGGCAGCTCGCCGCGGATAGTGCCGGTGATCATGCCCGCTTTTTTTTCCGCCGTGAGGTCGTACTCCCCCACGTTTTTGTCGATCGGTTTCATTGGCCGCCTCGCTGTCGGTGAGTGTTTACCCTGTTCGGTTAAAGCATAGTGTTTCAGGCAATGAATACCAATCAATGTATATAATATTAATATAAAACAATGTGATGCGTATTTTGTCGTTTGACGTTTACCGGGGGCCGGCGCTATGCTCTTGGCGCTAAAGGAACCTTCCTCACTGACAGGGACAGACGACATGAAAAGACTGAAAAGCACGGCGCTGTTGTTGCCGCTGTTGGCGCTCAGCGCCTGCACCCACCACCTCAGCAGCGCGGAGCGGCATGCGAAGCACTACGTTTATCAAACGCGCGACGACTTCGACCCGCAATTCCGCACCGATGTGAACGGCAGCATTAAAAACGCCGTGCCGATGTTCGAACAGTTCTACCAGCAGGGGAAAAAGGATCGCGCGGCGGGCGTGGCGCGCAGCGAGGCGCAGAAAAAGGCCGATTATCTGGCCAGCCCGGAATTCCAGCAGAACATGGAACACAAAACCATTTTCATCAATCGCGCCTACAGCGGCTCCGACAATCCTAAACGCCGTCAGGTGCTGTCGCAGGAAGCGGTGGGCGCCTACTGGGACGGTTACGAAGGCCGCTGACTGAATCCCACATAAACAGAAGGTAATAAAAACTGGCCTTCTGCCGGTTATTTGATTATAAAAACCGCCGCTAAGGACGATGTTCATAATCGAAACCAGGAGTGTTTATGTTGGCAAACGTTAAGCGTTCGTTCGCCGCCGCCGTCGTATTGATGTTGGCGCTGCCCGCGGTTCAGGCCGCGGATTACCGTGCGGGCGAGCAATACACCCGGCTGGATAAGCCGGTAGCCGCCGCGCCTGCGGTGGTGGAGTTCTTCTCCTTCTACTGCGGCCCTTGCTATCAGTTCGCCGAAACCTACCGGGTAGGCAGCACCGTGGCGCAGGCGCTGCCCGCCGGTGAGAAAGTCACCAGGTATCACGTCAGCCTGATGGGCAAATTGGGCAATGAGCTGACCGAAGCCTGGGCGGTGGCGACGGTGCTGGGCGTGGAAGACAAGATTGAAGGGGCGATGTTCGACGCGCTGCAGAAACAGCGCGCCGTCAATAGCGCCGAAGATATTCAGCGGGTGTTCACGGCGGCCGGCATCGATGCCGCCACCTATGAAAACGCGCGCCACAGCCTGCTGGTCAAAGGGTTGATCGCCAAGCAGAACGAAGCGGTGAAGGCGTTCGAGGTGCGCGGCACCCCGTCGTTCTACGTAGCCGGCAAATACAAGATAGACAATGCCGGCATGGCCAGCACCAGCGTTGAAGGCTACGCCAAAGAGTACGCGGCGGTGGTGCGGCATCTGTTGGATACGCAGCCTTAAGGCGATTCCTCCTCCGGCGCCCGATGATCTGTGATCGCGGCGCCAAATCCCCGGCTCGCCATTGATTGTGTGTTAACGGATTGTTATGGTGGTTTTCTGTTCAACGGCGCAGCACCGCTGCTGTTTGAAGGGAGAGATCATGACGGCATTGGCAACGTTCCGGGACGTCGGCTTCGAAGAGTGGCTGGGGAAAATCAACACCGCTTGCGGCAGATTCTGCGCAAAAACGCTGGGGCCGGGCTTCAGCGGGGCGATGCAGGAGTTTCGCGCCCATGCCCTGCGCCTGAGCCTGGTCGACGTGTCTCAGGCCCGGCTGTACCGCACGCCGCGCGAGATCGCCCGCAGCGACGGCGCGCACTTTTTTACCGTCTTCCAGCTGCGCGGCAGCGCGTTGATGGAGCAGGGCGAGAGCCAGACGGTGCTCTCTCCCGGCGACATCACGCTGATCGACGCCTCACGGCCCAGCAGCTTCACCTTCCAGCGCGATTCACGCCAAATCTCCCTGTTGTTGCCGCGCGGCTGCCTGCCGGTGCCGCCGCCTTGCGCCCAGCGTCTCGGGGCAGAGCTCAGCGCGGTGCGCCTCAGCCGCCAACTGGTGCTGAGCAGCATGCAGGATCCTCAGCTTGCCGCGGCGGAAAGCGAGGCGGTGCTGAATGCGCTGGCGGCGCTGCTGCGCCCGGCGCTGGCGCTCGAACAGGCGCGCCCGGAGGGGCAACAGCCGGTTTTCGACAAGGCGCTGGCGTTGATCGACAGGCATATTCAGTCGCCGCAGCTGCGCCCGGAATGGGTGGCGGCCGAGTTGGGGGTGTCACTGCGCAGCCTGTATCGGCTGTTTGCCCGTCAGGGGCTGGTGGTGGCCCAGTACATCAGGAACCGCCGGCTGGATCTGTGCGCGCAGGCGCTGCGCAGCGCCGCCGGGCAGGAGAAGCTGGCCGGAGTCGGCCTCGACTGGGGGTTTGCCGATCACAGCCATTTCTCGACCGCTTTCAAGCAGCGTTTCGGCATGTCGCCGAGCGAGTACCGTCGGCAGTATCAGTAAGCCAGGGCGCGGGCCAGGCCCGCGCCGCTTCACTCAATAGCGGATGCAGACCGATTTCGACTCGGTGTAAGCGTCCAGCCAATCCGGGCCGAAATCACGGCCGCTGCCCGACTGTTTGAACCCGCCGAACGGCATGTTAGGGTCGATCAGCGTATGGGTGTTGACCCACACGGTGCCGGCCTGAATGCGCGGCGTCAGCGCCATCGCCTGCTGCAGGCTGGTGGTCCACAGGCTGGCAGTCAGCCCGAAGTCGGTGTCGTTGGCCTTGCTCAGCGCCTCCTCGGCGCTCGCCACCCGAATCAGGTTGACCACCGGGCCGAACACTTCCTCGCGCGTCAGGTTCAGCCGATCGTCCGGGTTGATCACCAGCGTTGGCGGAATGTAGAAGCCGTTGGCATCCGGCCCGGCCGCGCCGCCGATAAGCTCGGCGTTTTTCGCCCGGGCGTCGTCCAGGTAGGCCGCCACCTTGTCGCGGTGCGCGAGCGACACCAGCGGGTTGATTTGCGCGCCGGTATCCATCCCCGGCCCGACCGACAGCGATTTCACCGCCTGTTCGAAACCGGCCACCAGCTGGTCATAAATCGGTGCTTCGATATAAATCCGCGAGCTGGCGGCGCACACCTGCCCCTGATTGAGGAAGCTGCCGAGCATCAGGCCTTCGATCACCTGCTGCGGATCGGCATCTTTCAGCACGATGGCCGGGTTTTTGCCGCCCAGCTCCAGCGTCACGCGGGTCAGGCGATCCGCCGCCGCGCGCGCGATGCTTTTGCCCACCGGCGTGGAGCCGGTAAAGCTGACTTTGGCGATCAGCGGATGTTCGGTCAGCGCCTTGCCGCACACGGTGCCGCGGCCGGTGACCACGTTGAACACGCCCGGCGGCACGCCGGCTTCGCTCGCCAGTTCGGCGATGCGCAGCAGGGTGAGCGGGGTGGTTTCCGACGGCTTGATGACGATGGAGCAGCCCGCCGCCAGCGCCGGCATCACTTTCCACATGCCGATCATCAGCGGGAAGTTCCAGGGCACGATGCCGGCGACCACGCCGATCGGCTCTTTACGGGTATAAACCTGATATTTAGCGCCCGGCGGCATCGGAATGGAGACGTCCAGCGTCTGGCCGGTGATTTTGGTCGCCAGCCCGGCGGTGTAGCGCATCCAGTTCAGGGTGCTGCCGACTTCGAAAGCGCGGGCGATGTTGATGGATTTGCCCTGCTCCAGGGTTTCCAGCTGCGCCAGCTCCTCGGCGTGCTGTTCCACCAGATCGGCGAAGCGCAGCAGGATGCGTTCTCGTTCTACCGGCAGACGCTGCGCCCAGACGCCTTCGCTGAAGGCTTTGTGGGCGGACTGCACCGCCAGCGCGACGTCGTGTTCGTTGGCGTCGGCGGTGGTGGCGATCTGCTGCCCATTGGCGGGGTTATACACCGCCAGGCGGCCTTCCGCGGCGGACGCGCGCCACTGGCCGTCGATATACAGCCCATGCTGACGATCGAGAAAACGCGACACGCTATCCAGCACGGCTACGGTATTGTCAGACATACATCCTCCGATCAGGCTCATCAGGTTATCGTTAACCCTGCAAGTCTAGATCAGCGGAAAAGCGGCGGCTTTGGTCTGCCTGACATTCGGTTTGCCCTGCGTGTCATTTTGCCGTGACGGAAGGGTAAACTGCGGCCGGCGGGCGCCGGCCGGGAGGGATCACGAGCTCAGGGTCGCCAGACGGGTGGCGAAGCCGAGGAACAGCAGGCCGATCAGGCCGTTGCCGAGCTTCGCCAGGCCTTTCTTGTGGTTGAAGAAATGCGCCAGCATCGCGCCGGAGAAGATCAGCGTGCTCATGTAGATAAAGCTGACGGCTTCGAGGATCAGCGCCAAAATGGTGAACGACAGTCCGGTGTGCGCGTAGTTGAAGTCGATGAACTGCACGAAGAACGACACGTAAAACAAGATAGCTTTCGGGTTGGTCAGGCTCAGCGTTAGCGATTTGCGCAGAATGCTGTGGCCGCCTTCAATCTGCTGCTGTTGCGCCTGCGCCTTCTGCACGAAGGTGGCGTAGAGGATTTTTGCGCCGAGGAACAGCAGGTAAATCGCGCCGAGAAAACGCACCAGGGTGAACAGGAACGGCGTGGTGCGGATCAGCGAAGCCACGCCGATATAGGCGCAGAAGATCAGGATCGCATCGCCGATGAACACGCCGAGCGCCGCGGTGTAGCCGGCGCGCACGCCGCGCGATACGCCGGTTTTCAGTACGTACAGCGTATTCGGCCCCGGCAGAATGATAATGAAGACCACCCCGGCCAAATAGGTCCATAAATTCAGGACGCCAAAACTCTCTAACACAATAACCTCTCCATGCGCGCAACTAACAGGCAAAAACACTGGCCACGCCCGTGACCGGCCGCGATCCTAACGCTGTGCAACCGGGTTGGCAACGTAATAAACTTCATGTTGTTGGTTAAAAATTGTCGAAACATTGTTGAAAACGTCGGCGCCGAATTAAAAAGCAAGAGTCGGCGTGTTTCGCCAACGGCCCGTCACTATGCTGGTTAACATCGAAACCGCAGTGAGGAACGGATGATGAAAAACGTAATCGACAGCGCCGACCCGCGCTGGCTGGCGATCGTCAGCCGCGATAAACACGCCGACGGCCGCTTTATCTATGCGGTGAAAACCACCGGCGTGTATTGCTCGCCTTCTTGCCCGTCACGTCAGCCGAACCGGCAAAACGTGGAACTGTTCGACGATGCCGAGCAGGCGGAGGCGGCGGGTTATCGGCCCTGCAAACGCTGCCGCCAGGGGCTGACGCCGTTGACAGAGCAGCATGCGCGGCAGATAGCCGAGGCCTGCCGCTATATCGAACGGGCGGAGAAAGCGCCGTCGCTGCAGGCGCTGGCGCGTCACGTCGGGTTGAGCCAATACCATTTCCACCGGCTGTTCAAAGCGATCACCGGCCTGACGCCGAAAGGCTATGCCGACGCGCAGCGCAGCCAGCGCTTACGCACCGGTCTGACGCAGCAGGAGACGGTGACCGACGCGATTTTCGACGCCGGCTATGGCGCCAACGGCCGCTTCTACCGGCAAGCCAACGCCGCGCTGGGCATGACGCCGAAGGCCTACCGGGCGGGCGGCAAAGGCATGCGCATCCATTTCGCCGTCGGGCGCTGTTCGCTGGGCGAGATCCTGGCGGCGCAAAGCGAGGTGGGCATCTGCGCCATTCTGCTGGGGGACGATGCGCAGCGGTTGGTGCAGGATCTGCAGGACAAATTTCCCAACGCCGAGCTGATCGGCGGCGACGCGCAGTATGAAGCGCTGATGGCGCAGGTGGTGGGGCTGATTGAAGCGCCGGAGAACGGGCTGGCGCTGCCGCTGGATATTCGCGGCACCGCGTTTCAACAGCGGGTCTGGCAAGCGCTGCAGGCGATACCGGTCGGCGAAACCGTCAGCTATGCCGATATCGCCCGGCGCATCGGCGCGCCCAAAGCGGTGCGCGCGGTGGCCAGCGCCTGCGCCGCCAACGTGCTGGCGGTGGCGATCCCCTGTCACCGGGTGGTGCGCAACGACGGCGCTTTGTCCGGCTATCGTTGGGGCGTCGAGCGCAAGAAAGCCTTGCTGGAAAAAGAGGCGCAGCGATGAGCCGCTCGCTGGCGGCGCGGCTGGCCGAATTGGACTGGGCGGCGATTGAACGCGAACTCGATGCGCAGGGCTGTGCGCGGTTGCCTGGCGTGCTCAGCCAAGACCTGTGCCGCGAGCTGGCGGCGCTCTACCCGCACGATGCGCACTTCCGCAGCCGTGTCGTGATGGCGCAGCACGGTTTTGGCCGCGGCGAGTACCGCTATTTCGCCTATCCGCTGCCGCTTCCGGTGGCCGAGGCGCGCAGCCTGATGTATGCGCGGCTGGCGCCGGTGGCCAACCGCTGGAATACTTTATTGGGCCTGGCGGCGCGCTATCCCGCCGAACACGAGGCCTACCTGACCGAATGCCACCGGGCCGGCCAACGGCGGCCGACGCCGCTGCTGTTGCGTTACGAAGCGGGGGATTACAACTGCCTGCATCAGGATCTGTACGGCGAGCGGGTGTTTCCGCTGCAAGTGGCGTTTTTGCTCTCCGCACCCGAACGGGACTTCACCGGCGGCGAATTCGTGTTGACCGAACAGCGGCCGCGGATGCAGAGCCGGCCGGAGGTGGTGCCGCTACAGCAGGGCGACGCGGTGGTGTTCGCCGTGCATCATCGCCCGATGGCGGGGGCTAAAGGCTATTATCGGGTCAATCTGCGCCACGGCGTCAGCCGGGTACGTTCCGGCCAACGCCACACGCTGGGGGTGATCTTTCACGACGCGCTATAGCTTGCGCGCCAGCAGGGTGGCGAAGCGCAGCGAGATGCGGTTGCCGGCGGCGTCGGTCTTGTGCAACTGGCCGACGTCCTCGTTGTATTTGAGGATCTCCCAGTCGCGATAATAATGCTGCAGTTCACCCGGGCTAAAAGTGAACGGGAACGGCAGCGGGCAGGGATAATCCTCGGTATCCATCGCCGCCACGATCAGGTTATGGCCGCCGCGAACGGTGCTGTCCTGCATGTTTTGCACGATAGGCGGAATTTGCTGGCGCTCGAGGAACATCATCACCACGGTGGACAGGATGAAGTCGTATTCGCCGCTGAAGCGGTGGGTATTGAGATCCTGCACTCCGGCGCTCAGGCGGGTCAGCTGCTCGGCGTCGATGATCTGATTGAGGCGGTCTATCGACGGCGCGTGCTTGTCCCAGGCGGTGACGTCGAAACCCTTCAGATTGAGATAGAGCGAATTGCGGCCGCCGCCGCAGCCCAGATCCAGCGCCTTGCCCGGCGCGATGCGCGCCGCCGCCTCGATCACTTCGGAGTGGGTGCGCGTCAGTTCGTATTTCTTGTGGTAGTAATCTTCCGCCGTGCAGTAAAACGCCAGCCGGCAGGTCATGTCGTCCGAGAAGGAAACGATGCGATGCCACTGCTGCGGTGCGATAAACGGCGGCTGGCTTTCGGGGCTGAACTGCCAGGTCTCGGTGGTGGCGCCGTCCTCGGTCATCATGGCGAACGTCAGGCTGCCGCTCAGCACGGTGAGCTTCGCCCAGGTGCCGCTCTGGGTGTTGTGGCGCTGGCGGAAGGCCTCCGGCAGCGTGTCGCTGTTCCATTCCGGCAGGGTTTTATAGCAAAGCAGCTGCTGCTCCATAAGGGGCTCCTCTGGCTGGGCAAGCAAAGTGATTTATATAATGCATATAAAATACATCTTTATCGATCGTTTGAACATAGCGGCCTGACGGAAAGGCGCGGCATTCTTTATACTGGATTGTGCGCGGCGGCTGGGCTAATTTCAGTGCTGTTCATGTCATCACGTTCAGGGAAAAGATGCCGATACCTCGTTTATTCCACCCGATATCCTTCCGTTTGCTGAGCCTGGCCGCGCTGCTGGCGCTGGCGGGCTGTACCAGCAAAACCACCACCACGGCGCCAACGGCGCGCCCCGCCGACGTCAAAGCCCGACTGATGACGCTGATCCCGGCCAACGCCGGCGATCGTCAGGGCTGGGCCACCGATATTACCGCCGCCTTCGCCGCGCAGGGCATCGAGCCGAGCGATGAGAACCTGTGTTCGGTGCTGGCGGTGACCGAACAGGAGTCGACGTTCCGGGCTAACCCGCAGGTGCCGGGGCTGCCGAAGATCGCCTGGAAGGAGATCGACCGCCGCGCCGATCAGATGCACATCCCGAACTTTTTGGTACACACCGCGTTGAAGATCTCGTCGTCGAACGGCCAGAGCTACAGCGAGCGGCTCGATAAGGTGCGCACCGAGAAGGATCTGAGCGATATCTTCGATGACATGATCGACCGCGTGCCGATGGGGCAGAAGCTGTTCGGCCATTTAAACCCGGTACATACCGGCGGCCCGATGCAGGTGAGCATCGCCTTCGCCGAGGCGCACGCCAAAGGGTACCCTTATCCGGTCGACGGCTCGATTCGCCGCGAAGTTTTCAGCCGGCGCGGCGGTATGTACTTCGGCATTATGCATTTGCTGGGATACCCGGCCGATTACAGCCGGCCGATTTATCGCTTTGCCGACTTCAACGCCGGCTGGTACGCCAGCCGAAACGCGGCGTTCCAAAACGCGGTCAGCCGGGCGAGCGCCATTCCGCTGGCGCTGGACGGCGATCTTATCGACTTCGGCAGCGACAAGCCCGGCTCGACCGAGCTGGCGGTGCGCACGCTCGGCAAGCGCCTGAACATGAGCGACAGCGCCATTCGCCGGGCGCTCGAGAAAGGCGAGACGGCCGACTTTGCCGACACCGATCTGTATAAGAAGGTCTTTGCGCTGGCGGGCGGCAAGCTGCCGCGCGAGATGCTGCCGGGCATCCAGCTGGAAAGCCCGAAAATCACCCGCAAGCTGACCACCGCCTGGTTCGCCAAACGGGTGGATGAACGCCGCCAGCGCTGTATGGCGCGCGCCGGCGGGTAACCCAAAAGAAAACGCCGCCGGTGGCCTGAAACCATCGGCGGCGCGATCGCGCATCAGGCGCTGCGGCGCGGGTTGGTCAGGCCGAAGTTAAAGCTGTTGCAGCGGTTGCAGAACTCTTTCATCACCGGCGGCGTGTCCATCATCGGCACTTTCACCTCGATAAACGCCAGCCGATCCTGCCGTGAGGCGTGTTCCAGGGCCATTTCCAGCTGCTGCGTGGTCTCCACCACCACGCTGAACGGCTGCGCCTGGGTATTCAGCACCGCCGGCAGTTTGGCGTAGTCCCACGGGCCGATGTCGTTGTAGGACGAGTTTTCGCCGAGGATATAACGCTCGATGGTGTAGCCGTCGTTGTTGATCAGGAAGATGATCGGCTTTTGCTCGCAGCGCAGCAGGGTAGACACTTCCTGCGCGGTGAGCTGGAAGGAGCCGTCGCCGATGAACAGCAGGTGACGGCGCTCAGGCGCCGCCATCAGTGTGCCGAGCAGCGCCGGCAGGGTATAGCCGATCGAACCCCAGATCGGTTGGTTGACCACCTTGACACCGCCGGGCATGCGCATGCCGCCGATGGCGGCGCCCGAGGTGCCGTTTTCCACCACCACCACGTCATCTGCCCGGATAAATCGCTGGATCCGTTGCCACAGATAGGCCTGGTCGATGGGGGCGTCGCTCGGCGTCGCCAGCTTTTCACGCGGATCGGGCAGCGGCGCCAGGGGCTGTACCGGCGCGTCTTCGCTCAGATCCAGCAGCGCCTGCAGCAGATCCGCCGTCGCCACCGCCGGATAGGAGGTGTTGTCCAACTTTAGCGAGAACGGCTGGATATCTACCTGAGCGGCGGCGGGAATTTGCTGCGAGAAATAGCCGGTGGTGGAGTCCACCAGACGCACGCCGAAGCTCAGCACGCAGTCCGAGTGCGCCATGCGTTCATACAGTTCGGGGCGCGACAGGTTGCCGCTGTAGCCGCCCATCCAACCGGCGGTATCTTCCGGAATGATGCATTTGGCGGTCGGCATATTGGTCAGCGGAATGGCAAAGCGGTGAGCGACCTCGATCACCAACCGCTGCAGCTGATAGCGATCCACCATTTGGTCGACCAACATGATCGGGCGCTGCGCGCGTTTTATTTTGGTTAACAGCGCCATCGCCGCTAATTGCACATTGTATTTATCGCTGGCCGGCAACTGCGGCGCCGCTGCGGCTGCGGCGATTTCAATTTCGACGTCGCAAATATCGGAAGGCAGCTGTAAATAGACCGGTTTCTTCTCTATCCAGGCGCGGGAAATAACGCGCGGAATTTCCTGCGCGGCATTTTCCGGCGTAATCAAGGCTTGAGCAACGGTGAATTGTTTAAAACAGTTCATGACGTTGTCGAAATTGCCATCGCCCAGAGTATGGTGCAATAGCTGATGATTCTTCATCGCGTGCAGCGGCGGCGTGCCGGCGATGCAGACCACCGGCGAGGATTCGGCATAGGCTCCGGCGATGCCGGACAGCGCGGCCAGATCGCCGACGCCGTAGGTGACGATCAGCGCGCCGGCGCCCTTCATTCGGGCATAGCCGTCGGCGGCGTAGGCGGCGTTCAATTCATTGCAGTTGCCGATAAACGCCAGCCGGTCGTCGCTTTCCAGCAGCTCCAGCAGGCTGAGGTTATAGTCGCCGGGCACGCCGTAAATACGATCGACGTTCAGGGCGTGAAGCTGTTGCAGAATGAATGACCCGATAGTTATTTTCATTGATTGCTCCGGATTATTTATCTTTATTTTGTCAGGCGAAAATCAGCAAAAATAAATTGCTGGCGATGTTGTGTCGTTAGCATTAACAGTTATTTAAAGCGTCGGCTTGTTCAAGAGACTGTGGGCAGGCGGTAAATAGGCGGTTTGTATTCGGCGCTTTACGCGATTGGGAAATACATAAAAAGTAGGGTTATCGTGTATTGGGAGGAGGCGGTATTTTTCATTGGCGGTATATCGACAGAAAAGCGGCGGCGCATTGGCATTTATCATGATGCAGGGCGAATCATCCGGTACTTTTGACGCCGCGTTAAATCCCATTGAGCACACAACGCTTTTTGCCTGGGAAAGAAAAACCGAAGCTGACGTGAAGGGGGATTTTGGTGATCCGCCGCACGCTTATTTCATGAAACCATCCAGTAACTAATGAAAAACAAAAAATTAACAACTTGAGTTTTTTGTTCGCCCGTTTTCGTCAGCTTTGCTTTACGGGGGCTGCAGTGCGCGCCACGTCGGGCCGGCGTTAAAATACGCCGTTGCGGGCGCTAATATAACGTGGTGGCCATCACATTCCGTGGGAAGTGATACGTAAACTTTTCTCCACGTGTGCGCAGATGGCGTATACCTACCAGAGGGGATGATGTCCCTGTGGTGCTGGTCTGTGAGGGGGTTACGCGATGAAAAGCTATCGACATATTCTGGTACTGATTCACGATGAGCGCGATGGGCTGCCGTTGCTGCGTCAAACGGTGGCGATGGTGCTCGGGTTGCCGATCGCCATAACCGTCGGCCACCTTAACGCCGACTATGCGGAGCTGGAGTACGGCAGCGATGCGCTGGTCAAAGATCGCCAGGCGCAGGAGGTGATCGCCGCCAAGGCGATGCTGAGCCGGTTGGTGAGCGCCGTCGATGCGCCGGTTGCGGTCAAGGAAATTGTCACCATCCGGCGCTTTAAGGACGTCAACGATTTCATTCATCAGGCCGGCATCGATCTGGTGGTGGTCGGGCACCAAAACCGCCTGTTCGGTCTCTATTCCTCTTATTCCCTGGCGTTTGTGAACCGTCTCGATGTCGATGTGTTGGTCAAGCATCTTGCCCGCGAGTAGCGTGCGACAAAGCGGACTTTTCCCACGGTTTTGCCGTCTTAAAGGCGATAGCATGCGGATAGACAGAGGTACGGTTTGTCACCAATTATTGGGCATTTTCCGGCGCTAAACTTAACCAAAGCACAACGGGCGTTGGATAAATTAGATACAGCTTGATCTTGCCTGGGCTATCGGTAAAAATCTGCGGCCGTATTTTTACAGGAGCTTTACGATGTTTCTCAAACGGACTCTTTTGGCATGTTCTCTGGCGTTGATATTTCCTGCACTGCCTTCTTTCGCTGAGGTTGGTTCAGAAAGTGGCAATACCGCGCAGGCTGAAAAACCGGGTCTATGGCAGCGTTTTACCGATAACGTGGCGGAGACCTGGAACAACTCGCCTAACCACGATCTCTATGTCCCGGCCATTACCTGGCACAACCGTTGGACTTACGATGATGAACATATCGATAAGTACAACGAACGCCCGTGGGGCGCCGGTTACGGCATCTCCCGCTACGACAGCGACGGTGACTGGCACGGCATCTACATCATGGCGTTCAAGGACTCCTTCAACAAGTGGGAGCCGATCGGCGGCTACGCCTACGAGAAGATCTGGCGCCCGCTGGATGACAAGGATTTCCGCCTGGGGCTGGGCTTTACCGCCAGCGTCACCGCGCGTGACAACTGGAAATACATTCCCATCCCGGCGCCGCTGCCGCTGGCTTCTATCGGCTATCAGCGGCTGACGTTCCAGGCGACCTACATTCCCGGCACCTATAACAACGGCAACGTGTTCTTCGCCTGGCTGCGCTGGCAGTTCTAAACTTCCTGAATTCCGAAAAACGGCGCGGCGGCGAGATTAAAGGAACTTGTCGCCGCCAGCGGCGTCGGAAGGGTATCCCGGCGCGCTGCGCCGATTGCATGCCGTTATTACAGGAGTTTCACCACTATGATCACCAAACATCGTTTACTGCCGGCTTTGGCGCTGTCCGCTACCCTGGCCAGCGGCGCCACCCAGGCCGCCGGGCTGATGGATTCCCTCAGCAGCGCGGCGGGCGAACTGAGCAAGTCGGGCGGCGACAGCAGTGGCGGCATGTCGCTCTCCTCGTTGACCGGCCTGCTGAACGGTGGCGACAAGGCGTTGAGTTCCAGCAGCATGACCAATGCCGCCGGCATCCTGCAGTACTGCGTGAAAAACAACGTGCTGTCGGCTAACGGCGCCGAAGGGGTGAAAGATCAGCTGCTCAGCAAGCTGGGCATCACCAGCACCGAAAACGCCAAGAGCCAGGATTATCAGCAGGGCCTGGGCGGCTTGCTGCAGACCGGCGAAGGCAAGAGCCTGGATCTGAACAGCCTGGGCACCTCGCAGATCACCGAGAAGGTGAAGCAAAAAGCCTGCGATCTGGTGCTGAAACAGGGCAAATCCTTTATTTCATGATAAGCGAACGGCGGAGCGCTCCGCCGTTCTTTTTTGCATAAGCTGGAAAAATGAAAAAAACGTTGATGCTTTCCCTGTTGGCAGGGATGACGATGTTGCAGGGGTGTTCCGTGAAATCCAACGATGCGCCACCGCCGCCGCAGGTGAAACCGATCGGCATGGCGAACCCGGCCGACGTGTACTGCACCCAAATCGGCGGCAAGCTGAACGCCAAAGAGAATGCGGCAGGACAGTATTCCACCTGCACCTTGCCGAGCGGGCAGGAAATTGAAAGCTGGGAGCTGTTCCGCCGCGATCATCCGGTGAAAAAGTAACCCTATGCGGCGCCGGTTCCGGCGCCCGATCAGAATTGGCGATCGCCTATCGACTGCAGCTGCAGGCTGCCGTCTTTTTGTAGCGTCAGCGGCATGCGCCAATCGCGCTGTTTATCCAGGTTGAACGACCGGGAGCGGAACATGCAGCCGGTCTTGATGTTCTTGATTTTCATCACGTGTTCCGCGTCCGCATTGATTTTCACCTCGAAGCTGCCGGCGGGCGGAATAAAGACTTCCGCCAGCTGCTGCGGCGCCGTCGGCGTTTCCAGCTTGACCAGCACCGCAAAATCGTTGCCCTGATTATCCAGCGTCAGCCGATGCAGACCGGCCGTGGGCAGCCGCGTCGGCTGATGCAGATAACCCGCTGAGGCGGGCCACGGCTGCCCGGCATTGTCATGCAGCGGCCCGCCGCACTGTTCACGCGCCTCGCGCAGCGGCATTTCGCGCTTTATTGCGCGGTTGTAATCGGCGGGGGCGGTGAGGCTGAACTCGTCGTCATATTGGTGGGCGCGCAGATAGCGCTTGGCGCCGAGCACCCCAACGGCGACCAGCATGAAGAATAAAAATATCCTCAGGCGATTTTTGAAAATCAGCCCGAACAGCTTCCCGGGGAGTTGAAACAGCCACCTTGCGATCGTCAATAACATCGTTTTCCCTTAGCGTCCAAGCCGTTACGTCTGCGGTAACTTCGCTTGCCTCAGTATAGCCAACATCCCGCAGGCGAAAATCCTGCCCGGCGATTTTTCTTTCGCCCACGGTTGTACGTTTATGTTTGTTTGTGTACATTCGTGATCACTTTAGCGTCACCGGATTGACACGATGTCCAAACTGCTACCGAATGAGCGCCACCAGGCCATTCTCGACACGCTTCGCCAACAGGGGCGGGTGCTGGCGCTGGAGATGGCGCAGCGGCTGAATACCACCGAAGCCACCATCCGCCGCGATCTGCGCCAGCTGGCGGCGCAGAATCTGTGCAAACGCATCTATGGCGGCGCGCTGGCGCCGACGCCGGCCGAGGGGCCCGTTGCGGCGCGCATGGCGCTCAGCGGCGATGAGAAGCTGGCGCTGGCGCAGACCGCGCTGGGGTTGATCGGTGAAGAGCAGCTGATCTTCCTCGACGCCGGCAGCACCCACCTGTATCTGGCGGATCTGTTGCCGCGCGATCGGCGTTTGACGGTGGTGACCAATGCGTTGAGCATCGCCGGCAAAATGCTGGAACGGCCGGGGCTCCGCACCATTCTGATCGGCGGCGAGCTGGATGCGCAGGTTGGCGGCTGCGTGGACGCCAAAGCCGCGGAAGAGATAGACGGTTTCCATTTCGATCTGGTGTTCACCGGCATCTGCGCCTACGACCCGGACGGCGGCTTTTCCGCGCTGAGCTACCAGGACGCCACGTTCAAAAAGCGGCTGCTGACCCGTGCCGGCAGCGTAGCGGTGCTGTGTACCCGCGACAAACTCAATACCTACGCCCCTTACCCCTTCCTGCCCGCCGGGCGGGTGGATCATCTGGTGACGGCGCGCGGCGCGCACCCGCAGCTCGAGCTGCAGGTGGCGCAGGGCGGCGGCCAGGTTTGGCACAGCGATTTACCGACCGGAGAATGATGATGAAAATAGCCCATGTAGCCCTGTGGACCCGCGACATCGACGCGCAGCTGGCGTTCTGGCAGCGCTATTTCAACGCTGAGGCGGGCGAGGAGTACGTCAGCCGCAACCGGCCGGGGTTTGTTTCCCGCTTCGTCAGCCTGGCGGCCGGGCCGACGCTGGAGATCATGCGCGTGCCGACGCTGTTGCCGGCGCAGGCCCAGGAAGAGCGGGTGGGCTGGGCGCACATCGCGCTGTCGCTGGGGGATGAGCGGCAGGTCGATCGGTTGGCGCAGCGCGCGCAGCAGGAGGGCATCCTGCAGTCCGCGCCGCGCTGGACCGGCGACGGCTTCTACGAGGCCGTCATCCGCGATCCGGACGGCAACGCGATTGAAATCACCGCCTGATCACTCCTCTTCGATGCTGGTGAACTGCTCGCCCAGATAATCGAGCAGCAGCCTTACCGCCGGCAGCAGCCCGCGGCGCGACGGGTAAACCGCATGCACCACGCCGCCCTGCGGCTGCCAGCCGGGCAGCAGCTGGACCAGTTCGCCGCGCAGCATGTCGTCGCGCATCATCATCGCCGGCAGCTGAACGATGCCGGCGCCGGCGATGGCGGCGGTGCGCAGCATCAGCATGTCGTCGGTGACCAGCCGCGGCGTGTGTTCCCACTCCACCCGTTCACCCTGCGGGCCGGTCAGCCGCCATTGGTGCTGAGCGCGCGCGGGGCCGAGATCGAGCGTCGGGTATTTACGCAGGTCTTCCGGCGCGTGCGCCGGCCCGAGGGTGCGCACCAGCGCCGGGCTGGCGGCGACGCACCAGGTGCGCTGCGCCAGGATCTTCAGCACCAGATCGCTGTCTTCCAACGGCGGCGGCCGCACGCGGATCGCCAGATCCAACCCTTCCCCCACCACGTCCACCCGGCGGTTGGTGGCCTCCAGATGCACCGTCACCTTCGGATAGTCGGCCATAAAGGCAGCCACCATGCTGCCGACGCGGGTGTGCAGGATCGCCACCGGGCAGGACATACGCACCGTGCCGCAGGGCTCGGCGCGCGTCTGTTCGATCGCCTGCTGCGCCGCTTCCGCTTCCACCAGCATCGCCTTGCAGTGCGCGTAATAGTTTTGGCCGACCTCGGTCACCGAGAAACGCCGCGTTGAGCGCTGGATCAGGCGCACGCCCAGACGCTCTTCCAGCAGCGCCACGCGGCGGCTGAGCTTGGATTTGGGAATGCCCAACGCCCGGCCGGCGGGGGCGAATCCCTGGTGATCGACCACGCTGGCGAAGAAAAACAGATCGTTCAGATCGGTCAGCATCCTATCCCTTATCGTTCTACCAGTAGAACGCTGAGTGTACATCTTGCCTACTACTGCAGCAAACCCCGACGGATTAAACTTCTGACATCAACTTAAGGCCGTGAGGCCTGAAACGGGAGTTCAAGATGAAAAAAATCCTCGGTATTCACAACAGCCCGGAAGCACATTGGGTCGGTAACGGTTTCCTGGTGAATTCGCTGTTCTCTTATAACGATTTGGGGGCGGAAATGAGCCCGTTCCTGCTGCTTGATCACGCGGCGCCAACCAAATTCCGCTCTGCCTCCGGCACCCGCGGCGTGGGTCAGCATCCGCATCGCGGTTTTGAAACGGTGACCATCGTCTATCAGGGCGAAGTGGAACACCGCGACTCGACCGGCAGCGGCGGGGTGATTGGCCCCGGCGACGTCCAGTGGATGACCGCCGCCTCTGGCATTCTGCATGAAGAGTTCCATTCGCGGGAGTTCTCGCGCAAGGGCGGCACCATGGAAATGGTGCAGCTGTGGGTCAACCTGCCGGCCAAGGACAAAATGGCCGAGCCGGGTTACCAGACGCTGCTGAACGCCGATATTCCGGTGGTTCCGCTGGCGGACGGCGCAGGGCAGGTGCGGGTGATCGCCGGGGACTTCGGCGGCCACGCCGGCCCGGCACGCACCTTTAGCCCGCTCAACGTGTGGGATATGAAGCTGAATGCCGGCCACACCACCACACTGACGGTGAAAGAAGGCCATACGCTGGCGCTGGTGATGCTGCACGGCGCGATCCTGGTCAACGGCGAAGAGGTGGTGCGCGAAACCCAAATGGTGCGTTTCGACCGGGCGGGGGATGCGATCACTATCGAAGCCAACAACGACGTCGCGCTGCTGGTGCTGAGCGGCGAACCGATCGATGAGCCTATCGTCGGCTACGGCCCGTTCGTCATGAACAGCGACGCGGAAATCCAGCAGGCGTTCCGCGACTTCAACAGCGGCAAGTTCGGCAGCATGAACGCCGAAGCGAGCGCCGGCTGACCGCAGGCGCCCGAGCCGGGAAGCGTTCCCCGGCTCAGGCGCTACACTTAGACCTCTGCGCCCCGTCCCAGCGGCGGGGCGCTTCATCCGCAACATCAACCCCCACGGGAGTAAAACCATGACTGCAAACTACAAACGCCTCGACAAGGATCAGGCCGCCGTATTGCTGGTGGATCATCAGGCAGGGCTGCTTTCGCTGGTGCGCGATATCGATCCCGATCGGTTTAAAAACAACGTGCTGGCGCTGGGTGATTTAGCGAAGTACTTCAATCTGCCGACCATTCTGACCACCAGTTTCGAAAACGGCCCCAACGGCCCGCTGGTGCCGGAACTGAAGGCCCAATTCCCCGATGCCCCGTTCATTCCCCGCCCCGGCCAAATCAACGCCTGGGACAACGACGACTTCGTCAACGCAGTGAAAGCCACCGGCCGCAAGCAGCTGATCATCGCCGGCGTGGTGACCGAAGTGTGCGTGGCATTCCCGGCGCTGTCGGCGCTCAATGAAGGCTTTGAGGTCTTTGTGGTGACCGACGCCTCCGGCACCTTCAATGAGCTGACGCGTCAGTCGGCCTGGAGCCGTATGGAAGCCGCCGGCGCGCAGCTGATGACCTGGTTCGGCGTCGCCTGCGAGCTGCACCGCGACTGGCGCAACGACATCGAAGGTCTGGGCACGCTGTTCTCCAACCATATCCCGGACTACCGCAATCTGATGACCAGCTATAACACGCTGACAAACGGTAAGTAACGCGATAGATGGGCAGTATTCCCTGCCCATCATTTGTCGCTGGATTCTGTATAAGTACCAATAATGGTTCACTCGCTATAAATTCCCATCTGTTAATACTTATCTCTTTTTTATTGTGATCGGCTGTAGGTCTTCGTGTTCCTATTTTGATTAAGGCTATTTGTTCTGCTATATAACTAATAATTAATGCTAATTCTATTAAATATTGACGGAGTTCTATTTAAGAACACCGCTTTGTTGCAAGAAAAGCACTTTTAAACGTGTGATTTAAGACTACAGCGATTTAACACAGCAGAGGGATGGTTGATGAATGCATTCAGAGATAAGCTTAAGGCCCATGTTCTTCATGTGGCCTCTGTTGGCCAGCATTGCAATACTGAGGAAACGACTAAGCAGGCATTAATTTTGCCGTTATTAGAAACCTTAGGCTTTCATCCGTATGACCCCACTAAGGTGAAGGCAGAGTATGGTGCTGATTTTCCAGGTGTTAAGGTGGGTGAGCGCGTTGATTACGCCCTTTTTTGCCATGCGGTTCCCGTCATGTTCATCGAGGCGAAGTCTTTCAATCAAAATCTGTCAAACCATAGTCCCCAGCTATCTCGCTATTTTAATGCGACACCAGAGGTCACGGTTTCTGCAATAACTAATGGAAAAGAATGGCGATTTTTCACCGATCTGAAAGATAAGAACATCATGGATGATTCGCCATTCCTGAAAATAGATTTTAATAATCTAAACGATTCTGATATTGATCAGCTTTATAGATTTAGACACGACCAATTTCAGCCTGAAGCGCTGCGAACGTTAGCTGAAGAAAGTATCTATCTGACTTCATTTACAAAAACTATCAGCGCCAGCCTTCGAGACGTTGATTCAGATTTTGTTCGTTATGTGGCAAGTCGCTCTAACGTTCAGCGTCAGCTAAACCAACGTTTTTTGGACACAATAACGCCATTGGTTCGTTTGGCTGTTGAAAAAGCAGTGAGTGCGATGGTCGTTTCTGGCCTGTCAGTGACGTCGGAAAATGTTGTAGCGTCTGAATCCTCAGATGAAGGTGAAACGCAAAACAGACCCGACCCGCTTGCCCCGATCGTTGACCCCGAGAATAGTAAAATAGTGACTACATTTGCAGAAAGGTGCCTGTTTGACAATGTGGCGATGATCTTGGGCACTGAGGCAGAGCTGGTTGCGAAAGATACCGAAAGCTATTACAGCATCCTCTTTCAAGGGAAGACGACGCGTTGGATTCTGCGTTATTTCGACAATAAGCAACGCCCAACCATTTTGCTTCCGCTTGAGATAGACGATGCCAGGCAGGCTGAGATAACTCGCGCCGGCCTGGAGTTGGCAGCAGGGGGGCATATCATTATCGACCGCCCGGAAAATATTTTGCGGCTAACGGGGTTGATCGTTGATTCTTACCAATATTGTATTAATGACGAAAACTTTAGGCAGAAGAGAAAAGATAAGCAGGAAAGCTAGCCTGTATCCCCATTAAGTGGTTGATTGGAAAATTAAAGCCTTCCACACAGGGTTGTATGCGCCGTGTGGAAGGATGGAAAAATCGGAGTGCTTCCAAATCTTCTGTTTTCATTAAGTTAGATGCGGGATGTAAGCAAAACGTAGCGGGGCGAAAAGGTAGCGAAAAGCGGCTTTCTCATTAGCCGGGAGCGGGGTAGCGTAATCCCGAACCCGGCAAATGAGGCTAATTCAATGAAACAAGCAATCAAGATCCTGGCGCTGCCCTGCATGGGCATGGCGCTGTTGTTCAGCGCGAGCGCGATATCTGCCCCCGAGGCGCCTGCGGCCAAAGCGGTGCCGCCCGCGGCGGATGAGCCGATGCGCATGCCGCCTTTCCCGGGCGGGCACCCGCCCAAGCCGGGGTTCTGCCACGGCGGCGAACTGTTCTGCGCCACCTCGGCCAGCGACAATCCGGTGGAAACCATCAATAAACTGACGGCGGTGATCCCGGCGGGCAGCGCCAAACATTACGAGGTGCGCGTTGCGGTGGTCGCCGTGCCGGACGCCCCGCCTGCGCGTTAACGGATCGTCATTCCGCACTGGTTCGCACGCTCAAGGCGCGTTAGGCTAAGGCGTACGTTTATCGGGAGGCGGGATGACCCCTTTATCACCATTGCCTTATCTCCAGCCCGGCGATCGCGCGCTGTTGTTCGACGGCGAATGCAATCTGTGTTACGGGCTGGTGAGGTATCTTATTCGCGCCGATCGGCAGCGGTGCATTCTGTTGGCGACGGTGCAATCGGTCGAAGGGCAGGCGATCCTGCAGGCGTTGGGGCTGCCGACCGATCGTTTCGATTCCGTGGTCTATGTTGAGCAGGGGCGCTATTGGCTGCGTTCGGCTGCGCTGTTCCAGGCGCTGCGCCAATTGGGGTGGCCGTACCGCGTGCTGGCGCTGGCGCGTTACCTGCCGCCGCGGCTGGCGGACAAGGTCTACGACGCGGTCGCCGGCAATCGCTACCGGCTGTTTGGCCGCAACGACGGCACCGGCCTGCCGGGCGCCGATCAGCCCGGGCGCTATCTGCCTCGGCGGCGGGAACCGCCGGCCTGAGCTTTACGCTTCTTTACCATCCAACTGCTTGAAATATCAACATTCCAGCCCCATATAATGGAACGTTCAGCCAACAAGGAGCGCGTATGGGAATCAGTGAAGAAGAGCACATCCGCCGTTTGACCCAGGAGAAGAACGACATGGGCAATACGGCGAAGTGGGTGGCGATCGTTTCCGCCGTATACTTTGCCTTGATGGTGTTTTACGGCCACCCGATCGGCGTGTTGGCGATGTCGGGCGCGGTGTTCATCGTCTCTACCACCACCTGGCTGAAAAAGCGTCAGAAGGTCAAATCTTACCGCATGGCGTTGGCTAAAATCAGCGACGATCAGCCCTGATAGTCGCCGCGCTTTAGCGTATACACCAGGCTCGGCGCCGCGCCGGGCACGTCATCCAGCGTATCCACACGCTGCATGCCGATCTTTTCCAGCACCCGCCACGAAGCCTGATTCTCCGCGCGCACAATGGCGGAAATCTCACCCATCCCCAGCCCGACAAACCCGTATTGCAGTGAAGCCCACGCCATCTCGGTGGCCAGCCCCATGCCCCAGACGCGGGTGTCGAAGCGATAGCCGAGGTTCACGGTGCGCTGCGCGCCGAGCGGTTTCCAGGACAACCCGCCAAACCCGATAACCCAATCCGGCCGTTCGCGCAGGGCGAGCGCCCAGGAGCCGTAGCCGTGTTGCCGCCAGCCGGCGAGCCGCTCCTGCAGCGCCGAAGCGGCCTGCGCCTCGCTGGTGAGCGGGCCGGCGGGGTTGAAGCGTTGGGTTTGCGGATCGCCAAAGATGGCGTAGAAACGTTCGAGGTCCGCCATCACCGGCGGCCGCATCTGCAGGCGTTCGCTGAAGTACGGGGCTGAAGGATTAAAGCTCGGCATCGTTTCTCCCGGCCGGATAAATGAACAGCGTTCACTGTAGTCCAGATCGGCGAAACGGGAAATCCCCCCTCTGCGGGTGAGAGGGGGAGAGAGGCATTACAGGAAGGAATCGTCGTCGTCGTTGTAATCGTCGTCGGCGTAGTCCTGGTCGTCCTGGTAGTTGGCGTTCTGGAAGCCGTTGTCCTGATTCAGGAAGCTGCCGCCGTCGCCGTTGTTGAAGGTATCAAGGTTGTTGGAAGCGTCGAAATTGCGCATCGCGCTGTCGTCCAGCGGCGCCGGGGTTTCTTCGATAATGTTCACGATTTCCTGCGGCTGCGAATGGCGGAACATGCCGGTCAGCATGTCGGCCAATACCACGCCGCCGGCGACGCCCGCCGCCGTTTGCAAGGCGCCTCCCAGGAAGCCGCCGGCGCGTGAAGGCGCCGCCTGCTGCGGTTGGGCGTAGGCTGGCTGCTGCGGCTGCGCGTAGCCCCCCTGCTGCGCGTTGTTCCAGGCCGCCGTATTTTGCTGCTGCGCCTGATACTGTTCACGCGGGCTAGGCGTATTGCGGCTGCCGCCGCCGAACAGGCCGGCCAGGAAACCGCCGCTGCTCTGTTGGCCGTTGGCGGTTTGCTGCAACTGCGCAACCTGGGCTTCCAGCTCTTTGACCCGCTGGTCCATCTGCTTGAGCGCCGCTTCCTGAATGATCATCGCCTGCGCCATGTAATAAGGGGCGGAAGGCTGCTCGCGAATATGCTGATTGATTTGCTGTTCTGCCTGGAGATCCCGTGGGCCCGTCTTGGTCTCGGCTTCTTTCAGGCGGCCAAACAGACCATCGATAAGGCGTTGTTCTTCGGATTGCATAGGCGTACCTCGGGAGATAAATAACGGTGCTGGATGATCGTTGTCATCGGTAACAATCACCCTAGCGCGTTTACATGAACCAATAAATAAATGACGGGTAAACCTGTCTATGAATTTGTTACCAATTACGGCAGCGGGATCAGCATCACCAGCTTCAGGCCGCCGTGCTCCGCCGGGTGGAAGGTGAGCTGGCGATAGCGCAGCGCGCCTTGCTGAGGGTGCTCGAACGCGCGCTCGCCGCCTTCGCGCGCCATCACGTCATGCTGTTTCCACCAGTGATTAAAGTCCGCGCTGTTGTGCGTCATGTTGCGCACGAAGGCGCGCATCTCTTCGGTGTTTTGATGGTGGCTGGTTTCGGCGCGGAATTCGGCCACCACGCGGCGGGCACGTTCTTCCCAATCGCTGACCAGCGTTTTCGCCAGCGGGTGGAAGAACATGAAGTGCAGCAGGTTGGGGCTGTTGGCCACATCCAGCCAGCCGCTGAACAGCGCCGCCGCCTGCGGGTTCCAGGCGACGACGTTCCAGGTCACGTCCAGCAGGTAACAGGGCACCGTCATCTGGTGCACGCTTTGCAGCACCGCGTCGTTGGCGGTTTCGCGGTGAGTTTCCTGCTCGGGGTCGGCGACGCGCGCCAGGGTAAACAGGTAGTGGCGTTCGGCGGGGCCGAGCCGCAGCGCCTTGGCGATGCGCGCCAGCGTGAAGGGGGAAATGGACACCTCGCGCCCCTGTTCGATCCAGGTATACCAGGTGGCGCTGATGCCGCTGATTTGCGCCAGCTCTTCGCGCCGCAGGCCGCTGGTGCGGCGGCGCGAGGAACTGGGCAGGCCGAGCATTTCCGGCGTGATGCGTTCGCGGTGCGCGCGCAGAAACGCGCCGAGGGCCTTTGGCCCGGATAAGGCTTCTGATGACATAGCGTGGTACCTATTTATACCAGGATAACTGCTCATATTGTACCCGTATAGTAGCCTGATTATAGTAGCCGAAAGCCTTCAGGCACAGGCGCAAGCCGGATAATAACGGGAGCAAACATGAGCATCAGCAACAGCCATAAAAACGCGGTAGACCGGCAGTTCGGCGAGCAGGCCAACGCCTACTTAACCAGCGCGGTACACGCGCAGGGCAAGGATTTGCAGCGCCTTGCACAGTTACTGGAACCGCACGCCGGCGCGCGCTTGCTCGATCTGGGCTGCGGCGCCGGGCATGCCAGCTTCACGGCGGCGGGCAGGGTAGCGCAGGTGGTGGCCTACGATCTGTCGGCGCAGATGCTGGCGGTGGTGGAGCAGGCGGCGGCGGAAAAAGGCCTGAACAACATTCAGCTGCAGCAGGGCGTGGCGGAGTCTTTGCCGTTTGAGGACGCCGGCTTCGATCTGGTCATCAGCCGCTATTCGGCGCACCACTGGCACGACGTCGGCCAGGCGCTGCGTGAGGTCAGGCGGGTACTCAAGCCGGGCGGCAGAGCGATCTTTATGGACGTGGTCTCGCCGGGGCATCCGCTGTTGGATATCTATCTGCAAACCGTGGAAGTGCTGCGCGACACCTCACACGTGCGCAACTATGCGCCGGGCGAGTGGCTGATGTTGCTGACCGAAGCCGGGCTGGTGGTGCGCGAGGTGACGTCGGATCGGTTGATGCTGGAGTTTGGCAGTTGGGTGGCGCGCATGCGCACGCCGGCGCATTTCGTTACCGCGATCCGCGCGCTGCAGCAAAGCGTGTCGCAGGAGGTGGCGGCGCATTTCGCCATTCAGCCGGACGGCACCTTTACCAGCGATATCATGATGTTTGAAGTGACGAAGGGCTGAAAGCAACGGGGCAGCCGATGAAGGCTGCCCCGCGAAACGCTATCGGCTGCGATGCGCTTATTTTTTATCTTCCAGCAGGCAGCGGTAGATCAGGCCGCCGATAATGCCGCCGACCAGCGGCACCAGCCAGAATACCCACAGCTGCTGCAGCGCCCAGGTGCCCTGGAAGATCGCTACGCCGGTGCTGCGCGCCGGGTTGACGGAGGTGTTGGTCACCGGGATGCTGATCAGGTGGATCAGGGTCAACGTCAGGCCGATCGCCAGCGGGGCGAAGCCTGCCGGCGCGCGCTTGTCGGTCACGCCATGAATAACGATCAGGAAGAAGGCGGTCAGCACCAGCTCAATCACGATTGCTGATTGCAGAGAGTAACCGCCCGGAGAGTGTTCGCCGTAACCGTTGGAGGCGAAACCGCCTGCGGTGGCGTCGAAACCGGCTTTGCCGCTGGCGATCAAATACAGCACCGCCGCTGCGGCGATACCGCCGATCACCTGAGCGATCACGTAAGGGATCACGTCTTTCGCCGCGAAACGGCCGCCGGCGAATAAGCCGACGGTGATCGCCGGGTTAAAGTGCCCGCCGGAAATATGGCCGACGGCATAGGCCATCGTCACCACGGTCAGACCGAAAGCGAGCGCGACGCCGAGGAAACCAATACCCAGCTGTGGGAATGCCGCTGCTAATACTGCGCTACCACAACCACCAAACACCAACCAAAATGTGCCAAAAAATTCGGCAAAAAGTCGCTTTGACATAGATTCCATCCTGCGGAATTGACTAACGGGCGTTAGCACTAAAAACTATAGAACAGCTTTTTCAGTTCATGCAGATATTCTATAGAATTTTCTTAATGCACCTTGAATAACGGCGGTATTAAATCCTCGGCATTTTATTTTGTCTATGAGAAAAACGCCGTTTTTTCCCGTGCCGGCGCGCGTTTGCCGCTTTTTTTATCTTTGCCATAAGAATTTACCCTAAGCGAAATGGCACGCTATTTTCGGGCGATTTTTTCCAGCGGTTTTCCCCATTCAATACGCTCAGGTTAATTGCTAATTTCTATTTGCCAGCCAACCTTATTACCGATCGTGCATTTGACGAATGGCCTGTTGTCATCTAAGTGTCATGCTAAATTAATATCTTCTTCTGCCTGATACGCTTCATTCAACCTCGGGTAAAAATCATGAAAATAAAATCGCTCTCCCTGCTGTTGGCTTCACTGTTTCCTGTATTCACCTACGCTGCCGACATTGAGGTGGCGCGTTATGTGGTCGGCTTTCCCGGCGGGGAACGCGTCGCCTATCAGGGGGCGTTCGCCAAGAATTTCCCGCAGGGGCTGCCGGTGGGGATCGGCTCAGGGCTGACGTTCAACAGCAAGCAGGGCGACGATCTGGTGCTGACGACGCTGACCGATCGCGGCCCGAATGCCGATGCCCCTGCGGTGGGCAAGCAAGAAGCCAAAATTTTCGCCAATCCGCAATTCGTGCCCCTGTTGATGGACATTCGTATTGGCGGCGGCAAGGCCGTGGCCGAGAATGCGCGGCCCTTGCATGACGAAAAAGGGCCGATCAGCGGGCTGCCGCTGCCGGGCGAGCTGATTGGTTCCACGAACGAAGTGGCGTTGAATGACGTGCTGCAACCGCTGTCCGGCGATCGCCGCGGGTTGGATACCGAAGGCATCATCGGTGACGGCAACGGCGGCTATTGGCTGTGTGACGAGTACGGCCCGTTTCTGATCCATGTCGACGGCAAAGGCAAAATTCTCGCCAAATACGGCCCAACGCCGCAGGCCGGCGAGCAGGCGGTGGCGAGCGGTTTACCGAACATCCTGAAGTGGCGCCAGCCCAACCGCGGTTTTGAGGGGCTGACCCGAATGCCGGATGGGCGCATTCTGGCGGCGGTGCAGAGCACGCTGGATGTCGAGGGCAAAAGCAAAAACAAGGCGCAGTTTATCCGGCTGGTGAGCTTCGATCCGCGCAGTGGCAAAACCGCCATGTACGGCTATCCCATCGATATCGACAGCTATAAAAAAGCCAAAGACGCCAAGATTGGCGATGTGGTGGCGTTGGACAACCAGCGCATCCTGTTGATTGAACAGGGAAGCGATAAAGATAAAACAATGATCAACAAGATCTATCTGGTGGATCTCGCGCAGGCCAGCGATCTGAGCGCGTTTGACGACCAAGGGAAAGCGCTGGAGTTCGACGATGCGAAAGAGCTCGCCAAACGCGGCGTGAAGCTGGCGCAGAAACGGGAAGTGGCGGATCTGCGCCAGTTGGGCTGGCGCCAGGAGAAAGCCGAAGGGTTGGCGCTGATCGACGATCGCACGCTGGCGGTGATCAACGACAACGATTTCGGCTTGCAGGCCAAGCTGGTGGATGCGTCGCCAAAGAGCAAGAAAATCGGCGACTACCAGCTGGAGAAGGAAGGGCGGTTGAGCCTCGACGGCGACAAGACCGACGCCCGCATCGAATTGCGCCCGCTGGAGCAGCCGGAGTCGCTGAGCGAGCTCTGGGTGCTCACCTTGCCGCACCCCTTGAAGTGACCGATATCGGGGGCGATAGCGCCCCCTTTTGCTTCAGGCTTCCGCGTGCCGCTGCGGCGTTCTGCCGCGCGAGATGCTCTCCCACATCGCCAAAATCAGCGTAGCTCAGCGCGCCTCGGCGGGTAAAAAATCTTAAATAGCGGCGGCGCGCGTTCTTTCTTTCGTCCTGTCTTTAATTGTTCATCAAATAGGGGTAAGGTGAAGCCTATAAAGTCATTCCTGCCTGAAAATACATACTCGCTCTCACTTCCTCCTTATTCTCCTCACAATGATTGATGTTCTTTACGTTGCGTGACGTCCGTTTTCATTGGCTGGCGGATAATTAACATCACTGACAACGAGCTAATAAACAAGAACACCTGGAGTCAATCATGAAACTTATCCCAAGCATCGCAGCCGTATTGATCGCCGCCGCTTCCTTCTCCACTTTCGCCGCGCCGCTGTCGTCGGTGAAACAGGTCAACAGCGAGCAGGCCGCCAATCTGCAAAGCGTCGGCGTAGTGTCGGTTTCCGGCATTAGCGGCTCACCGCATGACGCCATCACCGCCCTGAAAGAAAAAGCCGCGGCGGACGGCGCCAGCCATTACCGCATTATCGGTCTGGATACCCCCGGGGATTCCAGCAACTGGCGCGGCAATGCGGAAATTTATCGCTAAGCGTTGGTTTTTTTACCCTCTGGCCGCGGCTGTGCGGTCAATAAAATAAACGGTCGTAATAATTATCTGAATAGCCGGGGGCATAGCGGCTTATTTTCAGGTCATCATTACGACCGTTTTTCTTTTTCCACCGCGGCAGAGGTTGCATTTTTTTACAACTGTGTCCGCCGCTTTCGGAATCATGTTAATGATTACTTAAGAAATTCGGCTCACATTGAGGGCTTAACCCAAGGAGGCCTCAATGTTAAATGCGACCCGGCTGCAACTGATGAATCACTTCGCTTACCTGCAGCAATTTATGGCTTCGCCGCGCACCGTCGGCACGCTGGCGCCTTCTTCTCCGTGGCTGTGCCAGGCGATGTTGAATCAGATTGAATGGACCCGGGCGTTGTCGATCGCGGAGCTGGGCGCGGCGGACGGCGTACTGACCAAACGCATTCTGGGGCGGATGCGCGCCGATGCGGCGCTGGAGGCTTTCGAGATCCAACCCCATTTCGTGCATCGGCTGCGCGGAATAGACGATCGGCGGCTGCAGGTGATGGGCCATTCGGCAACCCGGATGGCCACGGATTACGACGTGGTGTTTTCCTGCCTGCCGCTGCTGTCGATCCCGGTCAGGATCAGCGTGCGCATTCTTCAGCAGGCCCGGCAGCGGCTGCTGGCGCGCAACGGCACGCTGGTGCTGTTCCAATACAGCCACCTGTCGGAAAAATTGCTGTCGCGCTATTTTCACTGGAAGCGCCTGCGGGTGGTGCGCAACTTCCCGCCGGCGCTGGTGTATGTCTGTACGCCGCGTTAGCTACAGCGTTTTCTCCATCACCACCACGTCTTCGTCATACTGCCGCCGGCGCTCAAGGGGATGCCAACCCCAGCCGGCGTACAGCGCTTCCGATTTATCGGTGATGAGATGCAAGACCGAGTGATGGCGCTGCCGCGCCGCCTCGACAATCGCCATTTCCAGACGGTGGGCGATGCCCTTGCGGCGGTGATCGGGATGCACGAAAACGCCGGCCAGCCACGGGGTGAGATCCTGGCGCTGATGATCGTCGCTGGGCCACAGGCTGGCCATGCCGACCGGACGCTCGCCGTCGATCATCATCAACGTCAGGTGATCGTCGCTCGGCCGGCTGCATTGGGCGAAGCGCAGCTGGGTGCGCTCCAGCGTTCCGCCGCGCTGTGAGCCCCACTGGCCGAAGGCCCAGGCGGCGCACACATCGGCAAACTGCGGGCACTCCGACAGCGGAATGATGCGTTGAGTCATGGTGATCTCCCGGTTTTTTGCTGTTTCTCCGTTCTATTTAACCGACTTTTCCGCCATTTTTTTAACTTTTTAAAGCCGCTCTTTCAGCGGTTTCGCGGTGTTTCGGCGCGCCCCCGGCGCCGTTTCCCGGATTTCTTTTGGCAATTGCGGCGCAGGATTGCAAGTGCTAATGAGAGTGATTATCATGCGCACACTATTCCCCGTGTCGGTTCAATCATGCGCAATCCCCTCATTTTACTGCTGCTTTCCCTGTGCTTTGGCGTGTTTTCCGCTCAGGCGAAGACGGTGACCGATATCACCGGCCGCCAGGTCGTGGTGCCGGACAACCCGCAGCGCATCGTGGTGGGGGAGAGCCGCATGCTGTATACGCTGGCGCTGCTGGAGCCGGGCAACCCGGCGCAGCGCATCGTCGGCTGGCCGGCGGATCTGGCGCGGTTCGACGCGCAAAGCTGGCAGCTCTATACGCAGAAATTCCCGCAGATCGCCGCGATCCCCATTATCAGCGGCAATAATTTCCGCCAGGTTAACATCGAAAGCCTGCTGCAGCTGAAGCCGGATCTGGTGATCCTGGCGCGCTACGCGCGTGAAGACGGCGACAACGATCTGCTGGTTTCCGCGCTGAACAAGGCCGGCGTGGCGGTGATCTACGTCGATCTGCGCATCGATTTGCTGAACAACACCGTGCCGAGCGTGCGGCTGCTGGGCGAAGTGCTCAATCGCCGGCAGCGCGCCGAGCAGTTCATCGCGTTTTATCAGCAGCATATGGCGGTGATCCGGCAACGGCTGGCGGGCTATCAGGGACCGAAGCCCAAAGTGATGCTGCACCTGCATCTGGGGCGGCGCGACACCTGCTGCACTACCGCCGCGCACGGCAATCTCGGCGATCTGCTGACCTTCGCCGGCGGCGACAACATCGCCAACGCCAGCGTCAAAGGGGTGTATGGCGAACTGAACCCGGAAACCATTCTGAGCGCCAATCCCGACGTTTACCTCGCGACCGGCATGGCCGGCCCGCAGGGCAAGCGGCTGTCCGATCTGCGCCTCGGGCCGCAGGTCAGCCAACAGGACGCCGCCGACAGCTTCCGCCGGCTGATCGCCAAACAGCCGATGCTGGCCAGCCTGCAGGCGGTGAAAAACCATCGCGCCTGGAGCGTCTGGCACAATTTTTACCTCAGCCCGTACCACGTGGTGCTGGTCGAGATGTTCGCCAAAGCGTTTTACCCGGATCTGTTCGCCGACATTAACCCGCAGCAGACCTTCCAACAGCTGTATCAGCAGTTTTTGCCGTTACCTTTTTCAGGGACCTATTGGAGTCAGTTAGATAATGAATAACAACAAGCGCGGCTGGTGGTGCGCGTTGTCTTTGGCGGCCTGCGCAACATCGCCGACGTGGGCGGCGGAAAAAGCCGCATCGAAAGAAGAAAGCCTGGTGGTGATTGGCCGCAAAGACGCCGACGGCGTGCAGAGCTATCAGCCGTTGACCAGCGTCACCGGCACCCGCAGCGAAACCAGCCTGCTGAACGTGCCGCAGGCGATCGACGTGGTGCCGCAGCAGGTGATTACCGATCAGGCGGTCAGCAGCCTGGACGAAGCGCTGTACAACGTCAGCGGCATTACCCAGGCCAACACGCTGGGCGGCACCCAGGACGCGGTCATGAAACGCGGCTTCGGCGACAACCGCGACGGCTCCATTCTGCGCGACGGCGTGCGCTCGGTGCAGGCGCGCAATTTCACGCCGACCACCGAGCGGGTGGAGGTGCTCAAGGGGCCGGCCTCGATGCTGTACGGCATGGGCGAGCCGGGTGGGATGATCAACATGATCACCAAAAAGCCCCAGCTGCAGCAGCATACCCACGTGGAAGGCTGGGGCAGCAGCTTCAACGGCGGCGGCGGCCAGCTTGACGTTACCGGGCCGCTCGGCACGTCGGGGTTCGCCTATCGCATGATCGTCGATCACGATGAAACCGATTACTGGCGCAACTTTGGCCGCAACCGCCAGACGGTGATCGCGCCGTCGTTGATGTGGTACGGCGAGAACACCACCGTGCGCTTGGCCTATGAACATATGGAATATCTGGTGCCGTTCGATCGCGGCACCATTATCGATTCGCGCACCGGCAAACCGGTGAATACGCCGCGCGATCGCCGTTTCGACGAAGCCTATAACGCCACCCGCGGCGATCAGGACAGCGTTACCCTGCAGATCGATCAAACGCTCAACGAGCGCTGGAAAAGCTCACTGACCTACGCCTACAGCCGCAACAGCTACAGCGACAACCAGGCGCGCGCCACGGCGCTGAACCCGGAGAGCGGCGTATTGAGCCGCCAGGCCGACGCGACCGCCAACGCCGTCAGCCACGCCAACGCGGTGCAGCTGACGCTCAATGGCGACGTGGACTGGGGCAGCATCAACCACCAGATGCTGTTCGGCTTCGATTTTGAAGATAACCGTACCTACCGCGGCGACATGATCCGCGGTAAAAAGAACAGCGATTTCAATATCTATCATCCGGTATACGGCCTGATGCCGCCGTCAACCGCGGTCAGCGCCAAAGACAGCGACCAGCGGGAAAACCTCACCAGCTACGGTTGGTTTATGCAGGATTCCATCCAGCTGACCGATAAATGGCTGGTGATGGGCGGGCTGCGTTACGACGCTTTCGACGTCTATGCTGGCAAGGGGCGGCCGTTCCAGGCCAATACCGACAGCTCGGACAGCAAGCTGGTGCCGCGTGCCGGGGTGGTCTACAAGCTGACGCCTTATGTGTCGCTGTACAGCAGCTATACCGAGTCGTTCAAGCCGAACTCTTCCATCGCCACCCAAATTGGTTCGCTGCCGCCGGAGCAGGGCAAGTCGTGGGAAGTCGGCGGCAAGCTGGCGCTGCCGAACGGCGTTACCGGCACGCTGGCGCTGTTTGACATCACTAAGCGCAACGTGATGGTCAGTGAGCTGGTGGAGGGCGAAACCGTGACGCGCACCGCCGGGCGCGTGCGTTCGCAGGGCGTGGAGCTGGATGTGGCCGGCAATCTCACCGACTCGCTGAGCCTGATCGGTTCCTATGCGTATACCGACGCGCGGGTGGTGGACGATCCGGACAACAAGGGGAAAGAGATGACCAACGTGGCACGCCACACCGCCTCGTTGTTCCTGACCCAGAATCTGGGCAGCCCGGGCCTGTACAGCGGCGATGAGGTGCGCATCGGCGCCGGCGCGCGTTACGTGGGCCGCCGTCCGGGTGACGCCGCCAACAGTTTCTACCTGGATAATTACACCGTTGCCGATGCGTTCGCCGCTTATACCATGCCGATCAACGGCTATCGGGTGAAATGGCAGCTGAACGTGAAGAACCTGTTCGATAAAACCTACTATCCGTCCAGCGGCGGTAATTTGCGCGTGGCGGTGGGGGAACCGCGTGAGGTGGTGCTGCGCGGCAGTGTCGATTTCTAAGCCACGGGCGGTGAAATTTGCTTAAATAACCGCCCCAACGTTAAGGAGAACCCATGAGCCTGCAGATTCGTTTGGCGCAGCAGCGGGATATTGTGCACTTGATGGCGGTTGAACGTTCGGCGGCGCAGCTGTTTCGCCAGCAGCCGGAATGGCGCTTTATCGCCGAAGGCGAGGTGATGGCCCCGCAGCAGCACGCCGCATTTATCGCCGAGCACCGTGAATGGCTGGCGCAAAGCGACAACGGCGAGTGCGCCGGTTTTATCGCCGTGCAGGTTCAGGGGGACGATTGGCACATCGCCGAATTGTCGGTCGCCGGCACCTGGCAGCGGCAGGGCGTCGGCCGTCGCCTGATCGGCGCGGTGGCGCAAGAGGCCAAACGGCAGGGTGCGGGCCGCCTGACGCTCACCACCTTCATTGAGGTGCCGTGGAATGCGCCTTACTACCGGCGGCTGGGATTCCGGCCGCTCGACGACGCGCGGCTCACGGCCGCTCTGCGGCGGCACCTGGATGAGGATCTGGCGCACGGCTTTGCCGCAGGCAGTCGCTGTGCCATGGAATTTACACTATCGTAAATATTGAAATACAGAGCGGGCAGGGTATGATGCTGCCACCACGCCATCGCACCCGCTCGGTATTTTGGTATGCAATGCACTCAAGTCACCGCATAAGGGACAACCCGTAATGACACAAACCCTGTTCATGATAGGCGCTCGCGGAGCCGGCAAGACCACGGTAGGCAGCGCATTGGCGTTGGCGTTGGGCTATCAGTTCGTCGATACCGATCTGTTTATGCAGCAGGCGGCGCAGATGAGCGTGGCGGAAATGGTCGAGCGCGAGGGCTGGCTGGGGTTCCGCCGCCGCGAGACCATCGCGTTGCAAACTGTGACCAAGCCGTCAACTATAGTTGCCACCGGCGGCGGGGCGATCCTGGCGGAGGAGAACCGTCAGTTTATGCGCCAGCATGGCACCGTTATCTACCTGCGCGCGCCGGCCAGCGTGTTGGCGCAGCGGTTGGAAGAGTACCCGGAAGATGCGCAGCGCCCGACGCTCACCGGCAGACCGATCGCCGAGGAGATGCTCGAGGTGCTGGCGGCGCGCGAAGCGCTGTATCAGGACGCCGCGCATTACGTGATAGACGGCGCCGCCGATCCGCAGCGGGTGGTGGAACAAATCCTCGCGGTGTTGCCGCGTGAGACGGTGAAGTAACCCTTTCTTCTCTTCGGGCGCCGGGCGCCCGTTTTCCTATTCCGTTTGCCGAGCCGGCGCAAAGTACGCCCCGGGCGTGACGCCGAAGCGGCGACGAAAGGCGGCGATATAGGCGCTGACGTTGTCATAGCCACAGGCGTCGGCCACCTCGCCGACCGCTTTGCCGCGTGATAATCCCTCCAGTGAACGCAATACCCGCGCCTGCTGGCGCCACAGCGCGAAGCTGATGCCGGTTTCCTGCAGAAAGCGGCGGCTCAGGGTGCGCGGGCTGAGCCCGGCCCAAATGGCCCAGTCGCGCTGGCTGCGCAGGCTAGCGGGATCGTTCAGCAGCGCCCGGGCGATGTTCAGCAACCTGGCGTCCTGCGGCAGCGGCAATTGTAACGGCGCGCGGCTTGCCGCGTGCATTTCGTCCAGCAGCACCTGCAGCAGCCGCCGTTGCGGCGCACTCAGCGGGCCGGCGGGGAACTGCGCGATGCGCTCCACCAGGGCCTGCAACAGCGCAGAGGCCGTGAACAGCTGCGGCAGCGGCGGCATCTCCGGCACGCTTTCCACCGGCAGATACAGACTCCAGCCCGCCACGTCGCCGCAGGCCAGCGCCTGATGGGCGCATCCCGGCGGCAGCCAGCCCAGCGTACCGCCGGTGATCGCCCATTGCCGGCCCGGGAGTTCCATTGCCAGCATGCCGCGCGTCAAGAGATAGATCTGGCCGCCTTCGTGCCGGTGCCAGGGCGTCAGGTGCTTTTTTTCATGCTGAAGGCGTTGGCTGCGGATCTGCGTCATATTGGCCGTTTAACGTTATTAAAAGTCTTGATGTGGTTATTATGCCATCGCCTGGTCGGGATAGGATCGCCGTTCACCCTATTTCGGAGAAACCTGATGACTCAACTTACCCCACTGAACCTGGTGCTCGATACGCTGCAGCAGGTCGTCGCCAGCCCGGAGCACAGGCCAACGCAGCTCGCCGCCCGTTTCAGCGCAGACTACCGCCAGCAGGTGGATGGCAAGGTGCTGAACTTCGAGCAGTTTGAGCAACACATGGCGCTGCTGAAGCGGCAAACCCGGCGCATGACGCTGAGCGTGATCGCGGCGGCGGAGCGGGGCGAAGCGGTGCTGACCCACCATCTGGTCGAGGTGGAAAAGCGCGACGGCTCCTGCAGCCGCGTGCGGGTGCTGGCGCACTTCACCGTGCGTGAGGGCCGCATTTGCGCCTGCGACGAACTGACCGAGCTGCTGGCGGGCGTGCCCGGCGATCGCGATCTTGGCTCGCGCGTGTCGGAATGAGGGCGGCTGCTATACTTGCTACTGTGTGAAACACACGGGAGAACGGCATGCGCGAAAATGATCAACCTGCTTATCCACGGAGCGCCCGCGTCGTAGAGGTGTTTCGGGGCGACCCGAACCTGCATCTGCGCCGTTTTGAAGTGCGCACCGACGACATTGAGCCGAATACGCTGCTCAGTGAACATGAAACCGAGCAGGAAGCGCTCGACGCCAAGCACCGTTACGAAGACGAGGCGTTAGAGCTTTGACCTGCAGCCCAGCGGAAACCGGCGCCAGGCCGGTTTCCCGTTTATCCCCCCGCCTTAGCACATATTTCCCAGAACAATATTGATAATGATAATCATTTATGTGATTTTTATCGCCCCTATTGGGTGTTTCACTTCTGGGAAAAGAGATGTCCAATTCCGAGTTGCAGGCGCTGTTTCTGCGCCATATGCGGCCGCTGCAAGCCTATTTGAACGCCAAACTGCGCGACCCTCAGCTGGCTGCGGACTTGGCGCAGGAAAGTTTTACCCGCCTTACCGAGCAGTATCCGCAGGGTAATATTCTCGATATCGAGGCCTACCTGTACAAAACCGCCAAAAACCTGATGCTCGACCATCTGCGCCAGCAGCAGCGGCGGCAGACCGAAGCGGTCGAAGACGACGTTCTGGCGCAGTATCCCTCCGGTGAACCGGCGCTTGAACAACTGGCGATCGATAGCCAATTGCTGCAGCTGTTGCAACAGGCGCTGGCGGACATGCCGCCGCGCACGCAGCAGATTTTCCGCCTTAACCGGCTCGATGGCCTGACCCAGGCGCAGGTGGCGGCGCAGCTGGGCGTGTCGCTCAGCACGGTGGAAAAACACTTGGCCAGCGCGCTCGAGCGGCTGATGGCGCGGATGGAAGAACAATAATGGCAATTTTTTTACGGGTTTATCCGCGCTCAGACGTCTTAACCTATAACCAGAAAAAACAGAGGTCTATGCCATTATGAAACCGCTAACCGCACAGGCGCGACAGCAGGCGGCCGCCTGGGCCGTGAGCCTGGCCGAAGGGGCGCTGCCGGCCGATCGGCGGCGAGCGCTGGACGCCTGGCTGGCCGCCGATCCGCAGCATCCGGCGGCGCTGCGTCAGGCTCGCCTGCTGTGGACGACGCTGGGGCAGCTGCCGCCAGAGCAGCGGCAGGCGTTACAACCGCAGGTGGCGGCGCTGAAAACGCCATCTCGCCATCGATGGCCCCGCTGGGCGGTGGCGGCGGCGGTGGCGATCGCCGTTTCCTTCGGCGTATATCGCGGGCCGGATCTGTGGATCGGCATGCAGGCGGATTATCAAACCGTTCGCGGCGAGGTGCGCGAAGTGGCATTGCCGGACGGCAGCAGGGTGGCGCTGGACAGCGGCAGCGCGATCGCGCTGGCGTATTCCGCAGGCGAACGCAAGGTGCGGCTGCTGAGCGGCGCCGCCTATTTTATCGTCGCGCCGTTAGGTGGGGCGGAAAGCCGCCCATTCAGGGTGGAGGCGGAAAACGGCGTCACGCAGGCGCTGGGCACCGAGTTCAGCGTGGCGCGCACCGAACGGGGCGTGGACGTCAGCGTGCATCAGCACAGCGTGCGGGTGACGCTTGAGCGCGGTGAGCGCTCTCTGGTGGTCGCGCAACGCCAGGCGGCGCATTACCGCAACGGGCAGCTGCAGCTGACGCGGCAAACGGCCGGCGATGACGCCTGGCGGCGCGGCTGGCTGGTGATCGACCGCCAACCGCTGCCGCAGGCGCTCGCGCAGCTCAACCGCTATCGCGCGACCCGCATCGTGGCGGTCAATCCCGCGCTAAGAGCGCGCACGGTGAGCGGCGTGTTTGCACTCAATAAACTCGACGACGGCGTCGGCGCCATTCGTCAGGAACTCTCCGCCCGCCAACTGAATCTCCCTGGCATCACGCTGCTTTACTGAGCGGCGCAGGCGGGCCGGGATGCCCGTTTCGCCGCTATTTTCACTTTCTGTAAAAAATCTTTACGGGTTTTTGCCTCCCGGAACGTCCTTATGTTTAAACGAGATTGATTTCCATTATCACTTGGTTTGGCATTCTTTCGGGTGGAACACACACGCATGTTTATTCACAAGGGAACCACGCCGGCCGGCCGATTGGCCACGGCGGTACGCGCCGCGCTGGCGGCGATGATGCTGACTCAGCCGGCTGTGGCGCTCGCTGCCCAGGCTGAGGCGAACGGCGCGCAGGCTGCACAGCAAAAGCATTTCAACGTTGCGGCGCAGCCGCTGCAGAGCGCCATGTTGCGCTTCGCCGAGCAGGCCGGCATGCAGGTATTTTTCGACGAGGTGAAGCTCGACGGCATGCAGGCGGCGGCGCTGACCGGCAGCATGAGCGTTGAACAGGGCCTGCGGCGCTTGATCGGCGGCAATCCGGTGGCTTTCCGCCTGCAGCCGCAGGGGCAGATCGTATTGAGCCGGCTGCCGACGGCGAACGGCGACGGCGGCGCGCTGGCGCTGGACAGCCTGACGGTGCTGGGCGCCGGCGGCATCAACGCTAACGATTGGGTTTACGACGAACCGCGCTCGGTCAGCGTCATCAGCCGCGAACAGATGGACAACCGCCCGGCGCGACATGCGGCCGATATTCTGGAGCAGACGACGGGGGCCTATTCCAGCGTCAGCCAGCAAGATCCGGCGCTGTCGGTCAACATCCGCGGCATACAAGACTACGGCCGGGTGAACATGAACATCGACGGCATGCGGCAGAATTTTCAAAAGAGCGGCCATGGCCAGCGTAACGGCACCATGTACATCGATTCCGAACTGCTGTCCGGCGTAACCATCGACAAGGGCACCACCGGCGGTATGGGCAGCGCCGGCACGCTCGGCGGCATCGCCACCTTCAATACCGTCAGCGCGAGCGATTTCCTGGCGCCGGGCAAAGAGCTGGGCGGCAAGCTGCACGCCAGCACCGGCGATAACGGCACCCACTTCATCGGCAGCGGCATACTGGCATTGGGTAACGAAACCGGCGATATCCTGCTGGCCGCCAGCGAACGCCACCTCGGCGACTATTGGCCCGGCAACAAGGGCGACATCGGCAACATTCGCATCAATAACGACACCGGCAATTACGATCGCTACGCCGAGAGCATCAAGAACAACAAAATCCCCGACACTAATTACCGCATGCACTCGCGGCTGGCCAAGGTGGGCTGGAACCTGCCCGCCAACCAACGCCTGCAATTGAGCTATCTGCAGACCCAGACCGCGTCGCCGATCGCCGGCACGTTGACCAACCTGGGCACCCGGCCGCCTTATGAACTGGGCTGGAAGCGCACCGGTTACAGCGACGTGATGGCGCGCAACGCGGCGTTCGACTACAGCCTGGCGCCGGAAGGCGTCGACTGGCTCGATTTTCAGGCCAAGCTGTATTATGTCGATACTCAGGACGACAGCGACACCTACAGCACCAGCTCGCTGCTGGACAACGGCTACGCGACGCGCACCCGCCTGCGCACCTATGGCGCGCAGGCGCAAAACACCTCGCGCTTCAGCCTGGCGCCGGGGCATGACTTCCGCGCCAACTACGGGCTGGAGTTCTATTACGACAAAGCGACCAGCGACTCTTCCCGTGAGGGTATGGAAGGGGTGACGCCGGCCGGCAACCGTTCGGTCGGCAGCCTGTTCGCCAACCTGACCTACGACTACGACGGCTGGCTGACGCTGGAGGGCGGGCTGCGTTACGACCGCTATCGCCTGCGCGGCCAGACCGGCCTGAGCTATCCGGATTTGGCCAAGGATGGGCAACGCTACACGATTGACAATCCTTGCAAAGCGTTGCGTCTGACCGGCTGTTCAACCACGACCCGCGAAGATTGGGACGTGGATCGCGATCAGGGCAAGCTGTCGCCGACGCTGGCGGTGGCGGTGCGCCCCGGCGTGGAGTGGCTTGAGCTGTATACCACCTACGGCAAATCCTGGCGGCCGCCGGCGATCACCGAAACGCTGACTAACGGCAGCGCACACAGTTCTTCCACGCAATACCCCAACCCGTTCCTGCAGCCCGAGCGCTCGCGCGCCTGGGAAGTCGGGTTCAACGTGCAGCAGCCGGATCTGTGGTTTGAGGGCGATCGGTTGGTGGCCAAGGTGGCCTACTTCGACACCAAAGTGGATAACTACATCAACCTGGCGATAGACCGCAATAAACCGGGGCTGGTGCAGCCGAGCATCGGCAATGCCGCTTACGTCAACAATCTGTCTAAAACCCGCTTCCGCGGGCTGGAGTACCAGCTCAACTATGACGCCGGGGTGTTCTACGCCGACCTGACCTATACCCACATGATCGGCAAAAACGAGTTCTGCTCGAACAAGGCCTGGTTGGGAGGGCGTCTGCGCTACGGCGACGGATCGCGCCGCGGCAACTTCTATGTTGAGCCGGATGCCGCTTCCAATGACTTCGTCACGTGTGACGGGGGGACGCAGTTCGGCTCCGCCGCCTACCTGCCGGGCGATCGCGGCTCGGTGACGCTGGGCGGCCGCGCCTTCGATCGCAAGCTGGACGCCGGGGTGACCGTGCGCTTTGCGCCGGGCTATCAGGACAGCTCGGTGCCATCCAACTATCCGTACCTGGCCGACTGGCCGAAGTACACCCTGTTCGATCTGTACGCCAGCTACAAGCTGACCGACAGCCTGACGCTGCGCGGCTCGGTGGAGAACCTGACCAACCGCGCCTACGTCGTCAGCTATGGGGAGACGCTGGCCAATACCCTGGGGCGCGGCCGCACCGTGCAGGGCGGGGTGGAATACCGTTTTTAAGCAGTAAAAGGGCGTTGCTCATCCTTGAGCACAAGGGCTGCCTCGCAAGGGGCGCCGTTCATCAATGGAGATAGAGAAATGGCATTTTCAGTTAACTATGACAGCAGCTTTGGCGGTTACAGCATTCATGACTATCTGGGCCAATGGGCTTCGACATTCGGTGATATCAACCATACCAACGGCAATGTCGTCGAAGGCTCAAACAGCGGTGGCTTCTACGGCGGCCGGTTGTCCGGTAGCCAATACGCCGTGACCAGTACGGACAACCATGTCACGTCGGTCGTGGCGGGTGGCAACCTGACCTACACGCTGTTCAATGAACCGGCGCATACCCTGTACGGCCAGCTGGATTCCCTGTCGTTCGGCGACGGTTTGAGCGGTGGCGATACATCACCGTACAGCATTCAGGTGCCTGACGTCAGCTTTGGCGGCCTGAACCTCAGCAGCCTGCAGGCGCAGGGCCACGATGGCGTGGTGCACCAGGTGGTGTACGGCCTGATGTCCGGCGATACCGGCGCGCTGGAAACTGCGCTGAACGGCATCCTCGACGACTACGGTCTGAGCGTCAACTCCACCTTCGATCAGGTGGCGGCGGCGACGGCGGTGGGCGTGCAGCACGCCGACAGCCCGGAACTGTTGGCGGCCTGATCGCGGCCGTTTGCCCGCCGGCGCCGCGCGCCCCGGCGGGCATTTTCTCGTTTTTAGCCGATGGAAAACGCCATGAAAAACGCCGTCAGGCGCGGAGAAGTGATGAGCGTGCTGGCCGCATACCGGCGCGGATTTTGGGGCATCGCGCTGTTTACCGCGGTGATCAACCTGCTGATGCTGGCACCGGCGCTGTACATGCTGCAGGTCTACGATCGTGTGTTGCCGTCGGGCAACCGCATGACGCTGGCAATGCTGACCCTGATGGTGGTCGGCCTTTACCTGTTTATGGGGCTGCTGGAGTGGGTGCGCAGCCAGGTGGTGATCCGCCTCGGCGCCCAGATGGATATGCGCCTGAATCAGCGGGTCTACGACGCCGCCTTCGAAACCAATCTGAAAACCGGCAACCCGCTGGCGGGGCAGGCGCTGAACGATCTGACCAACCTGCGCCAATTTGCCACCGGCAATGCGCTGTTCGCCTTTTTCGATGCGCCCTGGTTCCCGGTTTATCTGCTGGTGGTTTTTCTGCTCCACCCCTGGCTTGGCGCGCTGGCCAGCGCCGGGGTGATCGTGCTGGTGCTGCTGGCCTGGCTCAACCAACGGGTGTCGCAGGCGCCGCTCGCGGAGGCCGGCCGGGTCGCGCTGAGCGCCACGCAGCAGGCCAACGGCAACCTGCGCAATGCGGAGGCCATCGCCGCCATGGGGATGCTGACCGACTTGCGCCTGCGCTGGCTGCGGCAGCATCAGCAGTTCCTGCTGTTGCAGAACCGCGCCAGCGAGAAAATCGCCGCCGTCACCGCCTGGTCGAAAACCGTGCGGCTGGCGCTGCAGTCGCTGATGTTGGGCTGCGGCGCGCTGCTGGCGGTCAACGGCGACATTACGCCGGGCATGATGATCGCCGGATCGATCCTGATCGGCAGGGTGCTGGGGCCGATCGATCAGCTGATCGGCGCCTGGAAGCAGTGGTCGTCGGCGCGCCAGTCCCTGCAGCGGCTGGAGGTGATGCTGGCCGCCAACCCGCCGCAGGCGGCGAGCCTGCCGCTGCCGGCGCCCAGCGGCGCATTGGCCGTGAATCAGCTGACCGCCAGCGCGCCGGGCGGGAGCGCGCCGGTGTTGCACGGCGTTAGTTTTCGTCTGGAGGCCGGGGAGGTGCTGGGCGTCATTGGCGCGTCCGGCTCCGGCAAAACGCTGCTGATGCGCCAACTGGTCGGCGCGCTGACGCCGCTCAGCGGCGACGTGCGGCTGGACGGTGCGGATCTTCGGCAGTGGGACAAACAGCAGCTGGGGCCGCATATCGGCTACTTGCCGCAGGATATCCAGCTGTTCGCCGGCACCCTGACGGAAAATATCGCCCGCTTTGGCCAGGTTGACGCCGAGAAGGTGGTGGCCGCCGCCGCGCTGGCCGGCGTGCACCAACTGATCCTGCATTTGCCCAAAGGGTATGAAACCGAGCTGGGCGAGGGTGGCAGCGGCCTGTCCGGCGGCCAGCGTCAGCGGGTGGCGCTGGCGCGCGCGCTGTATGGCTCTCCGGCGTTGGTGGTATTGGACGAACCGAACGCCAACCTCGATCGCGAAGGGGAAGAGGCGCTGCAGCGGGCGATCGAAGCGCTGAAAAAGCGCGGCACCACCATCGTGTTGGTGACCCACAAACCGGCGATCCTGGCGACGACCGACAGATTGCTGGTGCTGGCCGCCGGCCAGGTGCAGCACTTCGGCCCCAGCGACGCCATCCTGAAAAAACTGCCTGGTTTTACGCCCGCGGCCGTACCGGCCAACGCCGGCCGCAGCAGCGGCGGCGGTTTCAACGTCAACTACGCCAATTTTGCCAAAACGGCCAGCGGTGAACGAAAAGTATGAGCAATCAGAGTGTGATCCCCGGCGATATCGACGCGCTTTCCCGGCAGTTCGACGAAGGGCGCCACCTGCGGCTCGGTGGTTGGCTGGTGCTGTTGGGGTTTGGCGGTTTCCTGCTGTGGGGGCTGTTGGCGCCGCTGGATAAGGGCGTGCCGGTCTCCGGCAGCGTGGTGGTGGCCGGCAACCGCAAGGCGGTACAGCACCCGAGCGGCGGCGTGGTGTCGCAAATTCAGGTGCATGAGGGCGACCGGGTCAGCGCCGGGCAGGTGCTGCTGCTGATGGATACCGTCGACAGCCGCACCCAGCGCGATGCGCTGCGCAGCCAGCAGTTGAGCAACGCCGCGCAGCGGGCGCGGCTGCAGGCCGAGCGCGACGGCCTGCAGGCGATCGCTTTCCCGGCATTGCTGCAGGCGCGGCGGGAGGAGCCGGAGGTGATGTCGTTGATGCTGCTGCAACAGCAGCTGTTCACCAGCCGCCGCGCGGCGTTGCAGAGCGAGCTGGCGGCGATCGCGGAGAGCATCGCCGGATCGCAGGCGATGCTGGAAGGGATCCGGCAGTCTTACGCCAGCAAGCAGCGGCAAAAGGCCATGTTGCAGGAGCAGCTGAGCGGCATGCGCAAGCTGGCGGCGCAAGGGTATGTGGCGCGCAATCGGCTGCTGGATCTGGAAGGGCAGTATGCGCAGATCGACGGCCAGGCGTCCGAAGACACCGGCAATATCGGCCGCCTGGGGCGCCAGATCCTGGAGCTGAAGCTGCGGGCGATCCAGCGGCGGGAAGAGTATCAAAAAGAGGTCAGCAGCCAACTGGCCGAGGTGCGGATGAAGCTGGACGAGCTGGATAACCGCCTGGCCAAGGCGGAGGCCGATCTGGGCCATACGCAGGTGAAAGCGCCGGTGGCGGGCACCGTGGTGGGGCTGAGCGTGTTCACCGAAGGCGGCGTGATCGGCGCCGGTCAGCAGCTGATGGAGATCGTGCCCAGCGATCGGGGGCTGCAGGTGGAGGCGCGTATCCCGGTCGAGCTGATCGACAAGGTGCAGGTGGGCTTGCCGGTCGAGCTGTTGTTCTCGGCGTTTAACCAAAGCACCACGCCGCGCGTCGAGGGTGAAGTGACGCTGGTCGGGGCCGATCGCCTGACCGACGAGAAAAGCGGTGCGCCCTATTACAGCGTGCGCGCCAAGGTCAGCGAAGCGGGTCTGCAGCGGTTGAACGGGTTGGAAGTCCGCCCGGGGATGCCGGTCGAAGGGTTCATCCGCACCGGCGAGCGTTCGATGATGAACTACCTGTTCAAACCGCTGACCGATCGCCTTCATCTGGCGCTGACGGAAGAGTGAGCATGTCGGTTTCGCCGCTGCCTTTCGCCGCGCCCGGCGATGCCATGCCCTGGCGCCGTTGCCTGGTGTTGGTGCTGGCGCTGCACCTGCTGGCCGCGGCGCTGCTCTGGCCCTGGCGAGACAAGGCCGAGCCGCCGTGGGTGCCGCCGCCGGCGGTCATGGTGGTGATGGCCGCCGCACCGCAGGCTCCGGCCGAGGTAAAACAACCGCCGGGGCAAAGGACGCCGCCGCCTCAGGTTGAACCGCCGGCGCCGCCGGAACCCTTGCCGACGGTGAAGGTGCCTGAAGCCGTACGGCCGAACATCGCCGTACCGCCGAAGCAGAAAAAATCGCCCAAGCCGGTGAAGAAAATCCCCCTGCCGCGCACGCCGCCGCAGGAGAAAACGATCGCGCCGCCGAGAATTCAGGAGCAAAGCGTCGGCGCGCCGCCGCCGGGCCGGGCGGATAAAGCGGCCGCGCCGCAAACCCGCCTGACGCCCTATGCACAGGCGGGGGAAGATAGCTGGCGCAGCCGCATCAACGGCCGCCTTAATCGCTTTAAGCGTTATCCCAAAGACGCCTTGCGGCTGAAGCGCCAGGGCGTCGGGCAGGTGCGTTTCACCCTGGACAGGCAGGGCCATGTGTTGGCGGTGACGCTGGTCAGCAGCGCCGGGTTGCCGTCGCTGGATCGCGAAATCCAGGCGCTGGTCAAGCGCGCTTCGCCGTTGCCTACGCCGCCGGCGGACGCCTACGTCAACGGCACGGTGGAATTGACGTTGCCGATCGATTTCAGTTTGCGCGGCGCAAGTTTTTGAGCCGCGACAATATCTCTCCCTGATAAAATCATTTTTCAGCAGCTTGTCCTGCCATTCATTATTTTCAAAGCGTATCGTTATTTTATTTGGCGCGGCGGAGTTGGCGTTCTGCGCGATATTTTCATTTAAAAAGCACGAATGCCTTTTATTTTACGGCTGACAAAAAATAAACAGCTTGACGCTGCGTAGTTCGGGTTTTAGTTTTTAATTATAAAATAGGAACTGAGTTCCATATAGTGGAACAAGGCGGATCATGACAACGCTGGAAAATGCCGCTGCGGTATTAAAACTCTTTTCTCAACAACGCGTGATGCATGGCCAACCGGGCATTGCATTCAGCGACGTGGTGGACCAATTGGCGCTGCCGAAAAGCACGGTATCGCGCCTGCTGCAGAGCATGGAAAATCAGGGCATGCTGGAGCGCGATCCCGATAGCCGGCGTTACCGCATCGGCGCGCTGTTGCTGGCGGCATCCAGCCACTACCTGTCGATGCCGCTGGTGGACAACCTGGCGGCCAGCATGGCGCAGCTGTGCCGCCAGACGGCGTGTACCGGCTACCTCTCGGTGCTGGAGGGGCAGGAGATCATGGTGATGCGCATGTTCCCCGGCCGCCACTTTTTGCAGGTGGTCACCCCGGCGGGCTACCGTTCACCGGCGGCGGAAACCTCGGTTGGTCGGGCGATACTGGCGCGTGAAAGCGACGAGCAGGTTCGGGCGCGTTACGCCGGCGGTTACCGGGCAGCTTCGCCCAATGCGCCGCAAACGCTGGATGCGCTGCTGCAGAAGTTGCAGCAGGTGAGGCGCCAGGGCTGGTCGCTGGCGCGCAATGAAACCTTGAACGGCATCAGTTCGCTGGCGACCGCGCTGGTGAATAAGCACGGCAGCGAGACGGTGGGGCTGTGTCTGTCCTTCCCTTCGCAGGGCGAGGAACAGCCGTTTGTACCGGAAGTTCTGGCCGAATTAACCGCAGTCAGCCGCCAACTGGCGGAAAAATATGGCGATGATTATTGGCAGCAGATCAACTAACGCGCCGGAGCTATAACGTTTCATCATCATTAACGAGCGCCGACACCAGGGAACTCATTAATTATATTTCACCGTATTTTATTGGTGAGAAATAGACAGGCTAAATAAGAAAATAATCACGTTATGACGCCGGCAGTTCCAAATAATGGAACTGCCGCGGCGAACTATCGTCGGGCGTTATTTCCGGCATGCGGCAGGAAATATTCAGGGATACCAAGTATGAAATCAAATAATCCGCTAAAAGAGGCCGGCACGCTGTTGGTCATGGCGCTGCTTTCGGTGGTGGGGGCGATCATCGGCGTTCAGCTGATCACTACGCTGGGCGTGACGCCCAACACCTCGATCATCGGTGCGCTGATCGCCATGCTGCTGGCACGCATTCCGCTGCAAATTTTTCAACGCTACCGCTCGGTGCACACCCAGAACCTGGCGCAGACGGTGATCTCCTCCGCCACCTTCGGCGCGGCCAACTGTCTGCTGATGCCGATTGCGGTGCCTTACGTGATGGGGCAACCGCAGCTTATTCTGCCGATGTTCTGCGGCGTGGCGGCGGCGATGCTGCTCGACGCCTATCTGCTTTATCGTCTGTTCGATACCAAAGTGTTCCCCGCCGCCAATGCCTGGCCGCCGGGCGTCGCCGCCGCGGAGGCGATTAAAGCCGGCGATCGCGGCGGCAAGCAGGCCTGGCTTTTGGTGGTGGGCGTAGGGGTGGGCATCGCCGGATCAATGCTCAAGATCCCCATGGCGGCCTTCGGCACCGCCTTTATCGGCAATATCTGGGCGCTGAGCATGTTCGGCGTCGGGCTATTGCTGCGGGCCTACGCCGAGCCGGTGGCCGGTTTCGATATCAATGCCCATTTTATTCCGCACGGCGTGATGGTCGGCGCCGGCCTGGTGGCGCTGATCCAGGTCGCGCAGGTGATCCGCAGCCGCCGCGCCGATAGCGCCGGTTATACCCAACCGGACAGCGCGGTAAGCAAAGCGCTCGGCCTGGGCGCGGTCGGCTACATCGCCATCGCCGCGTTTTTGGCTCTGGTCGGCGGGCTGTTTAGCGAGATGTCGCTGCCGATGCTGGCGCTGTTCGTGATTTACGCGGCGTTCGCCGCTTTCGTTCATGAGCTGATCGTCGGTATCGCCGCCATGCACTCCGGCTGGTTTCCGGCGTTCGCGGTGGCGTTGATCACCCTGATCGTCGGTATCCTGATCGGTTTCCCACCGCTGGCGCTGTGCATCCTGACCGGCTTTACCGCCGCCACCGGGCCGGCCTTCGCCGACATGGGCTTTGACTTGAAAGCCGGCTTCATCCTGCGCGGCTACGGCGAGGATCTGCGGCAGGAACTGCTGGGGCGCCGCATTCAACTGTTTGCGGCGCTGATCGCCTTCCTCATCGCCATTCCGGTGGTTTACCTCTCTTACCACAGCTATTTCCTGCAGGATCTGATCCCGCCGGTCGCGCGCGTTTACGCCAAGACCATCGAGGCCGGTGCGCAGCCGGGCATCGCCTGGAGCCTTTTGATCTGGGCGATCCCCGGCGCCGTGGTGCAGCTGATCGGCGGCCCCAAGCGCCAGCTCGGCGTGCTGCTGGCAACCGGCCTGCTGATCAACAACGCTTTGGCTGGGTGGGCGGTGCTGGTGGGCATCGCGCTGCGCGTGGCGATCCTGCGCCGTTGGGGCGATCGCGGCCGCACGCCGATGGAGATCATGGCGGCCGGATTTATCGCCGGCGACGCGCTCTACAACTTCTTCAGCTCGATTTTTTCCAGCAAGGGCAAATAGCCCCTGCCGATGACATTGGTGAGGTAAAACGACCATGAGTTTGCAACAAACGCTGCAGGTTTTTGAATTGATTGATAGCGCATTCGTCAGCGGCCAGGACGTCGTCGATCTGTTTGCGCCTTACCCGGCGATCCGCGCCAGCACCCTGCGCGCCGAGGGGCCGAAGGGCGGCACCGATTTCGTGCGCATCGAGATCCCCGGCAACGCAGGCAAATTCGCTGGCGGTGCGGCGCCGACGCTGGGCATTATCGGCCGCCTGGGCGGCATCGGCGCGCGGCCGACGCGTATCGGGCTGGTGTCCGACGGCGACGGCGCGATCGCCGCCATTGCCGCCGCGCTGAAGCTGGCGGAGATGCAGCGCAAGGGCGACACGCTGCCGGGGGATGTGATCGTCACCACCCATATTTGCCCGAACGCGCCGACCCGGCCGCACGATCCGGTCGATTTTATGGATTCGCCGATCGATGACGTGACGATGAACGATAATGAAGTGGTGCCGGAGGCTGACGCCATCCTGTCGATCGACACCACCAAAGGCAACCGCATCATCAACCACAAAGGCTATGCGCTATCGCCGACGGTGAAAGAGGGCTACATCCTGCGGGTGGCGGAAGATCTGCTGCGCATCATGGAGATGACCAGCGGCCGCCCGGCGGTGACCTTCCCGATCACCACGCAGGACATCACCCCTTACGGCAACGGCGTGCATCACCTCAACAGCATCCTGCAGCCCTCGACCGCTACTGCGGCGCCGGTGGTCGGCGTGGCGATCTGCAGCGAATCGGTGGTGCCGGGCTGCGGCACCGGCGCCAGCCACGAAACGGATATCGCGCTGGCGGTCAAATTCGCGGTGGAAGTCGCCAAAGAATTCGGCCGCGGCACCTGCCGGTTCTACGATGCCGCCGAATATGGCCAGCTGCTGGCGCTGTACGGCAGTCTGAGTCACCTGCAAAAAAGGAGATAGCCCCATGACGGCTTCATTCGCCACGCTGACCATCGGTCAGGCGCCGCGCAGCGATATCATGCCGCTGCTGTCTGCTTATCTGCCGGCGGAGCGGGTGAGGCACGTCGGTTTGCTGGACGGCCTGGATGCTGGGCAGATCGCCGAGCGTTATGCGCCGCAATGGGGCGATAAGCTGCTGGTGTCGCGCCTGTTGGACGGCACGCAGGTGACGCTCTGTGCCGCTCGCGTCGAAAGCGGGTTGCAGCAGAAGATCCGCGAGCTGGAAGCGGCGGGATGCCAGGTGATCCTGCTGCTGTGCACCGGCGAATTCGGCCGATTGCAGGCGGAGCAGGCGCTGTTGCTGGAGCCGGATCGCATCATCCCGCCGTTGATCTCCGCGATCGTCGGCGAACACCGCGTCGGCATCGTGGTGCCGGTGGCGGAACAGGTTGGGCAGCAGGCGCGCAAATGGCGGCAGCTGGCGACGCCGCCGAGCTATGCCGTCGCCAGTCCTTATCTGGCGGATGACGCCGCGCTGGAGCAGGCGGCTTGCGCACTGCTGCGGCAGGGGGCGGAGGTGGTGGTGCTCGATTGCATCGGTTATCACCAGCGCCACCGCGCTTTTTTGCAGGCGCGTCTGTCGGTGCCGGTGCTGCTGTCGAACGTTCTGGTCGCCAAGCTGGCCGCAGAGTTAATCGGCTGATACAAATAGCCATAAATCACCGCTCGGCGCGGCCTCGGGCGCTTTGCGCTCGCGGGTATCCCCGGGTTTCAGCAGCCCTGACTGCCGGAGAGAGGCCCGGCGGCGTTTTCCTCTGCGCCGCGATCGCATTTCGCGCGAAAAACCAGTGACAGATCAACCGCAATCCCCCAATATGGATTTTCCATCAAGATGATTACGCGGGTGCCAGTCTATGCTGAAAGTGAATGAGTATTTTGCCGGAAAAGTGAAGTCTATCGGTTTTGACAGTAGCAGCATCGGTCTTACCAGCGTGGGCGTGATGGAAGAGGGGGAATACACCTTCTCCACCGCGCAGCCGGAAGAAATGACGGTGATCACCGGGGCGCTGAAAGTGCTGCTGCCGGGGGCGCCGGACTGGCAGGTGTTTACGCCGGGCGAGAAGTTCTTCGTGCCGGGGCACAGCGAGTTCAACCTGCAGGTGGCCGACGCGACCGCCTATCTGTGCCGTTACCTGAGCAAATAAATTTTGTTCGTTAGGGAAACGCAGGGCTCAGCGGATGCTGGGCCCTGGTCATTTCTGCGGCGGGATTAACGCTGGGCTTCGCCGCCGAGCGCTTCGATGGTGTTTTTGATCAACGCCGCCAGCTCGCTGGTCATCAGGATAAAGTCGGCGTCAAAGCGCTGGGCGAAGTCGTCGCGATCGATATCGTCGTTCTGCTCGCGCAGCGTGTCGGCGAACTTCAGGCGCTTGAGCGAGCCGTCGTCCGACAGCATCAGCTGAATGCGCTCCTGCCAATCCACCGCCAGCTTGGTCACCAGCTTGCCGGCTTCGATATGCACCGCGATTTCGTCGCTGATCAGATTCTGTTTCTTGCAGCGGATCACGCCGCCTTCTTCCAGAATCGCTTTCAGTTCCGCTTCATCCTGAATGGCGAAACCAGCCGGCATCTCGCCGGAACGCACCCATTCGGTCAGCGTCAGTTCGATCGGGCTTTCCATGGTCAGCGGCACCACCGGCAGCGAGCCGAGGCTTTTGCGCAGCAGCGCCAGCGTATCTTCGGCGCGTTTGGCGCTGGCGGCATCGACCATGATCAGATCGTTGACGGTGTCGATCCACATGAAGGTCTGGTTGAAGCGGCTGAAGGCGCGCGGCAGCAGGCTGTGCAGCACTTCGTCCTTCAGCGCGTCTTTCTCGGTTTTCTTCAGTTTGCGATGTTGTTCCGCCTCCAGGCGCTCAATTTTGGCCTGCAGCTCTTGCTTGATGACCGGCGACGGCAGGATTTTCTCTTCCTTGCGCGCGCAGATGACGATCTGGCCGTTGACCGCGTGCGTCAGCGCATCGCTGTGCGAGCCCATCGGGGAGACCCAGCCGGTCTTGGCCATGTCCTGGCTGCCGCACGGCGTGAAGGCGAACGCGCTGAGTTGTTTTTCCATTTCATCCGCGTTTAACGCCACTTCGCGGCTCAAACGGTAAACCATCAAATTCTTAAACCACAGCATAATGTTATCCCTGGCTGGGCGTGCGCTCGGCACGCTGATTCGTCAAAAGCAGGGCGGCATGATAACGAATTGACGCTGAAAAATCGCCCCATTCTCTCCGAATTGCGTCGCCGACCGCAGCGGAAAAGGCCGGGCGGGGGAGAGGGAAACAGGTGATTCATCCGCGCACTTACATTAGGCTGTGGCAACGCTGCGCGGCATCGAGGAGAAAAATACATGCGCATTGGCATCGATTTGGGCGGGACAAAAATTGAAGTGATTGCGTTGGCGGACGACGGCCGGGAGCTGTTTCGCCATCGCATCGCCACGCCGCGCCATGACTATGGGCAAACCCTGGCGGCGATCGCCGGGCTGGTGAAACTGGCGGAAGATCATACCGGCGAGCGGGGATCGGTCGGGATCGGCATTCCCGGCACGCTGTCGCCGTTTACCGGGCGGGTGAAAAACGCCAACTCGGTATGGCTCAACGGCCAACCGCTGGACAAGGATCTCTCGGCGCTGTTGGCGCGCGAGGTGCGTATCGCCAACGACGCCAACTGCCTGGCGGTGTCGGAAGCCACCGACGGCGCAGGCGCCGGCGCGCAAACCGTGTTTGCGGTCATTGTCGGCACCGGCTGCGGCGCCGGCGTGGCGCTGAATGGGCAGGCGCATTCCGGCGGCAACGGCATCGCCGGCGAGTGGGGCCACAATCCGCTGCCGTGGCAGGATGACGATGAGCTGCGCTACGCCCGCGAAGTGCCGTGCTACTGCGGCAAACCGGGCTGCATCGAAACCTTTATTTCCGGCACCGGTTTCGCCACCGACTATGCGCGCCTGGGCGGCAACGCGCTGCAAGGGCACGAAATCATGGCGCTGAGCGAGCGGGGCGATGCGCTGGCGGAGCAGGCGATCGTGCGCTACGAAATGCGGCTGGCGAAAGCGTTGGCGCACGTGATCAACATTCTGGATCCGGACGTGGTGGTGCTCGGCGGCGGCATGAGCAACGTGGATCGCCTGTACCGCACGGTGCCGCAGCGGGTGAAAGATTGGGTGTTCGGCGGCGAGTGTGAAACGCCGATCCGCAAGGCGGTGCACGGCGACTCCAGCGGCGTACGCGGCGCGGCCTGGTTATGGCCGCAACAGCAGCGCTAAGCGTTGCAGCAAAGCGCGAGGCTGCTCGCGCTTTAAACCCTTCCCTGTACAAAAACTGGACGGCGCTTTATGCTTTAGCTAACTTAGCTAAGGAGGACGCGTATGCCGATTCAGGCCAATATGCACGAAGCCAAATCCAATCTGAGCCAGCTGGCGGACAGAGCCGCGGAGGGAGAAACCGTGATTATTGCAAAAGCAGGGAAGCCGTACGTACAGCTGGTCGCCATCCAGGGCGAAGCGCGCCGGCCCGGCGCCGCCAAGGGCAAGTTTACCGTGCCGGCGGATTTCAACGCGGGGGATGCGGCCATTGCGGCGCTGTTTGAGGGCGATGCATGAAGCGCCTGCTGCTGGATACCCACGCGTTGCTGTGGTGGCTGATTGATGACGCCTGCCTGGGCGCGAACGCCAAAAGGCAGATCGCCGATCCGGGCAATGCGGTGTACGTCAGCGCGGCCAGCATTTGGGAGATCTCGATCAAGCAGGCGCTGGGCAAGCTGGCGCTGCCGGAAGACATCTTTGCGATCATCGAGGCCGAAGATTTTCTGGCGCTGCCGATGGACGCCTTTCATTGCCAACAGGCCGGGCAACTACCGCCCTATCATCAGGATCCTTTCGATCGCATGCTGATCGCACAGGCGCAGGCCGAGGGGCTGACGCTGATCTCCGCCGACGCGGTGTTTCCGCAGTACGGCGTGCGGGTGGCGGACGCCCGCCGTTAAGCCGGTTTTTCCTCGCTTTCGCTGCGCACCCGTTCGATATGAATGGTCAGGAACATCATCTCTTCCGTGGTGAGCTGGTGCTGATAGTGCTTTTCGATGTGGCGGTTGATCTTGCCGGCGCAGGCGAATGACTCACGGTATTTCTCTTTCACCACCTGATACAGCGAGTCGTCGTCGCTGTCGACGTAGTTTTTCCCCAGCAGGCGCTGGGCAAAGAATTTCAAATGGGTGACGAAACGGTGGTAGCTCAGGGCTTCCTCGTTGTAATCAAAGCGGAAGTGGTATTTGACCAGGTTGAGGATCTCTTGCATCACGCGGGTGATGTGCAGCGTGTTGTGCATCTCGTCGTTAAGCTGGGCGTTGACCAGATGCAGGGCGATAAATCCGGCCTCGTCTTCCGGCAACGCGGTATTCAGCCGCTCGGCGATCAGGGCCAGCGCCTCCAGGCCGACGGAGAACTCGGCCGGATAGAGCTTTTTAATCTCCCACAGCAAGGCATTTTTGATATCCAACCCTTCCGCATGGCGCTGCAGAGCGAAATGGATGTGATCGGTCAGCGTGATGTAGACGATGTTATGCAACTTGCCCGGCAGCCGTTCGCGGGCGAGGGTAATAATCCGGTCGGCGGTGGTGACGCAGGCCAGCGGGATCTCGGAGAGCAGCTCTTTATAACGCTCGGCGATTTCGCCGCCGTTATGGGTGAACACCTTTTCGATCAGGCTTTCGTCCAGCGTGTCGCCGGGCTTCTTTTTAAAGCCAATTCCTTTTCCCATTACCACCGTCTCTTCCTGACGGTCGTCCAGCGTAATCACCACGTTATTATTGAGTATTTTAGCGATTTTCATGGTCTTTCCCGGTGTTTCAGCATCCTGAAAACGAAAAAACCTGACGCCCGGAAGCGATCCCGGGCGTCAGGTTTTGCCTGTATTTTATGTTTCTGTCCTGCGGCCTGAGCGGCGGAGGGGATACAGTAACAATCCTGTTATGCCTGCATAATAACCCGTGCTCGCCGCGGCTCAACGCTTTTCACCGCGGAGTGCCGCCGCGGTCACACTTCTGCGCCGCGCACGGCGGGATCATTCCAGCCTGAAGTGCGCCTCCAGCCGGCTGACGCCGAGTCCGTTGACCTTTTTCACCTTGATCTGCACCGGAATACGCTCTTTCATCGCCTCGACGTGGCTGATCACGCCAATGGTTTTGCCGGAGGCGTTCAGGCTGTCCAGCGCGTCCAGCGCGGTATCGAGGGTTTCGGCGTCCAGCGTGCCGAAGCCTTCGTCGAGGAACAGCGAATCGATGCTGGTTTTGTGGCTGACCAGATCGGACAACGCCAGTGCCAGCGCCAGGCTGACCAGGAAGCTCTCGCCGCCGGACAGGGTGCGGGTATCGCGCAGCGCGTCGGCCTGCCAGGTGTCCACCACCTGCAGCTCCAGCGCGTCGCTGGTTTTGCGCTGCAGCAGGTAGCGCCCGTGCAGCCGGCCGAGCTGAAGGTTGGCCAGATAAACCAGATGATCGAGCGTCAGCCCCTGAGCGAAGCGGCGGAACTTGTCGCCTTCTTTCGAGCCGATCAGCTGGTTGAGGTAGCTCCAGTCGTCGTAGTCTTGCTGGCTGCGGGCGATTTGCTCGAACAACGCCTGTTGATTGAGACGGCGGGCGGCATCGCTTTCCAGCTGGTTGCGCAGTTCGCCCTGGCGCAGCTGCAACGTTTTCAACTGCTGTGCCAGCTCGGCCAGCGATTGGGTGAGTGCGTCGAGATCCGCGTTGGCTTCATCCACCCCTTCCGGGCGGCTTTGCCGATGCTGCTCCAGCGTTTGCGTCGCCTGCGTCAGCAGGGCGGCGGCCTCCACCTGCCGCTGTTGCAGTTGCTCTTTGCGCTGCTGCAATTCGCGGCGCAGGGCGTCGTCCAGCAGCGCAGCGGCGAAGGCGGTTTCATCGGCGAATTCGCTGTCGGCCAGCGCCTGCTGCCACAGCTGCTGCGCCTGCTGCAGCCGTTCCTGCATTTGGGTGTGCTGTTGTTGCAATCCGGCCTGCTGGCCGGCCAGGCGCTCGCGCAGTTCCTGCGCTTTTTGCCACTGCTCGGCGGCCTGCAAGCTGGCCTCCTCACAGGCGGTTTGTTTGGCGCGCAGCTGTTCGCGCACCTCGGCGACCTGCTGTTCGCCGAACAGCGCCAGCCGCTGCGCGCGCCGTTCGGCGAGGGTCTTCTCGCCTTCTTGCCAGCGTTGTTGCAGGTCTTGCTGCTGTTGCAGGCTGTCGGCATGGGTTTTCTGCAGCAGCGTAAAGCGCTCTTCAAGCAGCGCCTGCCGTTGCTGCGCCTGCTGCTGCTGCGTTTGCAGAGCGGCGAGCGCGTCTTTTGCCTGCTGTACCGCCTGCGCCGCCTGTTCATGCTGCTGCAGCGCGTGTTGCCCGCGCCGCTCTTCATCGTCGCAGCCGCTCAGCCAGGCGCTGAGCCGCTCGCCCTCGGCCAACGTAAAGTCGAATGCCAGCGGCGCGCTGAGCTGCTGCCACTGCTGCTGTTGGGCAGCCAGCTGCTGCTCATCCTGCGCGATAGCCTGCTGTTGGCGTTGCAATTGCTGTTGCAGGTTGTCGTAACGGGCTCGCAGCTCGACGCCTTGTTTTTGCAATGCTTCGGTCTGGACTTTCATTTGCTCCAGACGTTGCGCAGTTTCTGACAGTTTTACCTCTTGGTATTGTTCTACCGCCGGGTGATCGCATGAGCCGCACAGCGGGCAGGGGGCGCCGGGTTGCAAACGGGCGCGCTCGGCTTCCAGACCCACGATCCGTTGTTCCAGCGCATAGGTTTTTTCAACATCGGCCTGGTGGGCTTTCTGCTGCTTAAATTGCTGACGGATGAGCTCTAACTGTGGCTCCAACTGGGTCAGTTCATTTTGACCGATGTTTAGCTCTTGCCGCTGCTGTTCCAGCCGTTTAACAACTTGTTGCGATAAAGAGGCGAGCGTAAATAACTGCTGGCGCGTCGGGCGCAGATCCGCCAGGGCGCTCAGGCGCTGGCGCAGCGGGGCCAGCGGCGTTTGCGCCGCCAGCGCCTGCTGCTGTTGCTGCTGAACGGCCAGCGCTTCGGTCAGCGCGTTCAACTGCTGCTGATGCTGTGCGGCCTGCGCCGTCAGCTGGCTGCGCTCGGCGGTGAGCTGCTCCAGCGTGGTTTTCTGTTTGGCACACTGCTGCGCGGCGGCATCGCCGGCCTGTCGCCGCTCGGCCTGCGTCGACTGCAGTTGGGCGATCTGATGGTCGAGCGGGGCGACCTGGTCATCGATCAGCTGTTGCTGCTGCCGCATATGCTCGGCATGGGCTTGCTGCGCCAGACGGGCCTTTTCCACCGCCTGCTGCAGCGGCGCCAGCTGCGCCGAGTGCTGTTCCTGTTGCTGCGTCAGCTGGGCTGCCTGCTGTTGTATCGTCTGCAGCTCGGCGCGGCAGCGATCGCGTTCACCGCGCAGCGGCCGCAATTTCTCGGCCGGTTCGCTGAGCGCCAGCCGCTGCAGCTGCGGGGCGGCCTCCGTCTGCTCGCGCTGGGCGGTTTCCAGCCGCCGTTGACCCTCGTTTTGCTGTTGCTGGAGGCGTTGCCATTGCTGCAGCCAGCTCAGCGCCTGTTGCTGTTGCTGAGTTTGCTTACCGAGGGCGCTTTCCTGCGCGCTCAGCGCCGTCAGCTGTTCAGTCAGGGAGTGGCGCTGTTCATCGTTCAGCAGCTCGATGCCGCTGGCGCGCTGGTGCAACCCATCCAGGTCGGTTTTGGCCTGCTTGTGCGATTCGAACACCTGTTCGGACAGCCGCCCGTAGATTTCGGTGCCGGTCAGCTCTTCCAACAGTTCGGCGCGATCGTTGGCGTCGGCGTTGAGGAACGCGGCGAACTGCCCCTGAGACAGCATCATCGATTTGGTGAAGCGGCCGAAGTCCAGCCCGGTGATGGCGGCGGTGATCTCCAGCTTGTCGCGCACCTTGTCCGCCAGGATCTTGCCGTCCTCGCGGCGCGCCAGTTCCACCTTCGGTGCCTGCAGATTGCCGTCCGGCGCGTTTTTGGCGCGGCGCTGGCTCCAGAAGGCGCGATAGCCGACGCCCTTGACCTCGAATTCGACCTCCGCCAGCGATTCGGCGGTGTGGCGGGTCATCAGTTCATTCTGGCTCGGCGTGACGTTGAGACGCGGCGTCTGGTGGTACAGCGCCAGGCAGATGGCGTCCAGCAGGGTGGTTTTGCCCGCGCCGGTCGGGCCGGTAATGGCGAACAGGCCGTTGCTGGCGAACGGCTCGGCGGTGAAGTCAATTTTCCACTCGCCCTGCAGCGAGTTGAGGTTTTTTAACCGCAGGCTGAGGATCTTCATGGTTGGGTCTCCTCAGGATTGTGCTGCACCGCCTCGACCACCTGGCGGAACAGTTGATGCATCCGCCGTTGGCGCGCTTCTGGCATGTCGGCCTCCTGCGCCAGGCGCCGTTCGAACACCTCGTTGACGCTCAGTTCGTTGAGCGTTTCCTTATCCTGCTGTGCGATCGCCTGGCGGCGCTGCTCTTTGCTGCGCCGCAGCAGCACCACTTCCACCGGCAGCTCATCCGCCAGCAGCCGGATGCGGCGCTGGATATCGCTGAGGTAGTCCTGCGTCGCCACTTCGATATCCAGCCACACCGGCAGCTCGCCGGCATAGTCGGCAAATTGCTGCAGCTGCCGTTCGATCTCGGCCAGATCGCCTTTGATCAGCTGCATGGGCTGGAACTGCGGGATCGCTAACGCTTCTACCTGCTGCAGGGCGCCGTCGGCGAAATCGACCAGGAAGACGCTTTTGGCTTTGCCCAGTTCATCGAAGCTGAGCGGAATCGGTGAGCCGCTATAGCGAATATGCTCTGATTTGGCGACGTTCTGCGCGCGGTGAATGTGGCCCAGCGCGATATAGTCGGCGGGCGGGAAGGCCTGCGCCGGGAAGGCGTCGAGGGTGCCGATATAGATGTCGCGCACCGAGTCGGAGGTGGTGACGCCGACGGTGGTCAGGTGGCCGGTGGCGACGATCGGCAGCGGCAGGCCCAGCCGATCGCGGCGTTCGCAGGCCGCCTGATACAGCGCCTGGTAATGTTCGGCGATGGCTTCCTGCAGCGCCTGCTGTTTTTGCGCGCCGGATTCGCCGGCGCGGCTGGTGAGCAGATCGCGCGGCCGCAGAAAAGGAATGGCGCACAGCACCGCGCCCGGCTGGCCGTCGCGCCGGTTCAGCACCACGATCTGCTGCTCAAGGGAGCCCTGCGCGCTCGCGATCACCGTGGTGTTCAGGCAGGAGAGCAGTTCCCGCGATTCGTTCAGCGTCGCCACCGAGTCGTGGTTGCCGCCCAGCACCACCAACTGACAGCCGGTGCGCTGCAGATCCACCACGAAGCGGTTGTACAGCTCGCGGGCGTAGCTGGGCGGCGAGCCGGTATCGAACAGATCCCCGGCGACGATCAGCGCATCCACCTGCTGCTGCTCGATCTGCTCGATCAGCCAGTTCAGAAAAGCCTGGTGCTCGGCGGCGCGGCTTTTGGTGAAAAAGTACTGGCCAAGGTGCCAGTCAGAGGTGTGGATCAGGCGCATGACACTCCCGGATGCAAAGGTAATGGCGATGATTATAAAGGCCGCGGCGGCGGCTGTCCCGGCGCAATGATGATGACAACCGGATGATTTTTCTTTGCGCCGGGAAATAATCGCTATGCTTACTGCCTATAACAGCCGCTTTTTTTCATAAAAGTGTCACAAAACTGACGCATAATGGCGCCCGCAAAGTCGCTAACACATTGGCAGGATTGACGATGGCAAGACGCATACTGGTGGTGGAAGACGAAGCGCCGATCCGTGAGATGGTGTGCTTTGTGTTGGAACAGAATGGTTACCAACCGTTGGAAGCCGAGGATTATGACAGCGCCGTGACGCGCCTGTCTGAGCCGTTCCCTGATTTGGTGTTGCTCGACTGGATGTTGCCCGGCGGTTCCGGCATTCAGTTTATCAAACATATGAAGCGCGAAGCGCTGACCCGCGATATTCCGGTGATGATGCTGACCGCGCGCGGCGAAGAGGAAGACCGGGTGCGCGGCCTGGAAGTGGGGGCGGATGATTACATCACCAAGCCGTTCTCGCCCAAGGAGCTGGTGGCGCGCATCAAAGCGGTCATGCGCCGCATTTCACCGATGGCGGTGGAAGAAGTGATTGAAATGCAAGGGCTGAGCCTGGATCCGTCCTCCCACCGCGTGATGGCGAACGATCAGGCGCTGGACATGGGGCCGACCGAGTTCAAGCTGCTGCACTTCTTTATGACCCACCCGGAGCGGGTTTATAGCCGTGAGCAGTTGCTTAATCACGTCTGGGGCACTAACGTTTATGTGGAAGACCGTACCGTTGACGTGCATATCCGTCGGCTCCGCAAGGCGTTAGAAACCAGTGGGCATGATAAAATGGTTCAAACCGTTCGGGGCACCGGCTACCGGTTCTCAACGCGCTACTGATCGCGCTGCGCTGGAGAATATGCCGTGTTAGAACGTCTGTCGTGGAAGAGGCTGGCTCTGGAGCTGGCTCTTTTCTGTTTGCCCGCCTTACTGCTGGGGCTGATTTTCGGTTATCTGCCCTGGTTCCTGCTGGCCTCCGCGCTGGCCGCGCTGGTGTGGAATTTCTACAACCAGCTCAAACTCTCTCATTGGCTGTGGATCGACCGCAGCATGACGCCGCCGCCCGGCCGCTGGAGTTGGGAGCCGTTGTTCTATGGCCTGTATCAGATGCAACAGCGCAATCGCCGCCGCCGGCGTGAGCTGGCGTTGTTGATCAAGCGCTTTCGCAGCGGGGCCGAATCGCTGCCTGACGCGGTGGTGATGACCACCGTTGAAGGCAACATCTTCTGGTGCAACGGGCTGGCGCAGCATCTGCTCGGCTTCCGCTGGCCGGAAGACAACGGCCAGCACATCCTCAACCTGCTGCGTTATCCGGAATTCAGCCATTACCTGCAACAGCAGGAGTTCTCGCGCCCGCTGACGCTGCAGCTGAACAACGAACACTACGTCGAATTCCGCGTGATGCCCTACTCCGAAGGGCAGTTGCTGATGGTGGCGCGCGACGTCACCCAGATGCGCCAGCTGGAGGGGGCGCGGCGCAACTTCTTCGCCAACGTCAGCCATGAGCTGCGCACGCCGCTGACGGTGCTGCAGGGCTATCTGGAGATGATGGGCGACGAAGAGCAGGACGGTTCGCTGCGCAGCAAGGCGCTCGGCACCATGCAGGAGCAGACCCGCCGGATGGACGGGCTGGTCAAGCAGTTGCTGACGCTGTCGCGCATCGAGGCGGCGCCCAATGTCGACATGAACGAGCGGGTGGATATCCCGCTGATGCTGCGGGTGTTGCAGCGCGAGGCGCAATCGCTGAGCGGCGGCAATCACGAGATCACTTTCCGGGTGAACGAACAGCTCAACGTGTTCGGCAATGAAGACCAGTTGCGCAGCGCGGTGTCTAACCTGGTGTACAACGCGGTCAACCACACGCCGAAGGGCACCCATATCGAAGTGAGCTGGCAGCAGACGGCGCAGGGCGCGCAGTTCCAGGTCAGCGACAACGGGCCGGGCATCGCCGCCGAACACCTGCCGCGCCTGACCGAGCGTTTTTACCGCGTCGACAAGGCCCGTTCGCGCCAGACCGGCGGCAGCGGGCTGGGGCTGGCGATCGTCAAGCATGCGCTCAGCCATCACGACGCGCGGCTGGAGATCCTCAGCGAGCCGGGGATCGGCACCCGCTTTATCTTTACCTTACCCAACCGGTTGATTGTTCCCGCCGCTTTATCAGAGAATGCGGTGAAAAATTAACGCGAGACACCGGTATGACCCGAATAACCCGAGGGCTGTTGCTTTGCCTGGCGCTGCTGGCCGGACGCGGCGCGCTGGCGCAGCCCGACGGCATGCTGGCGGGCAACCTGTCCAGCGTCGGTTCCGATACTTTGGCGAATCTGATGGCGCTGTGGGCGCAGGATTTCAGCCGGCATTATCCCAACGTTAACCTGCAGATCCAGGCCGCCGGCTCGTCGACCGCGCCGACCGCGTTGGCGGCGGGCGCTGCGCAGCTGGGCCCGATGAGCCGGCCGATGAAGGCGGCCGAGGTTTCGGCGTTCGAACACCGTTACGGCTATGCGCCGCTGGCGGTGCCGGTGGCGGTGGACGCGCTGGTGGTGTTGGTGCATCAGGACAACCCGCTGCGCGGCCTCAATCTGCAGCAGCTCGATCGCATTTTCTCCGCCACCCGGCGCTGCGGTGAAAGCAAGCCGCTGACGCGTTGGGGCGAGCTGGGGCTGAGCGGCGACTGGGCGACGCGCTCGCTGCAGCGCTTCGGCCGCAACTCGGCGTCCGGCACCTACGGCTATTTCAAACTGCGCGCGCTGTGCGGCGGCGATTTTATGCCGCGCGTCAATGAGCTGCCCGGTTCGGCCTCGGTGGTGCAGGCGGTGGCCGGTTCGCTCAACGGCATCGGCTACGCCAGCATCGGTTTTCGCGCCAGCGGCGTGCGGCTGCTGCCGTTGGCGGAATCGGGAGAGGACTATGTCGCGCCTACCGCCGCCAACGTGCGCAACGATCGCTACCCGCTGTCGCGCTATCTCTATATCTACATCAACAAAGCCCCCAATCAACCGCTGGAGCCGCTGACCGCTGCGTTCCTCGATCGCGTGCTGTCGAACGCAGGGCAGAGCCTGGTCAATCACGACGGCTATCTGCCGCTGCCGCCGGGCGCCCTGCAGAGGACCCGCCAGGCGCTCGGGCTGCAGCCGCTCGCGGCGGCCACGGTGCAATAAGCGACAAAAAGCGGCGTAATTTTCGCCTTTTTTAACGGCCAAACGGAGCTTATACCACGCGAAAACCGGGCATTTATTGGCGTTTTCGCGCGGTAAAGCGGTATATGTTTCACGTTTCGTGAATCCATTGTTCAAAAATGATACAAATCATGTAGTGTATATTTATTGATAGCCAATATGATCGACTGGTGGCTAAAGTTTATATGGTCGATAGCTCTGCTTTTCGCCGTGCGTCTTGCCTTGAAGCGCTATAAACGTTTACCTTAGCCCTCGTTGTCGGATTAAACCTCCATTTTTATAACTCCTAAAATTTTGCCCATCTTCATGAGCGGCCACTTTCGAATAGGGACATAAACGCCGGATCGACTGCGTTTAGGATGCTTATTTGGCGCTGCGACGATCGGGCATGCCGGCAACCGGTGGGGCGTCACGCCACCACGCTATCGGACAATTTTTTTCATTTGAACAGGCAACACGACATCGTATGAGTCATCGTTTAACGTCAAAAGATATCCTGGCACTGGGCTTCATGACCTTTGCCTTATTCGTTGGGGCTGGGAACATCATCTTCCCGCCGATGGTCGGCTTGCAGTCCGGTGAACACGTCTGGATCGCGGCGCTGGGCTTCCTGATCACCGCCGTCGGTCTGCCGGTCATCACCGTCATCGCGCTGGCGCGCGTCGGCGGCGGCATCGATGCCCTCAGTTCGCCGATCGGCCGCGGCGCCGGCCTGCTGCTGGCGACCGTCTGCTACCTGGCCGTCGGCCCGCTGTTCGCCACGCCGCGCACCGCCACCGTGTCCTTTGAAGTGGGCATCGCCCCGCTGACCGGCGACGGCGCCATGCCGCTGTTCATCTACAGCCTGGTGTACTTCGCGCTGGTGATCGGCATCTCCCTGTATCCGGGCCGCCTGCTCGACACCGTCGGCCATGTGCTGGCGCCGCTGAAGATTGTGGCGTTAGGCGTACTGGGCATCGCCGCGCTGCTGTGGCCTGCCGGCGCGCCGATTCCGGCGACGGCGGCTTACCAGAGCGTGCCTTTCTCTTCCGGCTTCGTTAACGGCTACCTGACCATGGATACGCTGGGCGCGCTGGTATTCGGCATCGTTATCGTCAACGCGGCGCGCTCGCGCGGCGTGAAAGACGCCGGTCTGTTGACCCGCTACACCATCTTGGCCGGTTTGATCGCCGGCGTGGGCCTGACGCTGGTTTACCTGAGCCTGTTCAAGCTGGGCTCCGGCAGCGGCGCGCTGGTGCCGGACGCCACCAACGGCGCGGTGATCCTGCACGCTTACGTTCAGAACACCTTCGGCGGCCTGGGCAGCTTCTTCCTGGCGGCGCTGATCTTCATCGCCTGTATGGTGACCGCGGTAGGCCTGACCTGCGCCTGCGCCGAGTTCTTCGCGCAATACCTGCCGTTCTCGTACAAGACGCTGGTGTTTATCCTGGGCCTGTTCTCGATGGTGGTGTCCAACCTCGGCCTGAGCCACCTGATCCAGATCTCCATTCCGGTGCTGACCGCGATTTACCCGCCGTGCATCGTGCTGGTGGTGCTGAGCTTCACCCTGCGTTGGTGGCACAGTGCCCCGCGCATCATCGCGCCGGTGATGCTTGTCAGCCTGTTGTTTGGTATCCTTGACGCGGTGAAAGCCTCCAGTTTCCAGCAGCTGCTGCCGGCCTGGACCACTCACCTGCCGCTGGCGGAGCAGGGGTTGGCATGGTTGCCGCCTTCGCTGCTGATGCTGGTGCTGGTCGCGATTTATGATCGGGTGTGCACGCGTTCCCAAGTGACCGCGCACTGATAATCCCCCGGCTTAATCCAGGGCCACGGACATGTCCGTGGCTTTTTTACGTTTAAAACTATGGGTCATTTTCATGCAACAACAGTCACCCACCACTGCCCCCGACAATAAGCTGAAACGCGGCCTCAGTACGCGTCATATCCGCTTTATGGCACTGGGATCGGCCATCGGCACCGGGTTGTTCTACGGCTCGGCGGACGCCATCAAAATGGCCGGCCCGAGCGTGCTGCTGGCTTACCTGATCGGCGGCATCGTGGCCTTTATCATCATGCGCGCCCTGGGGGAGATGTCGGTCAACAACCCGCAGGCCAGCTCGTTTTCCCGCTATGCGCAGGACTACCTCGGCCCGATGGCGGGTTACATCACCGGCTGGACCTACTGCTTTGAAATCCTGATCGTCGCCATCGCCGACGTGACCGCCTTCGGCATCTATATGGGGGTCTGGTTCCCGGAAGTGCCGCACTGGATCTGGGTGCTGAGCGTGGTGCTGATCATCGGCGCCATCAACCTGATGAGCGTCAAGGTGTTCGGCGAGCTGGAATTCTGGTTCTCGTTCTTCAAAGTCGCCACCATCATCATCATGATCGTGGCCGGCATCGGCATCATCATCTGGGGCATCGGCAACGGCGGGCAACCGACCGGCATTCATAACCTGTGGTCGAACGGCGGCTTCTTCAGCAACGGTTTTATCGGCATGATCCTGTCGCTGCAGCTGGTGATGTTCGCTTACGGCGGCATTGAAATCATCGGCATCACCGCCGGCGAAGCCAAAGATCCGAAAAAATCGATTCCGAAGGCCATCAACTCGGTGCCGTGGCGCATTCTGGTGTTCTACGTCGGCACGCTGTTCGTCATCATGTCTATCTACCCGTGGAACCAGGTGGGCACCAACGGCAGCCCGTTCGTGCTGACCTTCCAGCATATGGGCATCACCGTGGCGGCAGGTATCCTCAACTTCGTGGTGATTACCGCTTCGCTGTCGGCGATCAACAGCGACGTGTTCGGCGTCGGCCGCATGCTGCACGGCATGGCCGAGCAGGGCCATGCGCCGAAGATGTTCAGCAAGGTGTCGAAGCGCGGCATTCCCTGGGTGACGGTGGTGGTGATGATGCTGGCGCTGCTGCTGGCGGTATACCTCAACTACATCATGCCGGAGAGCGTGTTCCTGGTGATCGCGTCCCTGGCGACCTTCGCCACCGTGTGGGTGTGGATCATGATCCTGTTCTCCCAAATCGCCTTCCGCCGCAGCCTGAGCAAAGAGCAGGTGAAGCAGCTGGCGTTCCCGCTGCGCGGTGGGGTGTTCACCTCGGTGGTGGCGATCGTGTTCCTGGTGTTCATCATCGGCCTGATCGGCTACTTCCCGACCACGCGCGTCTCGCTGTACGCCGGCCTGGTCTGGGTGGTATTGCTGCTGGCGGGATACTGGTTCAAGGTCAACCATCAGAAAAAACGCGCGCCGCTGGCGACGCAGCAAGACTGAATGGAAAAACACCGGCTAAGGCCGGTGTTTTTTTTAGGAGCAGGCGTCAAGCGAAGTCCAGCTTGCGCAGTTTGGAAACGTCGATGCACTGCCTGGCCTGCCACAGATCGTAAGCATCCTGCATGCCCATCCAAACCTGTTCGGAACTGCCTATCACGATGGACAGGCGGATGGCCATTTCCGGCGAGATATCGGACTTTCCGCTGATCAGGCGTTGAACCGTGGAGGGCGCGACGTCCAGCGCTTTAGCCAGCGCACGCGCGCTGAGATTCAGCGTTTCCATGGTTTCTTTGATCAACTCGCCAGGATGAGGGGGATTATGCATGCGGTTCATTAGTGATAGTCCTCATAATTCACGATATAAACATCACCCTCGACCAGTTCAAACGTGATACGCCAGTTGCCGGTTACGGTGACGGACCATTGCCCGCTGCGAGCGCCCGTTAGCGGGTGCAAGAAGAAGCCGGGCAGATCTACGTCATCAATCACTTTCGCCAGATCCAGCACGCTCAGCCGCAGCGCGATTTTCTTCGCCTGCTTGGCGTCGATACCCGCCGTTGAACCGGTTTCGAAAAACTTTTTGAGTCCCTTATGCTTGAAGCTTCTTATCATCCTGACGGCTCCATGAGTGTTGCGCTATACGCATCATAGCCAGGTGTTGCGTATGGCGCAACAAGATGGGGCGTTTTTTAACCTATTATGCCGGGCGTTTGTCTTCCGCTTCATCCTCCCCGGCGACGCGCGCTTCGATACGCATGTCGCCGCCGTTAAGGCGTTCCTCCTCTTCCTCGCCGGCGCAGCGCGCCAGCACCTCGCGAATGTCTTGCATATTGCTGCTCAGGGCGCTCAGCGAAGGTTGCAGGTTGCGGGGCATGCGGCTTTCGTCCAGCGAAGCGCTGTGCAGGCAGCCGATAAACAGCAGGGTGGCCATCAGGGTAAACAGCCGGTGACGTAAGCGTTTCAGCAAGGGCTTTCCCTCTCGGTGGTGAAGGTGATGGCGCATTAACGCCGTTTTCACCGGGGAAAAGAAGGGGATGGAGATATCTGCTGGCAATTGAAAGAACATCATTACCAGCAGACACAGTTACGTCAGCCGACGTCAGGAAGCGTTGGCGTTTTGTAGCAGCATGCCGCGCAGGTCATTGCCGGTTGGCGTTTGATGCACGCGCAGGCCGAACTCGTCGATCACCGCCAGAATATGATCGAAAATATCCGCCTGAATGCTTTCATACTCCGCCCAGACCGTGGTGTTGGTGAAGGCGTAGATTTCAAGCGGCAGGCCTTCCGGCGTCGGCGCCAGCTGGCGCACCATCAGCGTCATGTTCTGGTGAATGCGCGGGTGAGCGCGCAGGTAGGCTTCCAGATAGGCGCGCAGCGTGCCGAGGTTGGTCAGGCGGCGGCCGTTGAGCGGCGAGGCCAGATCGATGGCAATCTCCTGATTGTGCCGGCTCAGCTCCTGGGTTTTATCGTTCAGGTAGCTGTGCAGCAGCGGGTTGCGCTGCAGGCGGCGCTGTTCCTCTTCCGACAGGAAGTGCACGCTGCCGGTGTCGATATTCAGGCTGCGCTTGATGCGGCGCCCGCCGGATTCCGACATCGACCGCCAGTTTTTGAACGAGTCGGAGATCAGCGCGTAGGTGGGAATGGTGGTGACGGTGTTGTCCCAGTTACGCACTTTGACCGTGGTCAGGCCGATGTCGGTGACCGCGCCGTCGGCGCCGTATTTCGGCATTTCCAGCCAGTCGCCGATCTTCAGCATATCGTTGGCGGAGAGCTGGATGCCGGCCACCAGGCCGAGGATCGGATCCTTGAACACCAACATCAGGACCGCGGTCATGGCGCCCAGGCCGCTGAGCAGCAGCAGCGGCGATTTGCCCATCAGCAGCGAAACGATCATGATGCCAATCAGGATCGCCGCCACCAGTTTCAGGCCCTGGAAAATGCCGCGCAGCGGCAGCTGATTGGAGATCGGGCTTTGGCGCAGCAGCGCCAGCAGCGTATCCAGCAGCGAGAACAGCGACAGCAGGGTGAAGGCGAGGATCCACACCTGTGCGGCGGTGACGATCACCGCCTGGGTCTGGCTGCCGCTCTGTAACCACAGCGTCGCCTGGATGCTGATGATCACCCCTTGCAGCAGCAGCGCCACGCGCTGGAACAGTTTGTATTGGGTGATGGCCTGTTGCCAGACGCGCTGCGATTGCTGGCCGCGGCGCTGAAGGGCGGCCAGCACCACCCGGTGCAGCACCAGGTGGATCGCGACCGAGATCAGGACAATCAACCCCAATACCATCAACAGCGACATCACTCCGCCGAATTCCAAACCAAACTGTTCCAGCCAGCGCGTTATCTGTTGTTGCATTCCCGCTCCTTAAAAAATGCGCAAAAAATATCCTGTAAACTTAAAACGCGTTAGCCTAAGGGGTAACGTGCAGGATTTGTACCTGTTTACCTTTTTTTACATCGGGTTAGCGTTATTTTTCGGTCTCCGCCCCCCGGCTCATCCCCGGGTTTTGCGGCCAGAGAGGAGGGGGAGTTGCACTTAACGTGGCATTGTTCGCTTCTTGAAGAACGCCGTCGATTTCGTTTGGTACAGCAGGAGAACAGTATGCTTAACGCCTGGCATCAACCGGTCCCGCCTTTTGTGGTGAAGCAAGGGCAACGTTTGGATATCACGCTGTGGTTACAGGGGGATGAACTGCCGGAACGGGTGTTTTTGCGCGCCGAACCGGACAACGAAGAGTGGCTGCTGGCGATGAAAGCGCAGCGCCACGAGGGGATGCGGCGCTACCAGGCCAGCCTGACGCTGAATGAGGGCGAGCCGACGCGGCGTTACTGCTTCAAGCTGCTGTGGGCCGATCGCCAGCAGTGGTTCGGGCCGCAGGGCTGGTCGCCAACGCCGCCGGGGCAGCTGGCGCAGTTCGCCGTCGACGAACCTGACAACGGCCCCGAGTGGGTGGCGGATCAGCTGTTCTATCAGATTTTCCCCGATCGCTTCGCCAGCAGCGGCGGCGAGCACGGCATCCAGAGCGGCAGCTACCGCCATCACGCGGCCGGCGCCGAGGTGATTCGGCGCGACTGGCAGCACCCGCTGGAGGATCGCCACGCCGCCTCGACCTTTTACGGCGGCGATCTGGACGGCATCGGCGCCAAACTGCCGTATTTGCAGCAGCTGGGGGTGACGGCGCTGTACCTGAACCCGATTTTTACCGCACCGAGCGTGCATAAGTACGATACCGAGGACTATTACCAGGTCGATCCGCACTTCGGCGGCAACGCGGCGCTGCAGCGTTTGCGAGTGAGCACTCACAAGGTGGGCATGAAACTGGTGCTGGACGGGGTATTCAACCACACCGGCGACTCACATCCGTGGTTCGACCGCCATCGTCAGGGCGAAAACGGCGCCTGTCACCACCCCGATTCGCCGTATCGCGGCTGGTTCAACTTTTACCCGGACGGCCGCGCGCTCGACTGGAAGGGCAACGCCAGCCTGCCGAAGCTCAACTTCGCCGAGCCGCAGGTGGCGGAAGCGATCTATCGCGGGGAAGGCAGCGTGGTGCGCCACTGGCTGCGCCCGCCGTACAGCATCGACGGTTGGCGGCTGGACGTGGTGCACATGCTGGGGGAGAACGGCGGCGCCACCGGCAACCTGCACCACCTGGCTGGCATCTATCAGGCGGTGAAGCAGGAGAATCCGCAGGCCTACGTATTGGGCGAGCACTTCGGCGACGCGCGCCGCTGGCTGCACGCCGGCGTGGAGGATGCGGCGATGAACTACATGGGCTTCGCGCTGCCGGTGCGGGCGTTCTTGGCGGGGCTGGACGTAGCCTATCACCCGGTGCGGCTGGACGCCGCCGGGTGCGCGCAGTGGATGGACGGCTACCGCGCCGGGTTGCCGCACGGCCGCCAGCTGATCCAGTTCAACCAACTGGACAGCCACGATACCGCGCGTTTTCTCACGCTGTTGCAGGGGAACGCGGCGCGCATGCAGATGGCGGCGGTGTGGTTGCTGAGCTGGATAGGCGTGCCTTGCCTCTATTACGGCGATGAGATTGGTCTGGACGGCGGCAACGATCCGTTCTGCCGCAAGCCGTTCCCGTGGGACGTCGGCGACTGGGACCGGCCGTTGCTGGCGCTGTTCCAGCGCATGGCGGCGCTGCGTAAACAGAGCGTGGCATTGCGCCGCGGCGGTTGTCAGGTGCTGTACGCCAGCGGGGAAACGCTGGTGTTCGTGCGCCTGTATCAGCAGGAGCAGGTGTTGGTGGCGCTGCAGCGCGACGGCAGCGGCCAGGCGCAGCTGCCTTACAACCCGCTGTTGGCGCGCGGCCCGTGGCGGCGTGTGGAAGGGCGGGGAGAGTTGAGCGAAACGGCAGGCGGGCTGCGCCTGCAGCTGGCGGAAGAGACGGCCACCGTGTGGCGCTGTGAAGGCTAAAGACACTGCGGGGGCCGAAGGGCCCCCACGATAAAGGTGAGTAGGCGTTTACATCAGTAACCGACCGCAGAACCTGCCGGGCGACGCACGTCGTTGGCGCCGTACAGATAGCCTTCGCGCACCTTGCCGGAAACCGCCGAGTCGTTGCCGGAGTTGGCCGGGCTGACGCCCGCCGCGCCCGGCAAGCCGACCAGAATCAGTTCGGCGGCGCCCCACGGCGTTTGCTCGACCATCTTATAGCCCATGCCGCTCAGCAGCTTCAGCGTATCGGCGGAAACGCCGCGCTGTTCGTAGTACACCTCATCCGGCAACCATTGGTGATGGATGCGCGGTGCGTCCACCGCTTCCTGCGGCGCCATGCCGTGGTCGATCACGTTCAACGCGGTCTGCAGGGTGATGGTGATGATGCGCGAACCGCCCGGCGAGCCCAGCACCATAAAGATCTTGTTGTCCTTGGTCACCAGCGTCGGGCTCATCGACGATAGTGGGCGCTTACCGGGGGCAATGCTGTTGGCGGTGCCCTGCACCAGCCCGTACAGGTTTTTCTCGCCCACTTTGACCGTAAAGTCGTCCATCTCGTCGTTGAGGAAGAAGCCGGTGCCCGGTGCGATCACCACGGCGCCGAAGCGGCCGTTGACGGTATAGGTGGTGGAGACCGCGTTGCCGTCGTGATCGACGATCGAATAGTGGGTGGTTTCCGGTTTTTCATGCGGTTCCATGCCGGGCTGCACGTTTTCCGACGGCGTGGCCTTGTCCGCGACGATTTTCTTGCGGATCTGCTCGGCGTAGCTCTTGCTCACCAGCCGGTCGATCGGGTTCTTGATGAATTCCGGGTCGCCGAGGTAGGTGTTGCGGTCCATGTAGGCATGGCGCATCGCTTCGGTCATGGTGTGAATGGCCGCCGCCGAGTTGAAGCCCATGCTTTTCAGGTCGTAGCCTTCCACCACGTTGAGGATTTCGCACAGCGTCACGCCGCCGGAGCTGGGAGGCGGCGCCGACACGAACTTGTAGCCGCGATAGCTGCAGGTAATCGGCGGCGTTTCGGTGACCTTGTAATTGGCGAAGTCGGCGGCGGTCAAGATACCGCCGCCCTGTTTGGCCGCCGCCTCCACCGCCTGCGGGATCTTGCCTTTATAGAAGGCGTCGGTTCCCCCTTTGGCGATGGCTTCCAGCGTATTGGCCAGATCGGTTTGCACCAGTTTGTCCCCCGGCTGCAGCGGGCTGCCGTCCGGGCGCAGGAAGATTTTGGCCGACTCGGGATCCTGTTTGAAGCGCGCGACGGTGGTGTCGAGGATATCGGTATCGGCGCGGGTCAGCACAAAGCCTTCGCGCGCCAGCCTGATCGCCGGCGCCAGCACCTGTTCACGGCTCAGCTTGCCGTACTTCTCACGCGCGGTTTCCATCCCCAGCACGGTGCCCGGCACGCCCGCCGCCAGATAGCCGTACAGGCTGGCGTCTTTCTTCACCTTGCCGTCGGCATCCAGATACATGTTGGCGCTGGCCGCCGCCGGCGCGGTTTCACGGAAGTTGATGAAGGTGTCGGTGCCGTCCGCCAGGTGAACGGTCATAAAGCCGCCTCCGCCGATGTTGCCGCAGCAGGGGTTAACCACCGCCTGCGCATAGCCCACCGCCACGGCGGCGTCGATGGCGTTGCCGCCCATCTTCAGGATATCCACGCCGACCTGCGAGGCCAGGTGCTGCGAGGTGACCACCATGCCGTTTTTGGCTTCCACCGCGGGGTTGGATGCCGCATACAGGCTGCCGCTGACCAGCAGCGCCGCCATGGTCAGGGGTTTGCTCCATTTCTGTAAAAACATAGTTATTCCTACCCTGTCAGTTTTTTATTGTGTTGTGTTTGCTTGCCGCTGTTCGCTTGCAAAGCGCGAGCCAGCGTTATTGATAGTAGCCGCAGATGGGCGCACGCGCGGCGAGCAGGGTGGGAAATGTGAGCGGAAACAGGGAAATAAAGCACTGAAGGTGGGCGGTCTGCCCCATAAAGGGGCATAAAAAAACCGGCCGCGTGGGCCGGTTGATTCACTATCAGGCTGAAATTACAGCTTGGCAGCGTTTTCAGACAGGTATTTTGCAACGCCGTCTGGGGAAGCGCCCATACCTGCTTTGCCTTTTTCCCACTGAGCCGGGCACACTTCACCGTGCTCTTCGTGGAATTGCAGCGCATCAACGGTACGGATCATTTCGTCGATGTTACGGCCGATTGGCAGGTCGTTAACAACCTGAGCACGCACGATGCCGTCTTTGTCGATCAGGAAGGAGCCGCGCAGCGCAACGCCGGCTTCCGGGTGTTCGATGCCGTAAGCTTTCTGAATTTCACGCTTGATGTCAGCAACCATTGCGTATTTCACTTCACCGATGCCGCCTTTGTCGACAGGGGTTTTACGCCATGCGTTGTGAACGAACTCTGAGTCGAAGGAAACGCCAACCACTTCAACGCCACGCTTCTGGAACTCTTCATAGCGGTGATCGAAAGCGATCAGCTCGGAAGGGCATACGAAGGTGAAGTCCATTGGCCAGAAGAACAGGACGGCCGGTTTGCCGTTCAGGTGCTTCTTCAGGTTGAAGTTTTCAACGATTTCGCCGCTACCCAGTACGGCAGCTGCAGTGAAGTCAGGGGCTTGACGAGTTACCAGGACCATAATTACTCCTGTAATAGGTGTTAAAGGGTGGATGTAAAAACAAGGGCCAGTATAGGGGCCGCGACTTGGTGAATAAAGGGTAAAAGACCAATCGATGAGATAGCTTTCACCTATCAAAGTCGTTGATATAATTTAGCGAGCTTTAAAAATAACCTTTTCCCACAAAAGGGCAAGCGGCAAAACGTAAATTCTTGCAAGGCGTTGCAATTTCAAGGGCTTGAGCTTGACCTCAGAGCGCTTTGTCCTTCGCCTGCCGCATCATTTGCGGGTAAAACTGCCAGAACTGTGTTTCAAGCTGATGATAATGTTGCTCGACGTCGGCGAACGAACCGGCCAGCGCCTCGAGGCGCGGGCGGCGGCTGGCCATGCCCTGCAGCACCCGGGCGATGAACGGCAATTCGGCGTAGCGCTCCAGCCAGCGTTCCTGCCACAGGTAGCCGTTCAGGTTCTGAAAGCGCGGCGGCGTGAGCGGCAGAAAAGGTTCGATCTGGCTGCGGGCTTCCTGGGTAAACTGGTGCAGGTCGCGCGAAGGCTCGAGCTGCTGCCAGTGGCGCGCCAGAAAATGGTCCCACACCACGTCGAGGGTGATCGGCGCCACGCGGCGGTAGGGGGCGCTGAAATAGTCGCGGCTGGCTTTGACCTGCGGCAGGCTGTCGGTCAGCACGTCGACGCGGCGGTGCATCATGATGCCGGCCACCACCTCAGGCTGGTAGTCGGCGGCGGGGTTGCCGCGCACGAAATCGGCCAGCAGGTTGCCCAGCAGCGAGCTGTCCGCCAGCATGGCCAGGTGAAGATGAGCGAGAAAATTCATCCCTCAACTATACCCGAAGTCAGGCAAATCCTCCTTATTTCTTGCCGCTGACCGCCCCCGGCTTTAGACTAGGCCGCCTGTTTTTTACCAACCAGCCCTAAATTGAAGAAGTGAATACCCATGCGCGTCGCTGATTTTTCGTTTGAACTTCCCGAATCCCTGATTGCCCACTATCCCCAGGCCGAACGCAGCGCATGCCGCCTGCTGCAGCTGGACGGGCCGAGCGGGGCGCTGACGCACGGCGTATTCACCGATCTGCTGGATAAGCTGGAAGCCGGCGACCTGCTGGTGTTCAACAATACCCGCGTGATCCCGGCGCGCATGTTCGGCCGCAAGGTCAGCGGCGGCAAGATTGAGGTGCTGGTGGAGCGCGTGCTGGACGACCATCGCGTGCTGGCGCACGTGCGCGCGTCGAAAGCGCCGAAGCCGGGCGCCGAGCTGCTGTTGGGGGATGACGAGAGCATCGCCGCCACCATGGTGGCGCGCCACGAGACGCTGTTCGAGCTGCGCTTCAACGACGAGCGCGACGTGTTCACTATCCTCAACGCCGCCGGCCACATGCCGCTGCCGCCTTATATCGCCCGCCCGGATGAAGACGCCGACCGCGAGCTGTATCAGACGGTCTACAGCGAGAAGCCCGGCGCGGTTGCCGCGCCGACCGCCGGCCTGCACTTCGACGAACCGCTGCTGGCGGCGCTGCGCGCCAAGGGCGTGGAAATGGCGTTCGTGACGCTGCACGTCGGCGCCGGCACCTTCCAGCCGGTGCGCGTGGAAACCATCGAAGATCACGTGATGCACGCCGAATACGCCGAAGTGCCGCAGGAGGTGGTCGATGCGGTGCTGGCCTGCAAGGCGCGCGGCAAACGCGTCGTAGCGGTGGGCACCACCTCGGTGCGCTCGCTGGAAAGCGCCGCGGCGGCCAGCAAAGAAGCGCTGATTGCGCCGTTCTTCGGCGACACCAGCATCTTTATCTATCCGGGCTATCACTATCAGGTGATCGACGCGCTGGTGACCAATTTCCACCTGCCGGAATCGACCCTGATCATGCTGGTGTCGGCCTTCGCCGGCTATAAAAATACCATGAACGCCTATCAGCAGGCGGTGGCCGAGCAGTATCGCTTTTTCAGCTACGGCGATGCGATGTTCATCAGCCGTAACCCGCAGGCGGAAAACGAGTCCGTCGGCGGTTAATTTCCCGGGCTGCGCGCACGGCGCGGCCCCGTTTCAACGACATCAGACTGTTTCTCTGATGCTGGAGGTTTTGTGAAGTACGAACTACAAACTATCGATGGCCGCGCGCGTCGCGGCCGCCTGATCTTCGACCGCGGCGTGGTGGAGACCCCGGCCTTTATGCCGGTCGGCACCTACGGCACGGTCAAGGGCATGACGCCGGAAGAAGTGAAAGAAACCGGCGCACAGATCCTGCTGGGCAACACCTTCCACCTGTGGCTGCGCCCGGGCCAGGAGATCATGAAGCTGCACGGCGACCTGCACGATTTCATGCAGTGGCATGGGCCGATCCTTACCGATTCCGGCGGTTTCCAGGTGTTCAGCCTGGGGGCGATGCGCAAGATCAAAGAGGAAGGCGTGTACTTCCGCAACCCGATCAATGGCGACAAGGTGTTCCTGAGCCCGGAAAAATCGATGGAAATCCAGTATGACCTGGGTTCCGACATCGTGATGATCTTCGATGAATGTACGCCGTACCCGGCCGACTGGGACTACGCCAAGCGTTCGATGGAAATGTCGCTGCGCTGGGCGGAGCGCAGCCGCAAGCGATTCGACGAGCTGGAAAATAAAAATGCGCTGTTCGGCATCATTCAGGGCGGCGTTTACGAAGATTTACGTGATGTTTCAGTCAAAGGGCTGGTGGATATCGGCTTTGACGGGTACGCTGTGGGCGGCTTGGCTGTAGGCGAGCCGAAAGAGGATATGCATCGCATTCTTGAACACGTTTGCCCGCAAATTCCGGAAGATAAGCCACGCTATTTGATGGGCGTCGGCAAGCCGGAAGATTTGGTGGAAGGCGTGCGTCGCGGCATCGACATGTTCGACTGCGTCATGCCGACCCGCAACGCCCGCAACGGCCATCTGTTCGTGACTGACGGTGTGGTAAAAATCCGTAATGCCAAGCACAAGGATGATACTTCTCCGCTGGATAAGGACTGTGATTGCTACACCTGTCGCCATTACAGCCGCGCCTACTTGCACCATCTCGACCGTTGCAACGAAATATTGGGTGCTCGACTGAACACGATTCATAACCTGCGTCACTACCAACGCCTGATGGCGGGTTTACGCCAGGCTATCGAAGAGGGTAAATTAGAGCAGTTTGTTGCGGATTTCTATGGTCGGATCGGCAAGCCGATTCCGCCTTTAAACGCTTGATCTAATAATTGATAACTTAATGAGGGAATTTCAATGAGCTTTTTCATTTCTGACGCCGTCGCATCCGCAGGGGCTCCGGCTCAGGGAAGCCCGTACTCTCTGATCATTATGCTGGTGGTGTTCGGCCTGATCTTCTACTTCATGATCCTGCGCCCACAGCAGAAACGCGCTAAAGATCACAAGAAGCTGATGGACTCCATCGGTAAAGGCGACGAAGTGCTGACCACCGGCGGCCTGATCGGTCGCGTGACCAAAGTGGCCGACACCGGCATCATCGCCATCGCGCTGAACGACACCACGGAAGTGATGATCAAGCGTGACTTCGTGGCGGCCGTTCTGCCGAAAGGTACCATGAAGGCCCTGTAATCTTTTTTCCCGAAGGGAATTGCCGTGCTAAACCGTTATCCTTTGTGGAAGTATCTGATGTTGATCGTCGTGATCCTCGTCGGTCTGCTTTATGCGCTTCCCAACATCTACGGTGAGGATCCGGCCGTACAAATCACTGGCGCGCGCGGCGTCGCCGCCAGTGAAACTACGCTGGACCAGGTCCGTACCGTATTAGAAAAAGACAACATCGCGAGCAAGTCGATTGCGCTGGAAAATGGCGCCATCCTGGCTCGCTTTAAAGATCCTGACGTTCAGCTGCGCGCCCGCGAAGCGCTGGTGACCGAGCTGGGTGACAAATTCGTCGTGGCGCTGAACCTGGCGCCGGCCACGCCGACCTGGCTGGCCATGCTGGGCGCAGAGCCGATGAAACTCGGCCTGGACCTGCGCGGCGGCGTACACTTCCTGATGGAAGTGGACATGGACACCGCGTTGAGCAAGCTGCAGGAACAGACCATGGATACCCTGCGCAGCGAGCTGCGCGAGAAGGGCATTCCTTACGCGTCTATCCGCAAGCTGGACAACAACGGCGTGGAAGTTCGCTTCCGCGACAATGCGGCCCGTGACCAGGCCATCAGCTACATCGGCCCGCGTCAGCGCGATCTGGTGCTGTCCGCCAACGGCGCCAACACCATGAAAGCCAGCCTGACGGACGCCCGTCTGAGCGAAGCGCGCGAATACGCCGTCCAGCAAAACATCACTATCCTGCGTAACCGCGTCAACCAGCTCGGCGTCGCCGAACCGCTGGTGCAGCGCCAGGGCGCCGACCGCATCGTGGTCGAGTTGCCGGGTATTCAGGACACCGCGCGCGCCAAAGAAATTCTGGGCGCCACCGCGACCCTCGAATTCCGTCTGGTGAACACCAATGCGGACGCCACTGCGGCGGCCAACGGCCGCGTGCCGGGCGACTCCGAGGTGAAATACACCCGTGACGGCCAGCCGATCGTGCTGTACAAGCGCGTGATCCTGACCGGTGATCACATCACTGACTCCACCTCGAGCACCGACGAATACAACCAGCCGCAGGTTAACATCTCGCTGGACAGCGCCGGCGGCACGTCCATGTCCAACTTCACCAAGGACAACATCGGCAAGCCGATGGCGACCCTGTTCGTGGAGTATAAGGACAGCGGCAAGAAAGACGCCAACGGCCGTGCAGTGCTGGTGAAACAGGAAGAAGTGATCAACGTGGCGAACATTCAGTCGCGTCTGGGCAACAGCTTCCGCATCACCGGTATCGGCAACCCGAACGAAGCGCGTCAGCTTTCGCTGCTGCTGCGTGCGGGCGCGCTGATCGCGCCGATTCAGATCGTCGAAGAGCGCACCATCGGCCCGACCCTGGGTCAGCAGAACATCACCCAGGGTCTGGAAGCCTGTCTGTGGGGCCTGGTGGCGTCCATCGTCTTCATGGTGGTCTGGTATCGTAAGTTCGGCGTGATCGCCACCACGGCGCTGGTCGCCAACCTGGTGCTGATCGTCGGCGTGATGTCCCTGTTGCCGGGGGCGACGCTGACCATGCCGGGCATTGCCGGGATCGTGTTGACGCTGGCGGTGGCGGTCGACGCCAACGTACTGATTAACGAACGTATCAAGGAAGAGCTGAAGAACGGCAGGTCCGTTCAGCAGGCGATCCATGAGGGCTATAAAGGCGCGTTCTCCAGTATCGTTGACGCCAACATCACCACGCTGATCACCGCGATCATCCTGTACGCAGTCGGCACCGGTTCGATCAAAGGCTTTGCGATCACCACCGCTATCGGTGTGGCGACGTCCATGTTCACCGCGATTGTCGGTACCCGTGCCATCGTCAACCTGCTTTACGGCGGCAAACGCATTAACAAGCTGTCTATCTGAGGAGTGCGTTGTGGCACAGGATTATACTGTTGAGCAACTCAACTACGGCCGTAAAGTCTACGACTTTATGCGCTGGGACTACGTGGCCTTCGGCATCTCGTTGGTGCTGTTGGTCGCGTCGATCGCCACCATGTCGGTGCGCGGGTTTAACTGGGGTCTGGATTTCACCGGCGGTACGGTGATTGAAATCAACCTGGAAAAACCGGCTAATCTCGACCTGATGCGCGATACGCTGGAGAAGGCCGGGTTCCAGGATCCGATCATCCAGAACTTCGGCAGCAGCCGCGACGTGATGGTGCGCATGCCACCGGCGACCGGCACCGCAGGCCAGGAACTGGGCAACAAGGTGATCGGCGTGATCAACGACTCGGTGGATAAAAACGCCACCGTGAAGCGCATCGAGTTCGTCGGCCCGAGCGTGGGCAGCGAGCTGGCGCAAACCGGCGGCATGGCGCTGCTGGTGGCGTTGATCTGTATCCTGATCTACGTCGGTTTCCGCTTCGAATGGCGCCTGGCGCTGGGGGCGGTTATCGCGCTGGCGCACGACGTGATCATCACGCTGGGTGTGCTGTCGCTGTTCCACATTGAGATTGACCTGACCATCGTCGCGTCCCTGATGTCGGTTATCGGCTACTCGCTGAACGACAGCATCGTGGTTTCCGACCGTATTCGTGAGAACTTCCGCAAGATCCGCCGCGGTACGCCTTACGAGATCATGAACGTGTCGTTGACCCAGACGCTGAGCCGTACGCTGATGACTTCCGGGACCACCCTGATGGTGGTGCTGATGCTGTACATCTTCGGTGGCGCGATGCTGCAAGGCTTCTCGCTGGCGATGCTGATCGGCGTGTCGATCGGTACCGTCTCCTCGATCTACGTCGCGTCCGCGCTGGCGTTGAAGCTGGGGATGAAACGCGAACACATGCTGCAGCAAAAAGTGGAAAAAGAGGGCGCAGATCAGCCTTCGATTCTGCCTTAACAACCGCAGTATTCAGCGATATGAGAAGGAGCGCCGATGGCGCTCCTTTTTTTTGCCTTGGGGATCAGTGCTGCTTCACTACCGCCGGTTGGGCGGTCGAAACCAGACTGTGCAGACGGATATAGCCCAATTGTTCCGGCGTCAGGCCGCTGAAGCGTAGTTCGAAGTCCTGGCCGGGCTTCGGCAGCAGCGAATCGGCGCTGGCGATCGGTTGCGACAGCGCCTCGGCGGTCAACGGCCGGCCGGTGGCGTCGTCCAACTGGCCCCATTCCACCACGGCTTTGAACGGCGGCAGCGTGGCCTGTGAGAGGATGCGTACATGCAGCTGCGCCTGCGTGCCGTTGGCTTCGTTCTTGATGTGGCTCAGCGAAACGCTCAGTTCGCCGATACCGCTCTGCAAACGGGCGGCGCTTCGGGCCGCCGGCAGCAGATAGACGCCATTGTCGGAGTACTGATTGAGCTGATTCTGCCGCTCCAGCGCGGTGGTTTGATCGGTCAGCACGCTCACTTTCTGGTTCAGCGCGGCGACCTGATGGCGCAGCTGGGGCACGGCGGCGTTATGCGCGCAGCCCGCCAGCAACACGGCGGCGGCGAGCAGGGCGATTTTGGGGTAACAGGTTGTCATGACGGCGATTTCCTATGCTGAATCTCCTGTTATCAGCTTAGTCCGCCCGGAGGGGAAAGTCATATCGGCGCCGCTTCCCGGCCGCGTGTCGCAACAAATGGCCGCCGCTCTTTGTTGTGGCTGCACTTCGGGGTAAACTGCATTTATCTATAAAAAACGTTTATCAGGACGTGTTATGCATTGCCCTTTCTGCGCCGCCGTTGATACCAAAGTCATTGATTCCCGCCTGGTGGGGGACGGTTCGCAAGTGCGCCGTCGCCGCCAGTGTCTGGTGTGCAATGAACGCTTCACCACCTTCGAGGTGGCTGAGCTGGTGATGCCGCGAGTGATTAAAAGCGATGAGGTGCGCGAGCCGTTCAACGAAGACAAACTGCGCCGCGGCATGCTGAAAGCGCTGGAAAAGCGCCCGGTAAGCTCGGACGACGTGGAAAACGCCCTTAATCATATCAAATCCCAACTGCGCGCCACCGGCGAACGCGAAGTGCCGACCAAACTGGTGGGCAATCTGGTGATGGACGCGCTGAAAAAGCTGGATAAGGTCGCCTATATTCGCTTCGCGTCGGTGTACCGCAGCTTCGAAGACGTGCGCGAGTTCGGCGAAGAGATCGCCCGCCTGCAAGACTAAAGGATCTTTCATGCATCACGACGAACTTTATATGGCGCGCGCCTTCGAACTGGCGCGGCTGGGGCGTTTTACCACCGCACCCAATCCGAACGTCGGCTGCGTTATCGTGCGCGACGGCGAAATTGTCGGTGAAGGCTATCATCTGCGCGCCGGCGAGCCGCACGCGGAAGTGCACGCGCTGCGCATGGCGGGCGACAAGGCGCGCGGCGCCACCGCCTATGTCACGCTCGAGCCGTGCAGCCATCACGGCCGCACGCCGCCCTGCGCCGATGCGCTGGTGGCCGCCGGCGTAACCCGGGTGGTCGCGGCGATGCAAGATCCCAATCCGCAGGTGGCGGGGCGCGGGCTGTACAAGCTGCAGCAGGCCGGCGTCGAGGTGCGGCACGGCCTGATGCTGGCCGAGGCCGAAGCGGTCAACCTGGGCTTCCTCAAGCGCATGCGCACCGGCTTCCCTTACGTGCAGCTGAAGCTGGGCGCGTCGCTGGACGGCCGCACGGCGATGGCCTCCGGCGAGAGCCAGTGGATCACCTCACCCGAAGCGCGTCAGGACGTGCAGCGCCTGCGCGCGCAGAGCGCCGCCATTCTCAGCACCAGCGCCACCGTGCTGGCGGACGATCCGTCGCTGACGGTGCGTTGGGATGAATTGGACGCCGAGACGCAGCGCCTCTATCCGCGCGACAATCTGCGCCAGCCGCTGCGCATCCTGCTCGACAGCCAAAATCGCATTACTCCGCAGCACCGCGTGGTGCAGCAGCCAGGCGCCACCTGGCTGGCGCGCCTGGAGGCGGATGAACAGGCCTGGCCGCAAGACGTCGAGCAGTTTATCTGCCCGGCGCATGGTGGCGGCGTCGATCTGGTGGTGATGATGATGCTGTTGGCCAAGCGCCAGGTGAATTCAATCTGGGTGGAGGCGGGCGCAACGCTGGCCGGCGCGCTGCTGCAGGCCGGCCTGGTGGATGAGCTCATTTTGTACATCGCGCCGAAACTGTTGGGCGATAATGGCCGTGGCCTGTGCCACCTGCCGGGTCTGGAGCGGTTGGCCGACGCGCCGGAATTCGTCTTTAGCGATGTGCGCCAGGTCGGCTCCGACCTGCGTTTGCGCCTGCGGGCGAAACACTGAATCTCGCGCCCGCGCGCCGGTTTTACAAAAGCGCCGCGCAGGCGATGAAAGAATATGATAGAATCCGCCCCCCTGCGGGGTATTGAACCCATTTTTAAGGAAAGCCCATGAAAGTTATCGAAGGTGTTGTTGCTACTCCAAAGGCCCGTGTGGCGATCGCAATTGCACGTTTTAACAATTTCATCAACGACAGCCTGCTGGAAGGCGCGATCGACGCGTTGAAACGCATTGGTCAGGTTGCTGACGACAACATCACCGTTGTCTGGGTCCCGGGCGCTTACGAGCTGCCGCTGACGGCGAGCGTATTGGCCAAAACCGGCAAATACGACGCGGTTATCGCGCTGGGCACCGTTATCCGTGGGGGCACCGCGCACTTCGAATATGTGGCGGGCGAAGCCAGCTCCGGCATCGGCAACGTTGCGATGAATGCCGAAATCCCGGTTGCTTTTGGCGTGCTGACCACCGAAAGCATCGAGCAGGCGATCGAACGCGCCGGCACCAAAGCGGGCAACAAGGGCGCTGAAGCCGCGCTGACCGCACTTGAAATGATTAATGTTATCAAAGCTATTAAAGCCTGAATTTAGTTAAGGGGAATTCCGTGAAACCTGCTGCTCGTCGCCGCGCTCGTGAGTGCGCTGTTCAAGCGCTTTACTCTTGGCAGTTGTCTAAAAACGACCTTGCCGATGTTGAACACCAGTTCCTGACGGAGCAGGATGTCAAAGATGTTGACGTCGCCTATTTTCGCGAGTTGCTGTCCGGCGCGGCAGTGAATGCAGGTATGCTGGACGAACTGATGGCGCCTTACCTGTCGCGTCAGCTCGAAGAGCTGGGCCAGGTGGAGCGCGCGGTGCTGCGCGTCGCGCTGTTTGAACTGAAAATGCGCGAGGATGTCCCTTACAAGGTGGCGATCAACGAAGCGATCGAACTGGCGAAAACCTTCGGCGCGGAAGACAGCCACAAGTTTGTGAACGGGGTGCTGGATAAAGTGGCGCCAACCCTTCGCAAGAAAAAGTAAAACATTAAGGCCGGCATTCCCGGCCTTAATTTCTTCTAGTGGAATATCGATATGGCATGCGGCGAATTTGACCTCATTGCCCGCTATTTTGACCGGTTCAAGCGTGTGCGCCGGGATGTACAGTTGGGCATTGGAGATGACTGCGCACTGCTGGCAGTGCCGGAAAAACAGCTGGTGGCCGTCAGTACCGATACGCTGGTGGCGGGCGTGCACTTTCTGCCGGACATCGATCCGGCCGATCTCGGCTATAAGGCGTTGGCGGTCAATCTGAGCGATCTGGCGGCGATGGGCGCCGATCCGGCCTGGCTTTCGCTGGCGCTGACCCTGCCTGAAGTGAACGAATCCTGGCTGAAGGCCTTCAGCGACAGCCTGTTCGATCAGCTCAACTATTACGGCATGCAGCTGATCGGCGGCGATACCACGCGCGGGCCGCTGAGCATGACGCTGACCATCCAGGGGCTGATCCCGGCCGGCCGGGCGCTGACCCGCAGCGGCGCGCGCATCGGCGACTGGATCTATGTGACCGGCACGCTGGGCGACAGCGCCGCCGGGTTGGCGATCCTGCAGGATCGTTTGGCGGTGACGGAAACGACGGCGCGCGATTATTTGGTCGCTCGCCATCTGCGGCCGCAGCCGCGGGTGTTGCAGGGGCAGGCGCTGCGCGATCTGGCCAGCTCGGCGATCGACATCTCCGACGGCCTGATTTCCGATCTGAAGCATATCCTTAAGGCCAGCGACTGTGGCGCACGCATCGTGCTGGACGAGCTGCCGATGTCGCAGGCGCTGAGCAGCCACGCCGATGCCGAACAGGCGCTGCGCTGGGCGCTGGCGGGCGGTGAAGATTACGAACTGTGCTTCACCGTGCCGGAGATCAACCGCGGCGCGCTGGAAGTGGCGTTGAGCCACCTCGGGGCCGACTACACCTGTATCGGCCAAATTGGCCCGCTGTCTGAAGGCATCCGCTATTATCGCGACGATGAGGCGGTAGAGCTGGACTGGGCTGGGTTCGATCATTTCAACGCGGAGCCGGGCACCCATGGATGAAGCCAAGCGCCGGCTGCGGATGAGCAATCCGTGGCACCTGCTGGCCACCGGGTTTGGCAGCGGTTTGTCGCCGGTGATGCCGGGCACCATGGGATCGCTGGCGGCGATCCCGTTTTGGCTGCTGCTGCTCCAGCTGCCGTGGCAGCTCTACTCGCTGACGGTGATGTTCAGCATCTGCATCGGCGTCTATATTTGCCACCGCACGGCAAAAGACATGAAGGTGCACGATCACGGCAGCATCGTCTGGGACGAGTTCGTCGGCATGTGGATCACGCTGATGGCGCTGCCGGTCAACGACTGGCGCTGGGTCGCCGCCGGTTTCGTTATCTTCCGCATTCTCGACATGTGGAAGCCGTGGCCGATCCGCTGGTTCGACCGCAACGTGCATGGCGGCATGGGCATCATGGTCGACGATATCATCGCCGGCGTGCTGTCCGCCGGCATCATCTACCTGATTGGGCACCACTGGCCGATCGGGCTGTTCTGACAGACGGGCGCGCCGTTTTGCGCCCGCTTCTCTTATTCAAATCCCGTCACCCGATGCGGCACGTAAGCCGTCTCCAGTTCTGCGACCTCTTGCGGCGACAAACTCAAATCGACCGCGGCGATGGCGTCATCCAACTGCTCGCTGCGTGAAGCGCCGACGATCGGCGCGCTGACCGCCGGCTTGTTCAGCAGCCAGGCCAGCGCGATCTGCGCGCGTGAAACGCCGCGTTCGTCGGCGAGGCTGGCGACGCGCTCGGCGATAATGGCGTCGATGCCTTCAGTTTCCTCGTACAGGCTCTTGCCGAACTGATCGGAAACCAGCCGCGCGGTGGTTTCGCCCCAGGGGCGGGTCAGGCGGCCGCGCGCCAGCGGGCTCCACGGCAGCACGGCGATGCCTTCGGCGGTACACAGCGGATGCATTTCGCGCTCTTCTTCGCGCTGAATCAGGTTGTATTGATCCTGCATGCTAACAAAGCGCGTCCAGCCGTGCAGATCGGCGGTATACAGCGCCTTGGCGAACTGCCAGGCGTACATCGAGGAGGCGCCGATGTAACGCGCCTTGCCGGCTTTCACCACGTCGTGCAGCGCTTCCAGCGTCTCTTCCAGCGGCGTTTCGTAATCCCAGCGGTGGATCTGCAGCAAATCGACATAGTCGGTGCCCAGGCGCCGCAGGCTGTCGTCGATGGATTGCATGATGTTGGCGCGCGACAAACCGCGCTCCAGGTTGCTCAGCGGGAAATACACCTTGGTGGCGACCACTACGTCTTCGCGGCGCGCATAGTCGTGCAGCGCCCGGCCGAGGATCTCCTCGCTGCTGCCGTCGGAATAGCTGTTGGCGGTATCGAAAAAGTTGATGCCGGCTTCCAGCGCCTGTTTCAGCAGCGGGCGGCTGCTCTCTTCCGGCAGCGTCCAGGCGTGATTGCCGCGGTTCGGTTCGCCGTAGGTCATGCAACCCAGGCAGATGCGCGAGACGTTCAGATCGGTGTTGCCCAGTTTCAGGTACTTCATGCTTGCCTCCCATTCGAAAGCTCAGACAGTAACTGTAGCGCGGATCCCGGAGGGCGGAAACGAAAACGCCCCCGAGAGCGGAGGCGTTTTTTCAGGCGCGAGTGGCGATTACTGCGCCAGCCAGGTTTCGATTTGGCGCTGAATGCCGGCGGCGTCCAGCCCCAGATCGGCGCGCAGTTCTTCCTGGCTGCCCTGCGAGACAAAGCTGTCCGGCAGGCCGAGGTTCAGCACCGGCACCGGACGGCGTTTGGCCATCAGCAGTTCGTTGACGCCGCTGCCGGCGCCGCCCATGATGGCGTTCTCTTCCAGCGTGACCAGCGTTTCATGGCTGGCGGCCAGTTCGAGCACCAGCTGCTCGTCCAGCGGTTTGACGAAGCGCATGTCGACCAGCGTGGCGTTGAGCGCCTCCGCCGCTTGCGCGGCCTCCGGCAGCAGGGTGCCGAAGTTGAGAATGGCGATCTTTTCCCCCTGGCGGCGCACCACGCCTTTGCCGATCGGCAGCAGGTTGAGCGGCTCCAGCGCCGCGCCGGTACCCGTGCCGCGCGGATAGCGCACGGCGCTCGGGCCGTCGTTGTAGTGATAGCCGGTGTACAGCATCTGGCGGCATTCGTTCTCGTCGCTCGGCGTCATGATCACCATGGTCGGGATGCAGCGCATGAACGACAGATCGAACGCCCCCTGGTGAGTCTGGCCGTCGGCACCGACGATGCCGCCGCGATCGATGGCGAACATCACCGGCAGGTTTTGGATCGCCACATCGTGGATCAACTGATCGTAGGCGCGTTGCAGGAAGGTGGAATAGATCGCTACCACCGGCTTGTAGCCGCCGATCGCCAGCCCGGCGGCGAAGGTGACCGCATGCTGCTCGGCAATCGCCACGTCGAAATATTGCTGCGGGTAGTCACGAGAGAACTGCACCATGCCGGAGCCTTCGCGCATCGCCGGCGTGATCGCCATCAGCGAGCTGTCTTTGGCGGCGGTTTCACACAGCCAGTCGCCGAAGATTTTCGAATAGGTCGGCAGACCGCCGGCGCTTTTCGGCAGCGTGCCGCTGGCGGGATCGAACTTCGGCACCGCGTGGAAGCTGATCGGATCTTTCTCCGCCGGCGCGTAACCGCGGCCTTTCTTGGTCATGATGTGCAATAGCTGCGGGCCTTTCAGATCGCGCATGTTTTTCAACGTGGCAACCAGCCCCTGCACGTCGTGCCCGTCTACCGGGCCGATATAGTTAAAGCCCAGCTCTTCGAACAGCGTACCCGGCACCACCATGCCTTTCAGGTGCTCTTCGGTGCGTTTCACCAGCTCCTTGATCGGCGGCACGCCGGCCAGCACTTTCTTGCCGCCTTCGCGCAGGGTGGAGTAAAGCTTGCCGGACAGCAGCTGCGCCAGGTGGTTGTTCAGCGCGCCGACGTTTTCCGAGATCGACATCTCGTTATCGTTCAGCACCACCAGCATGTCCGGGTTGATGTCGCCGGCGTGGTTCATCGCTTCGAAAGCCATGCCGGCGGTGATGGCGCCGTCGCCGATCACGCACACCGTGCGGCGGCCTTTGCCTTCACGTTCCGCCGCCACCGCCATGCCGAGGCCGGCGCTGATCGAGGTCGACGAGTGGCCGACCGACAGCACGTCGTATTCGCTTTCGGCGCGCCACGGGAAGGGGTGCAGGCCGTTCTTTTGCCGAATGGTGGCGATACGGTCGCGGCGGCCGGTCAGAATTTTGTGCGGGTAGGCCTGGTGGCCGACGTCCCACACCAGATGATCGAACGGCGTGTTGTAGACGAAATGCAACGCCACCGTCAGTTCGACGGTACCCAGCCCGGAGGCAAAGTGGCCGCTGGAGCGACTGACGCTGTTCAGCAGGTATTGCCGCAGCTCATCACACAGCTTCGGCAAGCTCTCTTTGGGCAGTGAGCGGAGTTCCTCGGGGTTTTCCGCTAGCGCCAGGGTTGGGTATTTGGCTATATCAAGACTCATTCGATACTCATATCAGAGGAGTTAACGTCACACGTTAATTGTCGCGTTCAATAATGAAGCTGGCTAACGCTCGCAATGGCGCTGTGTTATAAGATTGCGCTGCCAAAGTGTCTAATGCAGCTAATGCTTCCTGATAGAGATCCCACGCTTTTGCTTTCGCGCTGTCAAGCCCGAGCAACGCCGGGTAGGTACTCTTTCCGTGTTGTTGATCCGCGCCCTGGCGCTTGCCGATTTTTTCAGTCTCACCGACAACGTCCAAAATGTCATCCTGCACCTGGAACGCCAGGCCAACCGCGGCGGCGTAACGATCCAGCTGCGGCAGCGCCGCTCGCCCGGCTTCGCCGGCGCTCAGCGCGCCCAGACGCACCGCCGCGCGGATCAGCGCGCCGGTTTTGTGGCGGTGGATCTGCTCCAGCGCCTGCAGGTCGACGCGCTTGCCTTCGGCTTCCAGATCCAGCGATTGGCCGCCGCACATGCCGGCTACGCCGCTGGCGGTCGCCAGTTCGGAGACCATCGCCAGCCGATCGCGCAGGGCCACGTCGGGCATTTCAGCATCGGCCAGGATCGAAAACGCCAGCGTTTGCAGCGCATCGCCGGCCAGGATCGCGTTGGCTTCGCCGAATTTAATGTGGCAGGTCGGCTGGCCGCGGCGCAGATCGTCGTCGTCCATCGCCGGCAGATCGTCGTGGATCAGCGAGTAGGCGTGAATGCATTCCACCGCCGCCGCCGGCGCGTCCAGGTTGGCCAACGACACGCCGAACATCTGGCCGGTGGTATAGACCAGGAACGGGCGCAGGCGCTTGCCGCCCAGCAAGGCGCCATGACGCATCGCCGCCACCATGTTGCCGTCGTTGAACGGCAGTGGGGCGATGAAGTCCAGCAGCGCGCGATCGGCGCGCTGGCGGAAAATCTGCAGTTGATCGGCAAAAGCGGCCGCTGGGGCGATCTCAGACATGTCGGTTACTCGGTATCCGGTGTGAAAGGCGCCAGCGCCGCGTCGTCGGCGCTGTCGTTAAGAAGTATCTGCACACGCTGTTCCGCCTGTTGCAGTTTCTGCTGGCCCTGACGCGCCAGCTGCACGCCGCGTTCGAATTCGTTCAGCGCGTCTTCCAGCGGCAGTTCGCCTGATTCCAGACGCGTCACGATGCTTTCCAGCTCGCCGAGGGCGCTTTCAAAGCTGGCTGTTTGCTCTGTACTGGCTGATTGTGCTGGTTTTTTCGGCATAATTTTCTTTTTACGTCATCATGTGAACCGTGGCGCCAGAGCCTATCCTAGCGGATCTTGATTAGCAAATCATGGCGCTCATGTATGGTTTTGTGCGCAGAGCGCGGCGATATGGTGATATACTCCGCGCCGTAATTCTTATCTGACAACAAAGACCGCCATGAAGTTTATCATTAAATTGTTCCCGGAAATCACCATCAAGAGCCAATCTGTGCGCTTGCGCTTTATCAAGATTCTCTCGACCAATATTCGCAACGTCCTGAAGCAGTATGATGAAACGCTGGCGGTCGTCCGTCACTGGGATCATATCGAAGTTCGCGCCAAAGATGAAAACCAGCGGCCGGTCATCGCCGACGCCCTGACGCGCATTCCCGGCATCCACCATATTCTGGAAGTGGAAGATCGCGCTTATACCGATATCCACCACATCTTCGAGCAGACGCTGGAAGCCTACCGCGCCCAGCTGGAAGGCAAAACCTTCTGCGTGCGCGTCAAGCGCCGCGGCAAGCAGGCGTTCAACTCGCAGGACGTGGAGCGCTATGTCGGCGGCGGTCTGAACCAGCATATCGAGAGCGCGCGCGTTAACCTGACCCGCCCGCAGGTTACGGTAAACCTGGAGATCGAAGACGACAAGCTGATGCTGGTCAAACGCCGCCTCGAAGGCATCGGCGGTTACCCGGTCGGCACCCAGGAAGACGTAATGTCGCTGATTTCCGGCGGTTTCGACTCGGGCGTGTCCAGCTACATGCTGATGCGTCGCGGCTGTCGCGTGCACTTCTGCTTCTTCAACCTGGGCGGCGCCGCGCACGAGATCGGCGTGAAGCAGGTGGCGCACTACCTGTGGAATCGCTTCGCCAGCTCGCACAAGGTGCGCTTCGTCGCCATCGATTTCGAGCCGGTGGTGGGTGAGATCCTGGAGAAGATTGACGATGGCCAGATGGGCGTGGTGCTCAAGCGCATGATGGTGCGCGCCGCTTCGCAAGTGGCCGAACGCTACGGCGTGCAGGCGCTGGTGACCGGCGAAGCCTTGGGGCAGGTCTCCAGCCAGACGCTGACCAACCTGCGCTTGATCGACAACGCGTCCGATACCCTGATCCTGCGTCCGCTGATCTCGCACGATAAAGAGCACATCATCAAGCTGGCGCGCGAAATCGGCACCGAAGACTTCGCCAAAACCATGCCGGAATACTGCGGCGTGATTTCGAAGAGCCCGACGGTGAAAGCCGTCAAGGCCAAGATCGAAGAGGAAGAGAGCCACTTCGATTTCAGCATTCTCGACCGGGTGGTGAGCGAAGCGAAGAACGTCGATATCCGCTCCATCGCCGAGCAGGCGCAGGAGCAGGTGACCGAGGTCGAAACCGTCGCGGCCTTCGGCGCCGACGAGGTGATCCTGGATATCCGCTCCAACGACGAGCAGGAAGAGAAGCCGCTGCAGCTGGAACAGGTTGAAGTGAAAGCGCTGCCGTTCTACAAGCTGAGCACCCAGTTCGGCGATCTGGATCAGAGCAAAACCTACCTGCTGTACTGCGAGCGCGGCGTGATGAGCCGCCTGCAGGCGCTGTACCTGCTGGAGCAAGGCTTCAGCAACGTGAAGGTTTATCGTCCGTAATTTATCCGCCGGCGTCGCCAGACGCCGGCCGTTTTCTTTCAAAGCGCATTTTCCCGCCAAATAACCCTGCTTATTACGCCTTTTTTTAAATAATACACTTAACTTGTTTTTCCTTTTATTAAAATCACTTCAGTCAATATATTAAAAATCTATTGATTTTTTTATTTGATGGTATGGATATTATTGTTATCGAACGCTGGCAGCCCTGTCGGCGTTTATCTGCTGACTCCCTATTGAAATTGTGTTTTGGCATTTGATTGCGCATGTTTTTCTCTTACTGTGCAAATTATATTTTTGCTGAGCATAAGCCATTCGTATTTTATGGTTATCAGGGTAATGCACATTGCAAAGGAGGATATCCCTATGGCCATTAATGTTTTTCGCCATTAGTCTGAACGTCAGTTAATGGTTGGCAGGGATGGACAACATTATTTAAGGAGAGCGATTAATGAAAATGAATAAGACGACATTGCTGTTGTCGGCAGCGGCGTTGCTGTTGCCCAGCGCGCCGCTGTTGGCGCAAATAGCACCTCAGGCGGGGGGCGCATCGGTTGACCATATCAATCAGGTGCCGGTGGTGAATATCAATCGTGCGGGTGCGGACGGTGTCTCGCATAACGTTTACACGCAGTTCGACGTTGGCGCTCAGGGCGCTATTTTAAATAACAGCCTTGCGGGCGTGAATACGTCATTGGCCGGAACCGTTGTGGGGAACGCTCAGTTAGAGGGCCGTGCAGCTAAGGTAATTCTGAATGAAGTGAATTCGGCAAATAAAAGTATTTTGAAGGGGATGGTAGAAGTCGCCGGGCAACGTGCCGATGTTGTCATTGCCAATAAATCCGGCATTACCTGCAACGGTTGCGGTTTTATTAATGCCCGCAACGGCGTATTAACTACCGCCGATTTGCAGTTCAAGGACGGCGCTTTTAACGGCTTCCACGTTAATCAAGGCAATATTCGAGTCGAGGGGGAGGGCTTGTCGAAGGGCGATGTCGATTATACGGCTGTTATTGCGCGCACGGCGGAAATCAGCGCGGCGGTTCATGCGGACGCCCTGTTAGTCTCGGCGGGGAAAAAAACGGTTTCGGCAGATCTATCCCGCTTCAATAGCGTTGATGCGTCTAAAGATAAGCCTGAAGTATTGATCGACGTCGCCGAGTTGGGGGGAATGTATGCCAACAAGATTAGGCTGGTCGCCAATGAAAACGGCGTAGGCGTCAATAGCGGCAATGCCAATGGGGCGGGCTCCAACGCCGGCGCCTCGTTGAACAATGTCAGCATCGTCAGTATCCAAACCGACGCGGGAAGTGATGAACGCGTGCAAATCGGCAACGGCGCTCAAAACGTATCTCGCGCTTCCGTCGGTATCGCCAACCGCGGTCAGATTCAGGCGAAAAACGGTGGCGCCGACATCAGTACCGACTCGCTGGTCAATCAAGGAAATATCGCTTCACAGGGGCAATTGAACATCAGCGCTACCCGGCTGCAAAATGAAAAGAACGTGAGTGCGCGTTCGGCCTCCCTGACGGCAACGCAGCTGGACAATATCGGCCGCATTGAGGGCGGGGCAATACGGCTGAATGCGACCCAACTGAACAATCGCGGCAGCGTCAAAACGCAAAACGGCGCGCTGACACTGCGGGCGACCCGCGTCGACAATACCGGCGGCATTCAATCCGCGCAGGCTTTGCAACTCAACGCCACCAGCTTGTTCAACGCCGGCAATGGCGTGATCGAAGCCCAAAACGGCGCGGCGATCCAGGGAACGTCCATCACCAACCGCGGGAGCATCGTTTCTCGCGCTTCTTCCATCAGCTTGTCGGACACCAGTTTCAGCAACTACGGCAGGATTGAAGCCTATGGCGATATCAGCCATCGCGGCGTCTCTTTCAACAACTCAGGCACGATGCGCTCCACGTCCGGCGCGGTCACCAACAACGGCCGCGACATCAACAAGCCCGCGAATAGCTGGGGTTGGGGATACGGCGGTTTCGGCTGGCCTTACGGTTGGTCTTATTGGATGTGACAAACGTTTCCCCCACCCAAGGGTGGGGGAATGGATGAGAGAGCATGAAAAGGGAATGTCTTATTCTTTGTCTGGGCGTGCTGTTCAGCTGTTGCAGCCGCGCTGAAGCCACGCCGGCGCCGGCCAAACAACGCGTTAGCCAGGAAAGCCTCATCGGCGATACGCAACGCAAGCTGTTACCGTCCACCCCTCCTGTTTTGTCGCCGCAGCCGGAGCAAAACGCGCAAGCGGACATATTTATCAGCGAATCTCCGTGTTGGATGATCGATAAAGTCGAAACGGCGACGGCGCCGCTACGCCTCACGGCTTTCAAACAGTTGGCGCATACGGCCCGTGGCCGCTGTATGGGGGAGAAAGGGTTGGCGAGGTTGCGCAAAAAGCTGCAAAACGCGCTGATAGCGCAAGGCTATATCACTTCGCGGGTGCAGCTCGACGTTCAAGAGGTAACGGCAGGGATACTGAAGGTTCGTGTGCATTATGGCCGCATCGGTCAGCTGAAAATGCAGGCGGGCAGCAGCGCCTATTTCCGCCCCGATGCGCTTTTTCCCATTGCGGCCGGCGATGTGCTGAATTTGCGTAGTATCGAGCAAGGGCTGGAGAACATGGGGGGGATACCGGGCGTCATCAGCGATATCCGCATTGCTCCGGGCGAACGAGCTGGCGAAAGCGATATCGAGATCCTGCGCCAACAGGATAAATATTGGCGTTTTACCGCCTGGGCGGATGATGCCGGCGTTCGTTCTACGGGGCGTTATCAGACCGGCGGCGCGCTGTATCTCGATAATCTGACCGCATTGGGCGACGTTTTTTACCTGTCGATGGCGCGCAGCATTCTGGCGCCGCCGGGCAAAGGCAATGAAAGCCGCGCCCTGTACTATAGCTTGCCTTGGGGATACTGGCGCTTCAGCGCGTTGGGCGGAGACAGCCGCTATCACCAGACTTTCGCCGGCAACTTCACCGATTATCGCTATAACGGCCGTTCGCAGTATTGGGGGCTGCAGGCTGACTATACGTTGGCGCGCGGGATGAATGAGAAAACGTCGTTGAATGCGCAACTGCTGCAACGTCATTACCGCTATTACCTCAATGACACGGAGATTGCCTTGCAGAGCGCACGGCTAACCAGCCTGAAGCTGGGCGTCAGCCATCTTTATTATGGCGCCCGTGCGCAAATCGCGCTGACCGCCGACGCCCTTGCCGGCGTCGGGAAGGGGAGCTCACATGCCGAACAGCAGCTGCGAGCGGGCGGCAGTATGCTGAAACCCTTCAATGCATTTGGTCATCGTCTGCGTTATCTCGGGGAGTTATCGGGGCAATGGGCAAGCGCCGCACAGCCGATCCAGGATAAGTCGTTTATCGGCGATCGTTCTACGGTGCGCGGGTTTAGCGGCGACAGCAAATTGATCGGCAGCAGCGGAGGGTATCTGCGCAATACGCTGACGTTGGAACGTGACATGCTGCAACCCTATATTGGATTCGACTATGGGCAGTTGGCCAAACAACAGGGGGAAGGCGGCCAGTTGGCGGGGAGCGTCATTGGCCTGCAGGTGAATCAGGGGCGTTTTGCTGCGGACATTTTCGCCGGCACGCCGGTGATCAAACCCGGCGCGCTGCCGAGTGAGCGTCTGGTTTTGGGCTTCTCCAGCCAGCTCAGTTTTTGACGCGATACGGGGCGCGGATCTGCGCCCCGTGTTTACGATCGCTGATTCAGTTTTCTTCACTGTCGCGATAATCGTACATCCCGGGGATCAGCACCAGCTGCGCGGCGATCTCCGCCGCCTTGGCCTTGCCGAGCAGCAGGTCTATCAGCTTCAGCGCGAACTCCATCGCGGTGCCCGGCCCCTGGCTGGTGAGCAGGTTGACGCGCGCGTCGTACACCACGCGGCGCTCCATCCATTTATCCGCCGGTATCTGGTCTTTCAGGCCCGGGAAGCCGGTCATGTTGCCGATCGGGAACAGATCGTGATGCTGCAGCACCAGCGCCGGCGCCGCGCAGATGGCGGCGACGATGTTGCCCTGCAGATGCATCTGCCGCACTTTTTCCACCAGCAGCGGGCTGTCGCGGAAGCATTCTGCGCCTTTCAGGCCGCCGGGCAGCACGATGGCGTCGAACGGCTCATCGACGATCGCCACCAGCGGCGCGTCGGCCAGCAGCTTGACGCCGCGCGAACAGACGATAGTCAGCTCGCCGTCGCCGGCAACGCTGGCGGTAGTGACTTTTACGCCCGCCCGCACTAGCAGATCGAGGGTGGTGACGGCTTCGATTTCTTCGCTACCAGGTGCCAGGCAGACTAGCGCCGATACGCTCATATTCATTTTCCTTTCGTTTAATCAGTTCAAACAGCCGCGCATTCTCCGGCAGCGTGAGGCCGTGGCTGCGCGCGCGGCGCAGCAGGTAACCGGTGATGTAGTCGATCTCGGTGTGCCGCTGGCTGCGGATATCCTGCAGCATCGACGAAACGTTGTCGGCGGTGCTGTGGATCACGTCCATCACGTATTGCATCAGACCTTCGCAGGAGGTGTGGTAGCCCTCCATCGCCATCACGCTGGCGACTTCACGGCACAGCGTTTCGATCTGTTCCGGGTAGCGCTGCAGATCGCCGTTGCGGCAGCCGTACAGCGCCGTCAGCGGGTTGATCACGCAGTTGACCGCCAGCTTGCGCCAGTTGGCCGAGGCGATGTTGTTGTGCCAGGCGACGTCGGGCAGCGCCTGATGCAGCACTTCCGCCAGGTGGCTGAGGTGTTGGGCGGCCGGCGAGGTGGGGCCGATGTGGGTGATGCCGGTGGCGACGTGAATAATGGTGCTGCCTTCGTGGCGCGCGGCGTGGGTGGTGGTGCCCTGCAGGATCGGCTGGCCGTTCGGCGGCAGCTCCTCCTGGGTGCCCATGCCGTTGTGCAGCAGCAAAATGGCGCACTGGGGGTTCAGCTTCGGCAGCAGCGCGCTGACCGCGCTGGACACCTGCCAGGCTTTCAGCGTCACCAGCAGCAGCTCGCTCTGCGCGAGGTGCTCCGGATCGTTGGTGGGCAAATTGCGATTGAACGAGACGCCTTCCGGCTCTATCACGTTCACGGCGCAAAAAGGCTGAGGCACTCTTAGCCATCCCTGCACATCGTGGCCCTGTTGATACAGCCGGGAGAGCCACAGTTGTCCGAGCGCGCCGCAACCAAGAATGGTTATTTTCATTCAGTCTCCTTGGAAACACGGGAATACCGCTCAATTACCGTGAATTAACTATAGGCTTTATGGCAGCCCGAAGCGCTATCCCTGCGTGCGTTCAGCAGATTTTGTCTGAGGCGGCAAAGCGGTTATCATGCTCGGCATCAAAATCGCCTAAGCTATTAGGCACTCATTCAGGAGGAAGAAGTATGCCATCTTTCGACATCGTTTCCGAAATTGATATGCAGGAAGTGCGTAACGCCGTTGAGAATGCCACCCGCGATCTCGGCACCCGCTGGGATTTTCGCAACGTGCCGGCCAGCTTTGAGCTAAACGAGAAAGATCAAAGCATCAAGGTTGCCACCGAGTCTGATTTCCAGGTGCAGCAGCTGCTCGATATTCTGCGCGAAAAGCTGAGCAAGCGCAGCATCGACGGCGCCGCGCTGGAGATCCCGGAAGAGTTTACCCACAGCGGTAAAACCTACAGCGTGGAAGCCAAGCTGAAGCAGGGGATTGAAACCTCTGTGGCGAAGAAAATCGTCAAGCTGATCAAAGACAGCAAGCTGAAGGTGCAGGCGCAGATCCAGGGCGAAGAAGTGCGGGTGACCGGCAAGTCACGCGACGATTTGCAGAGCGTGATGGCGCTGGTGCGCGGCGGCGATCTGGGGCAGCCGTTCCAGTTCAAGAACTTCCGCGATTAATCTCTACGGGGCCGGCATTGCCGGCCCTGATGCTTTATAGCGAATTGACCAGCGCTTCCAGCTGACCGCGATTGGTCTGCTTGGTATCCACCTTGACGTAGGCGCTGCGCTCTTCCGGCACCACGATCGCTTCGGCCACGCCGGGCTGCGCCTTCAGGCGGCTTTCCAGCGCCGAATCCTTTACCGCCAGTTCCGACAGCGTAATGCGCAGGCTGCTGACATACGGCGGCTCTTTCATGGTGCTGCTGACCAGGAACCAGACCGCGGCCAACACGGCGCCGGCGATAAACACCAGCCCTGCGCCCTGCAACCCGTATAGCCAGCCGCCGAGGCTGCCGCCGATCGCCACGCCGATAAACTGGCTGGTGGAGTAGACCCCCATCGCGGTGCCCTTGTAGCCGGCCGGCGATTCTTTGCTGATCAGCGAAGGCAGAATGGCTTCCATCACGTTGAAGGCTATGAAGAACAGCTGAACGCCGGCGATGATGCCCCACAGGCGCGCGCCGGAGAGCCACAGCAACACTTCGGCGCAGAACAGCACCGCCACGCAGCCCATAAACACCTGTTTCATGCGGCGATATTTTTCGGCATAGATGATGAAAGGCACCACGGCGGCGAACGACACCAGCATGGTGACCAGGTAGACGATCCAGTGCTCGCTGGCCGCCAGCCCGGCTTTTTCCATCGCCAGCGGCAGCGCCACAAAGCTCGACATCAGCAGGATATGCAGGCACATGATGCCGAAGTTGAGCTTCAGCAGGCGCGAGTTGCTTAGCACCTTGCGGAAGCTGCCTCGCACGATGCTGGACTCGCGGTTCAGCAGGTGAGTGTCGGCGGAAGGCACCACCGCCAGGGTGATGACAATGCCGGCCAGCGCCAGTACGGCGATCATCCAGAACAGCGCATGCAGGCCTAAGGCGTGGGTGATGATAGGGCCCAATACCATGGCGATGGCGAAGGTGATGCCGAAGCTGACGCCGATAAACGCCATCGCCTTGGTGCGGTTCTGCTCGCGGGTCAGATCGGAGAGCAGCGCCATTACCGCGGCGGCGATGGCGCCGGAGCCTTGTAGCGCGCGGCCGAGGATCACGCCCCAGATCGAGTCGGTAGCGGCGGCGATCACGCTGCCGAGGGCAAAGATCAGCAGGCCGCCGACGATCAGCGGCTTGCGGCCGATGCGATCGGACACCAGGCCGAACGGGATTTGAAACACCGCCTGCGCCAGGCCGTAGATGCCGATGGCGATGCCGATCAGCGCTTCGCTGGCGCCGTTGAGCGCCATGCCGTAGGTGGTCAGCACCGGCAGTACCATAAACATGCCGAGCATGCGCAGGGAGAATACGGTGCCTAATCCCCAGGTGGCGCGGCGCTCCTGCGGGGTCATTGAATTATCGTTCACATCAAACCTCGGTAAAAACCATGCCATCAGACGTTGAGACAGCGCCTGATGGCATGATTTCTGTAAAGCTGCGTCATTTTAGTGTGCAGAGCAGGGGGGGTAAATCGAATGTTGTTTAACAGATATTACAGTTCGGCCGCTTTTCGGCGTGACAAATAAAATGGGCCGCAAAAGCGGCCCATTCACAGATGATTTGGCTTACCAAACGTAGGTCACCAGCGCTTCAGGCGCCGCCGTGGCGCTGAAGTCGATCGACATCATCACGCTCAGCGAGGTGATGGCGACGATGGAGAACACGAACAGTTTACGCGCCCAGACGCTGTCGTTTTCGGTTTTGTAACCGCGCAGCGCCATGCCCAGCCACCAGACGCTCACCGCCGCAGCGACGATCAGGTATTTGTAGCCGGCGTAGCCCACCAGGGTCAGCATCAGCGTGGCGATCATAAATGCCAGGATGTAGACCGTGATGTGGTTCTTGGCGACGGAAATGCCTTTCACCACCGGCAGCACCGGAATGTTGGCCGCCTGGTAATCTTTAAAGCGGAAGATAGCGATCGCATAAGAATGCGGCATCTGCCACAGGCTAAAGATAGCCAGCAGGATCAATGCCCCGGCGTCGAACTCGTTGGTTACCGCGCAGTAGCCGATAACCGGCGGCGCGGCGCCCGACAGGCTGCCGATCAGCGTGCCGTAGACCGAGTGGCGTTTCATGTACAGGCTGTAAACGCCGACATAAACCACGAAGCCCATCACCGCCAGCCACATGGCCAGCGGGTTGGCCGCGATATACAGCAACGCGAAGCCCGCAATACCCAGAACGGTCGCATAAACCAGGGTGACACTCGGCGCGATCAGGCCTTTTACCAGCACCCGATTCTTCGTTCTCTCCATTTTCTTGTCGATGTCACGGTCGATGTAGTTGTTAAACACACAGCCCGACGCGACCACCAACGAGACACCCACCAGGGTGGCGAGAAACAGGGGATAGTCGATGCTCCCTTTGGAAGCGAGCAGGAATCCCCCAACGACAGAAATTAAATTGCCGAAAATAATTCCTGGTTTAGTGACTTGCAGGTATTGCTTAATCATCACGTGCAGCTCAGCTCTTAATCGACCATCATATTGATGTTGAGGTTGTACATAATCCAGAGTGAACCTACAACAACGATACCGATGATCATAGCGGTGAACAGCAATGCCACCAGGTTCCAGCGCTCTTCCGATGAGGTGTTCATGTGCAGGAAGTAAACCAGGTGAACAATCACCTGGATAACCGCCATACCGACAACAACCGCCAGGATGGTGGAATGGGAGATGTTGCCACCGTTCCCGTACATTACCATCGCAAATGGAATTACCGTCAGGATGATCGACAGGATAAAGCCGATCAGGTATGACTTCACGCTGCCGTGGCTTGCGCCGCCGTGAGAGGTTTCATGGGATGAATGACTCATGACATAGCCCCCAGCAGATAAACAACGGTAAATACGCAGATCCAGACCACGTCCAGGAAGTGCCAGAACAGGCTCAGGCACATCAGGCGGGTTTTGTTGGTCGCGGTCAGGCCGAACTTGCTCACCTGAATCATCATCACGATGATCCATACCAAGCCTGCGCTTACGTGCAGACCGTGGGTGCCGACCAGCGCGAAGAAGCTGGACAGGAACGCGCTGCGATCCGGGCCAAAACCTTCTGAGATAAATTCATGGAATTCGAAGAGCTCCATGCCAATGAATCCCAGACCAAACAGGAAGGTCAGGAACAGCCAGAGATTGACGCCCGCCACTTTCCCCTTGTTCATGGCGATCATCGCCATGCCGTAGGTGATGGAGCTGAACAGCAGCAGGAAGGTTTCAACCAGGACGAAGTCCAGTTTGAACAGGTGTGCTCCAGTAGGACCGCCAGCGGTCCCGTTCACCAGGACTGCATAAGTCGCGAACAAGCTCGCAAACAAAATACAGTCGCTCATCAGGTAGATCCAGAATCCGAAGACTTTGGTCTCTCCCGCGTCGTGGTGCCCATGCTCTGCATGGGCTGCGTTATGATTGGTCAGAGTTTCAGTTGACATGGTTCACGCCTGCTTTACGGATTTGTTCGTAGTGTTGGTTCTCAATGCGCTCGATTTCATCAACCTGCACATAGTAGTCAACATCGTGATCGAAGCTCTTGCCGATCCAGACAACGATCATACCGATGAAGCCGGCCAGAGCCATCCACCAGATTTCCCAAATCATTGCGAAACCGAATACCAGGCTGAAGAAGGCGATGATAACGCCGGCGCCGGTGTTCTTAGGCATATGAATCGGTTCGTATTTAGCCGGTTTCTTATACGCTTCGCCTTTTTCTTTCATGTCCCAGAATTCATCACGGTCATGAATCTGCGGCACTACGGCAAAGTTATAGAACGGCGGTGGAGACGAGGTTGACCACTCCAGAGTACGAGCGCCCCATGGGTCACCGGTCAGATCGCGGTTCTGTTCGCGGTCACGGATACTGACGAAGATCTGGATCAGCTGGCACAGGATGCCGCAGGCGATCAGCGCCGCACCGCCGGCTGCAACCAGCAGCAGAGGGTGGAACTCAGGGTTGATGTTCTGGCTGATACGACGGGTCATGCCCATAAAGCCCAATGCGTACAGCGGCATGAAGGCGGTGAAGAAGCCGATGATCCAGAACCAGAACGCGCGGATGCCCCATTTTTCGTTCAGCGTGAAGCCGAAGGATTTCGGGAACCAGTAGGTCAGGCCCGCGAAGCAACCGAACACCACGCCGCCGATGATGACGTTGTGGAAGTGAGCGATCAGGAACAGGCTGTTGTGCAGCACGAAGTTCGCGCCCGGCACCGCCAGCAGAACGCCGGTCATACCACCTACGGAGAAGGTGATGATGAAGCCAACGGTCCACAGCATCGCGGAGTTGAGCTTGATACGGCCCTGATACATGGTGAACAGCCAGTTGAAGATTTTCACCCCGGTCGGGATGGAAATGATCATGGTGGCGATACCGAAGAAGGCGTTAACGTTCGCGCCGGACCCCATGGTAAAGAAGTGGTGCAGCCAGACGATGAACGACAGAACGGTGATCGCGATGGTTGCCCATACCAGTGAGGTATAGCCGAACAGGCGTTTTCTGGAGAAGGTCGCGGTGACTTCGGAGAACACGCCGAACACCGGCAGAACCAGAATATACACCTCTGGGTGACCCCAGGCCCAAATCAGGTTGATGTACATCATCATGTTGCCGCCCATATCATTGGTGAAGAAATGGGTGCCCAGATAGCGATCCAGGGTCAGCAGCGCGATGGTGACGGTCAGAATTGGGAAAGAAACGATGATCAGGACGTTGGTACACAGCGCCGCCCAGGTGAACACCGGCATCTTCATCATAGGCATGCCTGGGGCACGCATCTTCAGAATGGTGGCGAAGAAGTTCACGCCGGTCAGCAGGGTACCCAGACCGGAAATCTGCAGACTCCAGATCCAGTAATCGACCCCGACGCCAGGACTGTACTCTTTACCCGACAGCGGCGGATACGCCAGCCAACCGGTCTGAGCGAACTCACCGACCCCCAGGGAGATGTTGATCAGCACAACGCCCACCACGAAGAACCAGAAGCTCAGGGAGTTCAGGAACGGGAAGGCGACGTCGCGCGCACCGATTTGCAGCGGCACCACGACGTTCATCAGGCCGACCACGAAAGGCATCGCCATGAAGAAGATCATGATAACGCCGTGCGCGGTGAAGATCTGGTCGTAGTGGTGCGGCGGCAGGAACCCGGCTTCGCCGGCGGACGCCAACGCCTGCTGGCTACGCATCATGATTGCGTCGGCGAAACCGCGCAGCAGCATGACCATCGCCACGATGATGTACATGATACCAATTTTTTTATGGTCGACCGAAGTCAGCCATTCGCTCCACAACCACTTCCATTTGCCGAAATATGTCAGCAGCGCCAGCACTGCCAGGCCCCCGACAATAATTGCGGCTACGGTGACCATGATGATCGGTTCGTGGTACGGAACCGCATCAAGTGTTAATTTTCCCAACATCAGTTATTCCTCGGCTCCGGCGTGAGCAGCATGTTCACCCATGTCCATACCTTGGCTCATGTCCATGCCTTCGTGCGCGCCAGCGCCCTTGTGCATATCCATGTCGCCCATGAATTTGGCAATTGTTTCTTTGAACAAATTCGGTTTGACAGCGGCAAAGTACTCAACCGGGTTGTTTTCACTCGGCTCTGCCAGTTTGTTAAAGTCGTCGGTGGTGTTCAGGTTTTTAGACGATGCCTTCACCTTGGCTACCCACTGATCGAAGTCGCCTTCGGTCGGGGTAACGATCGCGGTGAATTTCATGCCGGAGAAGCCTGCGCCGCTGTAGCTGCTGGAGATGCCTTTGTAGGCACCGGCTTCGTTGCCGATCAGGTGCAGTTTGGTCTGCATGCCGGCCATCGCATAAATCTGTCCACCCAACTGCGGGATAAAGAACGAGTTCATTACCGAGTTAGAGGTGATCTTGAATTCGACTGGAACATCTTTCGGGAAAGCCAGCTCATTAACGGTCGCAATGCCTTGTTCCGGGTAGATGAACAGCCATTTCCAGTCGAGCGACACCACTTCGATCGTCATCGGCTTCTTGTCGGTGACAATCGGCTTGAACGGGTCGAGTTCGTGGGTGGTCTTCCAGGTAATGGTGCCAAGGATGGCGATGATAATGATAGGAATGGTCCAGACGACCGCTTCGATCTTGTTGGAGTGGGCCCAGTTCGGACTGTACTTGGCGTCTTTGTTGGAAGCGCGATACTTCCAGGCAAAGGCGAACGCCATGAAGATAACTGGCACCACCACGATCAACATCAACGCGATTGCAGTGATAATCAGTGTCCGTTGCTCAACACCAATTGCTCCTTTGGGATTCATCAAAACCATATCGCAACCACTGAGCAATACAGTGGCTGCGATTAATGACAGCATCCCAATACTTTTATTGTATTTCTTAAGTCTCATCTAACGACCTCAATAACAAAGGCTCAATTGTCGTTTCATGTGTGCGGGCATTTTACGGGAAGGTTGCAGTACTGTAAACATGCTTAAGGGAGTGTCAGCGGCTTGTTGACACTTTCTGTTAAGGGGGTCACAGATGTAACCCTGCGTGACAATTTACTAATGACAACAACGCGTTGGCACGCTGAATCGTGACGAGCAGCCCGTATGTTAAGGAAAACTAAAGGTATGATGAATTTGGCGAAGAAATGCGCGACGGGGAAATACGAAGAAAAGGTTTATTTAATGTAAAATAATTGTGTCTTAAAGGTGAATTTAATTTTATTTCCGAGCGCGGCAGTCGGATAAAAAAATAATTTTCGCGCCGATTATCTTTTTTTACCGAAATAAATATACCCCCGGATCGCTTTTTTTTCGGCCGGCGAAATCGCCGGCCGGTCAGATTATGCCAAACGGGTGCGGCGAAGGGCGAGGTAATCCAGCGTGCTGCCCATCGCGACGCCGAGCAGGCTCAGCGCGGCGCCGACTTGCAGCAGCCGATCGGCCAGCAGCGGTGCCTGCGTCCAGTCCAGCGCATTGGCGATCAGCAACAGCAACCACAGGCCCAACAGCGAACAGCCTAGCGTCAGCAGGCGCAGTGCCCAACGGTAAGATTCTGAAAACTCGGTGCGCGGCATGAAGTCGCCATGCTGCTGGGTGTGCTCCAGCGTCTGACGGCAGATGCCGAGCAGCAGCAAGCCGGGCAGGGCGGCGGCGATAGAGAACAGGTAGAACAACGGCCAGCCGTGGGCTTCGACGAACCAGCCGGCGATCGGGCCGACATAGACGCGCCCCACGGCGGACAGCGCCGACAGCAGCGCGAACTGGGTGGCGGAGAACGAACGGTTGCACAGCGTCATCAGCAGCGCCACGAAGGCCGCGGTGCCCATGCCGCCACACAGGTTTTCGAGGAAGATGGCGCTGCCCATGGTGAGCAGGCTCTTGTCGGTCACCGCCAGAATCCAATACCCGAGGTTGGAGACCGCCTGCAGGACGCCGAACAGCATCAGCGCGCGGAACAGGCTGAGACGCTGCATCAGCACACCGCCGAACAGGGCGCCGACGATGGTGGCGAACAGGCCGAGGGTTTTGTTGACCAGCCCGACTTCACCGGCGTCGAACCCCACGCCGCGGATCAGGAAGGTGGTGCTCAGGCTGCCGGCGAAGGCGTCGCCCATTTTGTACATCACGATCAGCAGCAGGATCAGCCAGGCGTTGTTGCGGCCGAAGAAATCGCGCAGCGGCGCGACGACCGCCTGTTCCATGGTGCGCGGCGCCGGGATGCTTTCGTCCGGCTCCGGCGCCAGCAGCGTGGCGGCCACGCCGATCAGCATCAATCCGGCCATCAGCCAGTAGGTGGCTTGCCAGCCGAAATAGCGATCCGCCAGCCACAGCGCCAGGCCGCCGGAAACCAGCATCGCCAGCCGGTAACCCAGCACCGAGATCGCCGCGCCCGCCCCGCGCTCTTCGGCTTTCAGCAGATCGGTCTTGTAGGCGTCGAACACGATATCTTGCGAGGCGGAGCAGAACGCCACCAGCACCGCCAACGCCGCCAGCCACCACAGGTGCTGCGCGGGCTGCATAAAGCCCATCGCCACGATCGCCGCCACCAGCAGCAGCTGGCTGACCAGCAGCCAACCGCGCCGCCGCCCGAGGAACGGTGGGGTATAGCGGTCCATGAACGGCGACCAGAGGAATTTGAAGACGTAGGCCTGGCCCACCAGCGAGAAGATGCCGATGGTTTTCAGATCGATATTTTCGACGGTCATCCAGGCTTGCAGCGTGCCGGAGGTCAATGCCAGCGGCAGACCCGACGCGAAGCCCAGCAGCAGCAGAATGGCGGAGTTACGCTGGGTGAAAATGTTCAGATAGTGTTTCGACATGAGTTCCCTGTCTGCGCCGCCCGATCCGCCGGGCGGCACAAGGCGCAGCGATTAGCGCGCGTTTTGCTTGATGAAATCGTTGACGCTGGTGTCCTGGGCCATATCGGCGATCACGTCGCCCAGCACGGAGTTGACGGCGTCGGTGATCTTCTCGTTGGTGGCCGTGAAGGCGCCCTGCACGTTATAGGTCGAGCGGTAATTCTTCACCTGCTTGTTGCCGTTCTTCGCCTGGGCGATGATCGAGATGTCGGCTTTGGTGGTGATGTTGTAGCGCAGGTTGCCTTCGGAGACGTCCGCGTACAGGTTATTGACGACGATTTGCAGCGCCACCGGGCCGTCGGCACCGATCATGTAGCCGCGTGCGCCCATCTGTTTCTCCAGCACTTCCTGCAGCAGGAAACGCAGATCGCGCGATGGCGTCAGCGTGACCAACTGGCCGTCGCGGTTCACCTTGGCCAGCGCCTGGTCGGTGCGCTGATCCGCGCCGTTGATGCTGACAGTGATGCCCTGCAGGGTAGGATCCTGCTGCGGCAGAACGATTTTCGGCGTGACGTTCAGGGTGTTGCTGCTGGTCGCGCAGCCGGCCAGCAGCAGGGCGGCCAGCAAAGGAAGACAAAGTTTCTTTAACATGTTTTCTGTCTCATTCTCGATGGATTTAGCAATAATCAGAGCGGGATAGCCGACAACAAATTGCCGACATCATAGCATCGCCGCCGTGCGGTGGAAGCGCGGAAGGCGCCTGAGTGACAAATTTTTACCTGCCGTTGATAAAAACACGCTTTTTTGGCCCGCTCAATCGGATAATCCCCCAAGCGGCGGGGATGACGCTCATCATTTGACCGCAGAAAAGAGAAATTTGTCCCGGCGATGGTCTAAACGGGGGGAAACCGGCTAATATTGAACTAGATGGGCACGGTCCTCTGCCGGTGTTGTAAGGAGATCCTATGATTCGCGAGCAAATAGAAGCAAAGTTAAGGGCGGCGTTTGAGCCCGCGTATCTGGAAGTCGTTGATGAAAGCTATCGTCATAACGTTCCGGCGGGTTCAGAAAGCCATTTCAAAGTGGTATTGGTCAGCGATCGCTTCGTCGGCGAACGTTTTTTGACGCGCCACCGCTCCATCTACGGCGTGCTGTCGGAGGAGCTGGCGGACGGCGTACACGCGCTGGCGCTGCACACCTACACGCTCAAAGAGTGGGAAGGGTTGCAGGATACCGTGCCGGCCTCGCCGCCGTGTCGCGGCGCCGGGACGCTGGCCTGAGGGGGAAATTTTCAGGTATCAGTGGAACTTTGCCCTTGAATTAGGGTATTACTACTGACGAATTTTGAAACGGCCTGCGGGCCGTTTCTGTTTTTGACGACGACACGGCCGATGCGCAATGTGGCCAACGTTCGGTCTGTTTTGGCGGCCTTTTGGCGATCGAATCGGCAAAAGTGTGAGTTTTAGCGCGCCTGCGCCGCCTAGCTTTCCTCGACTCGCCATGCATGCGCCGCTATAATGTCGCGTCTTATTTTTCCGGAATGGTTTCGGGACGCTTCTGTCATCAGGGAACTCGGTTCTTATTTGTAGCCGTCCTGGTTCTTGGAACGGAGTTGACCGAGCACTGTGATTTTTTTGAGGTAACAAGATGCAAGTTTCAGTAGAAACCACTCAAGGCCTTGGGCGCCGTCTCTCTATTACTGTACCGGCTGATACTATCAAGCAGGCGGTGAAGAAAGAGCTGATCAACGCAGCGAAAAGCGTGCGTATCGACGGCTTCCGCAAAGGCAAAGTGCCGATGAACATCGTGGAACAGCGTTACGGCGCCTCTGTTCGTCAGGACGTGCTGGGCGAAGCGATGCAGCGCAGCTTCGTTGACGCGATCATCAAAGAAAAGATTAATCCGGCCGGCGCACCAAACTACGTGCCGGGCGAGTACAAAGAAGGTGAAGACTTCACCTTCGCCGTTGAATTCGAAGTGTATCCAGAAGTTGAGCTGAAAGGCCTGGAAAACATCGAAGTTGAAAAACCTGTGGTTGAAGTGAACGACGAAGACGTCGACGCGATGCTGGACACCCTGCGCAAGCAGCAGGCGACCTGGAAAGAAACCGATCGCGCAGCGGAAGCTGAAGATCGCGTGACCGTTGACTTCACCGGTTCTATCGACGGTGAAGAGTTCGAAGGCGGCAAAGCGTCCGACTTCGTACTGGCAATGGGCCAGGGCCGCATGATCCCAGGCTTCGAAGAAGGCCTGGTCGGTCACAAAGCGGGCGAAGAGTTCTCCATCGACGTGAACTTCCCAGAAGATTACCACGCGGAAAACCTGAAGGGCAAAGCGGCCAAATTCGCTATCGTGCTGAAGAAAGTTGAAGAGCGCGAACTGCCGGAGCTGACCGAAGAGTTCATCAAGCGTTTCGGCGTGGCGGACGGTTCCGTTGCCGGCCTGCGCACCGAAGTTCGCAAGAACATGGAGCGCGAGCTGAAAGGCGCCGTGCGTAACCGCATCAAGTCTCAGGCGATCGACGGCCTGGTGAGCGCGAACGAAATCGACGTGCCTGCTGCCCTGATCGACGGCGAAATCGACGTGCTGCGTCGTCAGGCTGCACAGCGTTTCGGCGGCAACGAGAAGCAAGCGCTGGAACTGCCACGCGAGCTGTTCGAAGAGCAAGCGAAACGCCGCGTAGTGGTTGGCCTGCTGCTGGGCGAAGTGATCAGCACCAACGACCTGAAAGCTGACGAAGACCGCGTGAAGACGCTGATCGAAGAAATGGCTTCTGCCTACGAAGATCCGAGCGAAGTCATCGAGTTCTACAGCAAAAACAAAGAGCTGATGAACAACATGCGCAACGTGGCTCTGGAAGAGCAAGCGGTTGAAGCCCTGCTGGCAAAAGCGAAAGTGACTGAAAAAGCCACTACCTTCAGCGAGCTGATGAACCAGACTCAACAGGCGTAATGCCGGCGTGCCGGGCACCATGAACGGCGCCCCCGGTTTCGCCTGGCGAACCGGCGCACGATGAAAAAGCCCGCAACCTCAGGTTGCGGGCTTTTCTTTTTGCCACGTTGCTGATTAATCTCAGGTTAAGCGGGGCAATATGCACTATATTTACCCTGTTGACTGGGGAACTGGCTGGCATGATAACGGTCAGATTAACGGCATCGTTTTCGGCGCGCGGAGAAAATCGGCCTCTGGGCTTGAAATCGCGCCGGGATCCCCCAATCTGTAAAGAATAATTCTGGGGCTGTTTGCCAAAGTGCGCGGGATGAAATAACCGTCGGGTACGTGCGGCGCGGGTCGAATGCTTGAGCATAGTCATCATGGCCGTTCTCAAGTAGAATCGGCGTATTAGGGTGACACCCTGGCCGCCAAGGCAATTTCTATTAGGAGACGGTAATGTCATACAGTGGCGAACGAGATCAATTTGCACCGAACATGGCGCTGGTGCCGATGGTGGTAGAGCAGACTTCACGCGGGGAGCGTTCTTACGACATCTATTCCCGCCTGCTGAAAGAGCGCATCATTTTCCTGACCGGCCAGGTGGAAGATCACATGGCCAACCTGATCGTGGCGCAAATGCTGTTCCTCGAAGCGGAAAGCCCGGAAAAAGACATTTTCCTCTACATCAACTCGCCGGGCGGGGTGATCACCGCGGGCATGTCGATTTACGACACCATGAAGTTCATCAAGCCGGACGTCAGCACCATCTGTATGGGGCAGGCGTGCTCGATGGGCTCCTTCCTGCTGACCGCGGGCGCCAAAGGCAAACGTTTCTGCTTGCCGAACTCGCGCGTGATGATTCACCAGCCGCTGGGCGGCTACCAGGGCCAGGCGACGGACATCGAAATCCACGCGCGCGAAATCCTCAAGGTGAAAGCGCGCATGAACGAACTGATGGCGGAACATACCGGCCAGCCGCTGGAGCAGATCGAGCGCGACACCGAGCGCGATCGCTTTATGACCGCGGAAGAAGCTGTGGAATACGGCCTGGTTGACGGCATTCTGACACACCGCAGCTAGAACCACGCGGCGCCGATGGACTATAGTAATCAGAGTGGGCAGGGGCTCGCTCTGCTGTGGCCACTCGGCGTTCCCGATATGAGTTTGGGCGCACTGCCGCCGTGATTTTCCTGCGGGACAAGACTAAAGAAGAGGTTTGACTGATGACAGATAAGCGCAAAGACGGTTCAGGAAAGCTGCTGTACTGCTCTTTTTGCGGCAAAAGCCAGCATGAAGTGCGTAAGCTGATTGCCGGGCCGTCAGTGTATATCTGCGATGAATGTGTCGATCTGTGTAACGACATTATTCGCGAAGAGATTAAAGAAGTTGCCCCGCATCGTGAGCGCAGTGCGCTGCCGACGCCGCACGAGATCCGCCACCACCTGGATGACTACGTCATCGGCCAGGAGCAGGCGAAGAAAGTGCTGGCGGTTGCGGTGTACAACCACTACAAACGCCTGCGCAACGGCGATACCAGCAACGGTATCGAGTTGGGCAAGAGCAACATCTTGCTGATCGGCCCGACCGGCAGCGGCAAAACCCTGCTGGCGGAAACGCTGGCGCGCTTCCTGGACGTGCCGTTCACCATGGCCGACGCCACCACGCTGACCGAAGCCGGTTACGTGGGCGAGGACGTGGAAAATATTATCCAGAAGCTGTTGCAAAAATGTGACTATGACGTGCAGAAAGCGCAGCGCGGCATCGTTTATATCGATGAAATCGATAAGATTTCCCGCAAGTCCGACAACCCGTCGATCACGCGTGACGTCTCGGGTGAGGGCGTGCAGCAGGCGCTGCTGAAGCTGATTGAAGGCACCATCGCCGCGGTTCCGCCGCAGGGTGGGCGCAAGCATCCGCAACAGGAGTTCCTGCAGGTCGATACCTCCAAGATCCTGTTTATCTGCGGCGGCGCATTCGCCGGCCTGGATAAGGTGATCGGCCAGCGCGTCAACACCGGCTCCGGCATCGGCTTCGGCGCGACCGTCAAGGGCGAGTCCGAGAAGGCGACCGAAGGCGAACTGCTGCTGCAGGCCGAACCGGAAGATTTGATCAAGTTCGGCCTGATCCCTGAGTTCATCGGCCGTCTGCCGGTGGTGGCGACCCTGAGCGAGCTGAGCGAAGACGCGCTGATTCAGATCCTGAAAGAGCCGAAGAACGCCCTGACCAAGCAGTATCAGGCGCTGTTCAACCTGGAAGGCGTGGAGCTGGAGTTCCGCGACGAAGCGTTGAACGCCATCGCCAAGAAAGCCATGGCGCGCAAGACCGGCGCCCGCGGCCTGCGTTCCATCGTGGAAGGCGCGCTGCTCGACACCATGTACGATCTGCCGTCGATGGACAGCGTAGACAAAGTGGTGATCGACGAGTCGGTCATCGCCGGCCAATCCAAACCGCTGCTGATTTACGGCAAGCCGGAAGCTCAGGCGTCTGGCGAATAATTAGCCAGTCAAACCAGGGCGTTATCAGCAAAATGGGGGATTTTATCCCCCATTTCTTTTTCCTGCATTCTTGCCGTTGAATGTAAGAGATTCATCCCCATATACTCGTTAACCAGATTTTATGAAACGTTAGATGCTTGCGTCTCATGAGATTCCCCCTCAACCTGGCGGAAATTAAACTAAGAGAGAGCTCTATGAACCCTGAGCGTTCCGAACGCATTGAAATCCCCGTTCTGCCATTGCGCGACGTGGTGGTTTATCCGCACATGGTGATCCCGTTATTTGTTGGCCGGGAAAAATCGATTCGGTGCCTCGAAGCCGCAATGGATCACGATAAGAAGATCATGCTGGTGGCACAGAAAGAGGCCTCAACGGATGAACCTGGCATTAACGACTTGTTCTCGGTTGGCACCGTAGCGTCGATCCTGCAGATGCTGAAGCTGCCGGACGGCACGGTAAAAGTGCTGGTCGAGGGGCTGCAGCGCGCGCGCATCACCACGCTGTCCGACAGCGGTGAGCATTTCGCCGCGCAGGCGGAATACCTTGAGTCGCCGTCGATCGACGAGCGCGAGCAGGAAGTGCTGGTGCGCACCGCGATCAATCAGTTTGAAGGCTATATCAAGCTGAACAAAAAAATCCCGCCGGAGGTGCTGACTTCACTGAACAGCATCGACGACGCCGCGCGCCTGGCGGACACCATCGCCGCCCACATGCCGCTGAAACTCAGCGACAAGCAGTCGGTGCTCGAGATGTCCGACATCACCGAGCGCCTGGAATACCTGATGGCGATGATGGAATCGGAGATCGACCTGCTGCAGGTCGAGAAACGCATCCGCAACCGCGTCAAGAAGCAGATGGAGAAGAGCCAGCGCGAGTACTATCTGAATGAGCAGATGAAGGCGATTCAGAAAGAACTGGGCGAGATGGACGACGCGCCGGACGAGCACGAAGCGCTGAAGCGCAAGATCGATGCGGCGAAAATGCCGAAAGAGGCGCGCGAGAAAACCGAAGCGGAACTGCAAAAGCTGAAGATGATGTCGCCGATGTCGGCGGAAGCGACCGTGGTGCGCGGCTACATCGACTGGATGCTGCAGGTGCCGTGGAATGCGCGCAGCAAGGTGAAAAAAGACCTGAACAAGGCGCAGGAAGTGCTCGATACCGATCACTACGGCCTGGAGCGCGTCAAGGATCGCATTCTCGAGTACCTCGCGGTGCAGAGCCGCGTCAGCAAAATCAAGGGGCCGATCCTGTGTCTGGTGGGGCCGCCGGGCGTGGGTAAAACCTCGCTGGGGCAGTCGATCGCCAAAGCGACCGGCCGCCAGTACGTGCGCATGGCGCTGGGCGGCGTGCGTGACGAAGCGGAAATCCGCGGCCACCGTCGTACCTACATCGGTTCGATGCCGGGCAAACTGATCCAGAAGATGGCCAAGGTTGGGGTGAAGAACCCGCTGTTCCTGTTGGATGAGATCGACAAGATGTCTTCCGACATGCGCGGCGATCCGGCCTCCGCTCTGCTGGAGGTGCTGGATCCGGAACAGAACGTGGCGTTCAACGACCACTACCTGGAAGTGGATTACGATCTGTCCGACGTGATGTTCGTCGCCACCTCGAACTCGATGAACATTCCTGCGCCGCTGCTGGACCGTATGGAAGTGATCCGCCTGTCGGGTTACACCGAGGACGAGAAGCTCAACATCGCCAAGCAGCACCTGCTGCCGAAGCAGCTTGAGCGCAACGCGCTGAAAAAAGGCGAGCTGACGGTCGACGACAGCGCCATCATCGGCATCATTCGCTTCTACACCCGCGAAGCCGGGGTGCGCAGCCTGGAGCGTGAAATCTCCAAGCTGTGCCGTAAAGCGGTGAAAACGCTGCTGATGGACAAGAAGCTCAAGCATCTCGAGATCAACGGCGACAACCTGAAGGATTACCTGGGCGTGCAGCGCGTCGATTACGGCCGTGCGGATACCGAAAACCGCGTGGGCGAAGTCACCGGGCTGGCGTGGACGGAAGTGGGCGGCGATCTGCTGACCATCGAAACCGCCTGCGTACCGGGTAAAGGCAAGCTGACCTACACCGGTTCCCTGGGTGAAGTGATGCAGGAATCGATTCAGGCGGCGCTGACCGTGGTGCGCGCGCGCGCGGAGAAATTGGGCATCAACGCCGATTTCTACGAGAAACGCGACATCCACGTGCACGTGCCGGAAGGGGCGACGCCGAAAGACGGCCCGAGCGCCGGTATTGCGATGTGCACCGCGCTGGTCTCCTGCCTGACCGGCAACCCGGTACGCGCCGATGTGGCGATGACCGGGGAGATCACGCTGCGCGGTCAGGTGTTGCCGATCGGCGGCCTGAAAGAAAAGCTGTTGGCGGCGCATCGTGGCGGCATCAAAACCGTGCTGATCCCTTACGAGAACAAGCGCGATCTGGAAGAGATTCCGGACAATGTTATCGCCGATCTGGAGATTCATCCGGTGCAGCGAATCGATGAAGTTTTGAACATTGCGTTGCAAAACCCGGCCTTCGGCGCACTGCCGGTAGCGGCAAAATAGTGACGAATCGCAAAAACCATTGATAAAACTTATACTGGCAAGCCATTTCGGACTTGCCAGTATTTTTTTGTACCGCTAAGTTAGATCTCTGTCGGCCCGCGTTTTGCCACGCAGTCGGTGGCTTGCCAAGGTTCGATGGGATTGATATAACAGCTGCGCTGTCGCAACCGTAGGGATTTTTCGGTGCGACGATAGAATTCTAGAGGGGATGATAGAGTGAATAAGTCACAACTGATCGACAAGATTGCCGCAGGTGCTGATATTTCCAAAGCGGCAGCGGGACGTGCTTTAGACGCAGTAATCGCTTCCGTTACCGACTCTCTGAAAGCAGGGGATGACGTGGCTCTGGTAGGTTTCGGTTCCTTCACTGTGCGTGAACGTTCGGCTCGTACCGGCCGCAACCCGCAGACCGGTAAAGAGATCAAAATCGCGGCAGCCAAAGTACCGGCCTTCCGTGCAGGGAAAGCGCTGAAAGACGCTGTAAACTGATTTAGCGTCTAACCGTTTAGCGTAACAGGGTTTTGTAATAAACAATCACCTGACGCAGCGGTGCTGGTAAGGTAAGATACAAGGCGCATCGGACTGATGCGCTTTTTTTATTTTTGTCGCAGGGAACGCGCCTGCACAAGGGTTGTTAATCCACATCACAGCGGAGTGTTGTCACACTATGATGGACAATTTACGCGCGGCTGCTAATCACGTCGTGCTCAAAATCATCCTGGCCCTGATCATCCTGTCATTCGTTCTGACCGGGGTGGGTAACTACCTGATCGGCGGCTCCGGCGATTATGCTGCGAAAGTAAATGGTCAGACGATCGAGCGCGCTCAGCTGGAACAGGCTTTCCAAAGCGAGCGTAGCCGCATGCAGCAGCAGCTGGGTGACCAGTTCTCCGCGCTGGCCGGCAACGAAGGCTATATGCAGCAGATGCGCCGTCAGGTGTTGTCCCAGTTGATCGACAACATGCTGCTCGACCAGTACGCCAAGAAGCTGGGCCTGGCGGTCAGCGACGATCAGATCAAGGACGCCATCCGCAAGGCGCCTTACTTCCAGACCAACGGCCAGTTCGATAACGCCAAATACCTCGACCTGATCGGCCGCATGGGCTACACCGCCGACAACTTCGCGCAGTCGATGCGCCAGCAGTTGGTCAATCAGCAGGTGATCCAGGCCTTCGGCGATTCCGGCTTCGTGCTGCCGTCTGAATCGCAAGCCATGGCGGCGTTGGTGCTGCAGGAGCGCGACGTGCGCTTGGCGACCATCGATTTGAAAGCGCTGCAGGCGAAACAGAGCGCCGGCGACGACGAACTGAAGGCGTATTACGATCAGAACAAGAACAGCTTCATCGCACCTGAGCAGGTGAAGGTGAGCTATATCCCGCTGGACGCTGCGTCCATGCAGGACAAGGTGAAAGTGAGCGAAGAAGACATCAGCGCTTACTACGACCAGCACAAGAGCAGCTACGGCCAGCCGGAGCGTAAAAACTACAGCGTGATCCAGCTGAAAACCGAGGCGGAAGCCAACGCGGCGCTGGACGAGCTGAAGAAGGGCGCCGATTTCGCCACGCTGGCGAAAGAGAAATCCACCGATATCATCTCACGCCGCACCGGCGGCGAGCTGGGTTGGCTGGAGCCGGAAACCACCGCCGACGAACTGAAGCAGGCTAACCTGACCGAGAAAGGGCAGCTGTCCGGCGTGGTGAAGTCTTCCGTCGGCTACCTGATCGTGCGTTTGAACGATATCGAACCTGAGAAAGTGAAGCCGCTGAGCGAAGTGCATGACGCCATCGCCAAGCAGGTGCAGCAGGAGAAAGCGGTAGACGCGTATTACGCGCTGCAGCAGAAGGTGAGCGAAGCGGCGACCAGCGACAACGAATCTCTGGCCTCGGCTGAAGAAGCGGCCGGCGTGAAAGCGGCGCAAAGCGACTGGTTCACCCGTGACAACATTCCTGCCGCGCTGAACTTCAAGCCGGTCGTGCAGGCGATCTTCGACGGCTCGCTGATCGGCGAGAACGGCGCGCCGGGCAGCAACTCCGACGTGATCACCGTAGACGGCGACCGCGCCTTCGTGGTGCGCGTGAGCGGCCACAAGCCGGAAGGCATCGAACCGTTCGACCAGGTGAAAGACCGCGTGGCGGAACTGGTGAAGCGCAACAAGGCGCTGCAGGCAGCGAAACTGCAGGGCGAGAAGCTGCTGGTTGAGCTGAAGCAGGGCAAGGGCGACGAGGCGATGAAAGCCGCCGGCCTGAGCTTTGGCGCCGTGCAGAAGATGGCGCGCGCGCCGGAAGACAGCCAGCTGGTAGAGAGCGTGTTCGCGCTGCCGCACCCGCAGGACGGTAAACCGGTATACGGCATGTCGCAGGATCGTCAGGACAACGTGGTGCTGATCGCGCTCGATGCGGTGAAGCCAGGCACGTTGCCGGAAGACGAAATGAAAACCTTCGTTGGCAAGATGGAAGAGGGCGCGACCGGCGTCTCCTTCGATTCGCTGCTGGCGAGCCTGCGTAAAGAAGCCGAGATCAAAATGGGCGCCGCTGAGCAACAGCCTCAGTAATCGCCGCATTTTTCTGCAACGCAGTGCAACAAACAAAGGCCGCTTTCGCGGCCTTTTCCACATCTGATATCCGCCGATTGCTGAATATCCGCCGCCGCGGCAAGGTAACCGTGCTGTCACACACAAGGAGGATACAGCATGCAACATTCAGAGAAAAAAGCGTTTTTCGGTTACCGTCGTCACGTTAACGCCGCGCTGACCGCGCTGTTGTTATGCCTGGCTGGGCCGGGCGCCGCGGCGGAAAAAACCGAGGCGCCGGCGCCCATGCTCTCAACGCCGACGAGCAATGGCGGGCAACAGACGATGACCAGGGTGGCCGAAGAAACGGCGGTCAGCATCAATCAGGCTACCGCCGAACAGCTGGCCGCCGCCTTGAGCGGCGTCGGCCTGAAGAAGGCGGAAGGCATCGTGCGCTACCGCGAGCAGAATGGGCCATTCACCCAGGTTGAGCAGTTGCAGGAGGTGCCGGGCATCGGGCCGGCGCTGTTTGAGAAGAACCGCGCCCGGCTGAAAATGTGATCCCGGTCGCGGCTGCGTGGCAAAATGCCGCTGAGGCCGAAACTCCTCTGCTACATTTTACAGGTCTTACCAGTTTGGCGCGTTGACCAAACGGGCGAGGGAGCCAGCGCGGCTCCCTCTTTCTGTAATCACCAGGCAGGAGCGATCGTTCCCTATGCAAACCTTTATCAAAGTTCGCGGTTATCATCTTGATGTTTACCAGCACGTTAACAATGCTCGCTATCTGGAGTTTCTGGAAGAGGCGCGTTGGGAGTGGCTGGAGAACGAGGCCGGGTTCCGCTGGATGACGGAAAACAACATCGCTTTCATCGTGGTGAACATCAATATCAATTACCGCAGCCCGGCGGTATTGGGGGATAAGCTGCGTATCGACAGCCAGATGGTGCAGCTCAACGGCAAGAGCGGCGTGCTGAGCCAAAAGGTGACGCAGGATCCGGCGGGGACGCCGGTGGCCGACGCGCTGCTGACTTTCGTGTGCGTCGATCTGAAAACGCAGCGTGCGCTGCCGCTCGAGGGGGAACTGCGTGCGCATCTGGAGGCGCTTGTGCCGCAGGAAAACTCACGGTAAACAGGGGGAGAACGGGCGGCAGAAGCTGCCGCCGTCACTGCCTCAGGCCAGACCGGCCTTTTGTTTCAACGCGGCCATCACTTCCGCCTGATTGGCGCGATACTGCGTCAGGCCATTGGCGCGCAGGTTGCAGGCGGCGCACTCGCCGCAGCCGTCACCCTTGATGCCGTTGTAGCAGGTCAGCGTATCCTGGCGCACGCGATCCAGCTGGTGGTAATAGTCCGCCAGCGCCCAGGTCTCGGCCTTGTTCAGCCACATCAGCGGCGTTTCGAAGCGGATATCGCGGGCGATGCCCAGCGTCACCGCCTTGTTCAACGCTTTAACGAACTCGTCGCGGCAATCGGGGTAGCCGGAGAAATCGGTTTCACACACGCCGGTGATCACCGCTTCCGCTTCCACCTGGTAGGCGTAGATCGCCGTCAGCGTCAGGAACAGGATGTTGCGGCCCGGCACGAAGGTGCTCGGCAGCGCATTTTTCTGATTGGGGTCGTAGGCGGGAACCGGGATATTGTCGCGCGTCAGGCTGCTGACGGCCAGCTCGTTGAGCAGCGTTACGTCCAGCACCTTGTGCGCCTTGGCGCCGAGGGCCACCGACAGCTCCTGAGCCACTTCAATCTCGGCGCGATGGCGCTGGCCGTAATCGAACGTGACGCAGTGAACTTCGTCATACTGTTGCAATGCCTGGATCAAGCAGGTCGTGGAGTCTTGTCCACCGCTGAAAACGACAACCGCGCGCTTCATAAAATCACCTTTTTGGGCTTTGGCCTCTCCCGATACACATTCGGGCGGCAGGATAAAATTGCGTTGCGGCGACAATAGTAGCAGAAAGGGCCGCCAGGCGCAGGGCGGTTCGGCTCAGGCCGGGGCGTCGTCCACCGGCGGCGGCAGCCACGCCTGGCAAAAATCGAACCAGCCGTGAGCGGTCAGCGTGACGCCATGCATGCGCGGCGGCGCGCTGATCTGATACTGGTAGTGAAACAGCGGCGTGATGATGGCGGCGGCCATCAGCCGTTGATAATAAGCCTGCAGTTGTGCGAAGCGCGGTTGCTGCGCCTGCAGCTGCTGGATCTGCCGCAGCGTGCCCTGTTGCTGTTGCCAGCGGCTTTCCGTCAGGATGCCGCGCCACAGCGTATCCTGCCGCAGCCAGCTCTCCAGCGTCGCCTCCGGCGCTTCGCCGATCAGGTTGTCCGCCAGCAGCAGGTCGGCCTGGGCGATCTGTTCCTCGCTTTGCCAGCGCTTGCCGGCGTAGTAGCGCACTTCCAGCTCGCAGCCGTGCTGCGCGAGCAGCCGCTGTAGCGCGGCCGTCACCGTTTCCAGCTCGACCGGCGGCCGATACAGCAGCGTCAGCCGGGCGGGCAGGGCGACGTCCTCTTCGACCTGTTGGCGGGGGATGCGCCAGCCGGGCAGCATTTCATGGCTGGGGGTGATCACGCTGTTGGGGATCGGCAGATGGCTCAGCAGGCCGGACTGCTGGATCAGCATCAGCAGCTTTTGCCCCTGGGCTTCGCTCAGCACGCCGTGGCGCAGGTTCAGCGCCAGATAACACCAGCCCAGGCTCATGCTGCGCTGCACCGGCCGGGCCTGCGCCAAATCGTCTTGTTGACCGATGGTGATGCGCACCGGATGCTGGCAGCTGGTGTAGGGGGCGGCGGTGGGCAGATCGGGGGTGATCCAGTATTCGATGGTGTCCAGATACGGATGCTGCAGGTGGTAACCGGCGTGCTGTTCCAGCCGCACCAGCTGCGGTTCATTCAGCGTCAGCTTGAACGGGCCGGCGCCGATGGCCGGCAGCTCCGGGTGGGTCATCAGGCAAGGCAGTTCCGCCAGCCGGTGGGCCAGCCAGTAATCCGGCAGATGCAGATCGAACTGAACGCACAGCGGATGCGGCAGGCTGATGCGCGCGACGTTGGCCAGGCTCGGTTGGCTGCGCGGGTGGTGTTGCAGTTTTTCCAGCGTTTGCAGCAGCTGGTGGCCGGTCAACGGTTCGCCGTTGTGCCAGCGCAGCTGGCTGCGCAGAAAGAAGCGCCAGCGCAGGCCGCGATCGCTAATCTGCCAATGGTGCGCCAGATCGGGCTGCGGTTCCGGGTTACCGGTCATCAGGCGCGTCAGCCCGGCGTGCAGGGTCGACACCAGGTGTTGCTCGGCGCGGCCGGTCAGCGTGAGCGGGTCGAGCGCTTCCAGCGTGCGGTAATAGGGAATGCGCAGCGTCGGGCTGCCGGCCTGCCATTGCCCGCCGAGGTGCGGGCTGAGCAGATCCTGCAGGTGCTGCGGATCGAGCTGCGCCATCTCCAGCGCCCCCTGATGGTTGCCCTGTTGCAGCAGCTGTTGCAACAGCTGCGCGCGTAGCTCATCCGGGGTTTTCAGGCAGTGCAGGCGAGCGCGTTTGCCCCGGCCGGGCTGCGAATGCCAGCTCAGCCAGCCCTGATCCTGCAGCTGTTGCACCAGCGTGCGGGCGTGCCGCTCGCTGCAGTAGAACATCGCCGCCAGCTCGCCGATGGTCACGGCGACCGGCGCGCTGCCGAGCTGATGGTACAGGCGTTGATATTGGCTGAGGCGGTGAACCAGGCGCATGGGCAGAAATCCGGAACGGTTTTTTCAAATTGTTCACTATTACTTCCGTAAATGCCATCCCATACTGCATTGATTGCAATCGCGTTCACATTCAAGAGGTCTTTATGTATCGCCTGGCAGCTTTCGATATGGACGGCACGCTGTTGATGCCGGATCACCGGGTTGGCCCGGAAACGCTGGCGGTGCTGAACCAGCTGGTGGAACGGGAGATGGTGGTGACGTTCGCCACCGGGCGGCACTACCTCGACGCGCAGCCGATCATGGCGCAGCTGGGGCTGCAGGGCTACCTGATCACCGGCAACGGCACGCGGGTGTATGACAACCGCGGCCAACAGCTGCACGCTACCGATCTGCCGGCGGCGGTCGCCGAGGAGGTTTTGCATCATCATTGGCGCACCCGCGCCAGCATGCACGTGTTCCGCGACGAAGGCTGGCTGACCGAGTTTCCCGTGCCGGAAGAGATGCTGCGGGCGCACCACCTGAGCGGCTTTCGTTTTCAGCTGGCCGACGTGCGCCGCCTGCCGGCGTTCGGCAACAGCAAGGTGTGCTTTGTCGCGCCGCATGAGGAGCTGCTGGCGTTGCAGGTGCAGCTGCGGGCACAGCTGGGCGACGAGGCAGACCTGTGCTTTTCCGCCTACGATTGCCTGGAGGTGCTGCCGCTCGGTTGCAATAAGGGCACGGCGCTGGACCGGCTGAGCCGCCATCTGGGGCTGACGATGGCCGACTGCATGGCGTTCGGCGACGCGATGAACGACAAAGAGATGCTGGGGGCGGTGGGGCACGGCGTGGTGATGGGCAACGCCCTGCCGCAGCTGAAATCCCTGCTGCCGCAGCTACCGGTTATCGGCCATTGCCAGCAGCAGGCGGTGGCCCACTATTTACAACATTGGCTGCGTTCACCTTGCCTCACCTATTCCCCCGAAGAATGAGGTTCTCCTTACAGCCGGCCGGGTATGACTACCCGGCTTTTTTTTATCCGCAGCCTGGCGTTACAAATCCGCCAGCTGCGCCAGATACGGCTGCAGATCGCCGATGTTATTGCTGACCCATTCCGGGTTGTAATAGGTATCCAGATAACGCTCGCCGCTGTCGCACAGCAGGGTGACGATCGACCCTTGCTCGCCGTTTTCCCGCATCTGTTTCGCCAATTGCAGCGCCCCCCAGACGTTGGTGCCGGTGGAAGCACCAACCTTGCGGCCGAGCACGCCTTCCAGCCAGTGAATGGTGGCGACGCTGGCGGCATCCGGCACCCGCAGCATGTTGTCGACCACCGACGGGATGAACGACGGCTCGGCGCGCGGGCGGCCGATGCCTTCAATGCGGCTGCCGCAGCTGCCGATCAGGGTGCGATCGCCGTGGTGGAAGCAGTCATAGAACACCGAATTTTCCGGATCGACCACCGTCAATTGCGTATCGTGCCCCTGATAGCGGATGTAGCGCCCCAGCGTGGCGGAGGTGCCGCCGGTGCCGGCGCTCATCACGATGTGTTTCGGCACCGGGAAGGGTTCGCGCGCCATCTGGCGGAAGATGCTGTCGGCGATGTTGTTGTTGCCGCGCCAGTCGGTGGCGCGCTCGGCGTAGGTGAACTGATCCATATAGTGGCCGTTCAGCTCTTTCGCCAGCTGTTCGGAGGCGGCGTAGATCTGGGCGGCGTGATCGACGAAGTGACAGCGGCCGCCGTAAAAGGCGATCTGCTCCACCTTGCGGCGCGCGGTGCAGGACGGCATCACCGCGATGAACGGCAGGCCGATCAGACGGGCGAAGTAGGCTTCGGAGACCGCGGTGCTGCCGGAAGAGGCCTCGATGATGGTGGTGTTCTCGGTGATCCAGCCGTTGCACAGGCCATAAAGGAACAGCGAGCGCGCCAGGCGGTGTTTCAGGCTGCCGGTCGGGTGGGTGCTCTCATCTTTCAGATACAGGCAGATGCCGGGAAACGCCGGCAGGTTCAGGCGGATCAGGTGCGTATCGGCGGAGCGCTGAAAATCCGCTTCTATTTCACCGATAGCATATTTTACCCAAGAGTTTGTCATGATTTGGCCTCAGAATAGGGGGCTGGTTTATGGCGTAGCATAGCCTGTCGGCAGGAAAAAAGGATTGCCATTTTCCCTGTTTAATCGCCTAATGGGAGAAAATTTTTCTCCTGGTAGCCGCTATGTTAGATAAAACAGACCGTAAGCTGCTGTGCATGCTGCAGCAAGATTGCACCCAGTCGCTGCAGGCGCTGGCCGATGCGGTCAATTTGACCTCGACGCCGTGCTGGAAACGGCTGAAGCGCCTGGAAGACGAGGGCTATATCCGCGGCCGGGTGGCGCTGCTGGATAACGAAAAGCTCGGCCTGGGGCTGACGGCGTTTGTGCTGATCAAGACCCAGCAGCACAGCAGCGAGTGGTATCAGGCGTTTGTGCAGTTGACCAGCCAGATGCCCGAGGTGCTGGCGTTCTACCGCATGGCGGGGGAGTACGATTACCTGATGCAGGTCGAAGTGGCGGACATGAAAAGCTACGACGGCTTTTATAAGCGCCTGGTGAACGGCGTACCGGGCCTCATCGACGTCACCTCGAGCTTTGCCATGGAAAAAATCAAATACACCACTGCATTGCCGGTGCCGGAGTGAAAAGTTCACCGGACGGGCGGCTCAACGGTGGTATCCTGCTCCGCTGAAGCAGAAAAAGAGACAAATCCCATAAAATCCTGGAATCAAACTGCGTGAGATTATTTGCTCAAATCGGCTGGTACTTCCGCCGGGAGTGGCGCCGCTACCTCGGGGCGGTGGTGCTGCTGATCGTCATCGCCATCCTGCAACTGTTGCCGCCTAAGCTGGTCGGCATCATCGTGGACGGCGTCACCGAAAAACAAATGTCTACCGGCGTGCTGATGGCCTGGCTCGGGCTGATGATCGGCACCGCGATCGTCGTTTACCTGCTGCGCTATGTGTGGCGGGTATTGCTGTTCGGCGCGTCCTACCAGCTGGCGGTCGAGCTGCGCGAGAACTTTTACCGCCAGCTCAGCCGGCAAAACCCGGCGTTCTACCTGCGCCACCGCACCGGCGATCTGATGGCGCGCGCCACCAACGACGTGGACCGCGTGGTGTTCGCCGCCGGCGAAGGCGTGCTGACGCTGGTGGATTCGCTGGTGATGGGGTTGGTGGTGCTGGTGGTGATGAGCACCCAAATCAGCTGGCAGCTGACGGTGCTGGCGTTGATCCCGATGCCGCTGATGGCGATCGCCATCAAATATTACGGCGACCAGCTGCACCAGCGCTTTAAATCGGCGCAGGCGGCGTTTTCCAGCCTGAACGATCAGGCGCAGGAAAGCATGACCAGCATCCGCATGATCAAGGCCTTTGGGCTGGAAGATCACCAATCCAACCGCTTTGCCGACGTCGCGGCGCAGACCGGCGCCAAGAACATGCACGTGGCGCGGGTGGATGCGCGCTTCGATCCGACCATTTATATCGCCATCGGCGCCTCCAACCTGCTGGCCATCGGCGGCGGCAGCTGGATGGTGGTGAACGGGTCGCTGACGCTCGGGCAGCTGACCAGCTTTGTGATGTACCTCGGCCTGATGATCTGGCCAATGCTGGCGCTGGCCTGGATGTTCAACATCGTCGAGCGCGGCAGCGCGGCCTACAGCCGCATCCGCAGCCTGCTCGACGAGGCGCCGGCGGTGCAGGACGGCCCGCAGGCGTTGCCGGCCGGGCGCGGCGTGCTGGACGTGGATATCCGCGCGTTCCACTACCCGGAAAATCCGCACCCGGCGCTGCATGATGTGGCGCTGACGCTGAAACCGGGGCAAATGCTGGGGCTGTGCGGGCCGACCGGCGCCGGCAAATCGACGCTGCTGTCGCTGATCCAGCGCCAGTTCGACGTCGATCAAGGGCAGATCCGCTATCACGGCCTACCGCTGCCGCAGGTCAAACTCGACGACTGGCGTTCGCGGCTGTCGGTGGTGAGCCAAACGCCGTTCCTGTTCTCCGATACCGTGGCGAACAACATCGCGCTGGGTCATCCGGGCGCGACGCAGGCGCAGATCGAACAGGCGGCGCGGTTGGCCAGCGTCCATGAGGACATTCTGCGGCTGCCGCAGGGCTATGACACCGAAGTGGGCGAACGCGGCGTGATGCTGTCGGGCGGGCAGAAACAGCGAATCTCCATTGCGCGCGCGCTGCTGCTGGATGCGGAGATCCTGATCCTTGACGACGCGCTGTCGGCGGTGGACGGCCGCACCGAACACCAGATCCTGCACAACCTGCGCAGCTGGGGGCAAGATCGCACGGTGATCATCAGCGCGCACCGGCTGTCGGCGTTGACCGAAGCCGGCGAGATCCTGGTGATGCAGCACGGCGGCGTTGCGCAGCGCGGCGATCATGCGGCGCTGGCGGCGCAGTCGGGCTGGTATCGCGATATGTACCGTTATCAGCAGCTGGAAGCGGCGCTGGACGAAGCGCCGGAAAACGGCGAGGAGGCGTTGGCCGATGAATAAAGTGCAAAAGCTGTGGCCGACGCTGAAGCGGCTGCTGGCCTACGGCTCGCCGTACCGCAAACCGCTGGGACTGGCGGTGCTGATGCTGTGGATCGCGGCGGCGGCTGAAGTCGCCGGGCCGATCCTGGTGAGCTATTTCATCGATAACTACGTCGCCAAAGGGCAGCTGCCGCTGACGATCGTCGGCGGGCTGGCGGCGGCTTACATTCTGCTGGAGCTGCTGGCGGCGGCGCTGCACTACTTCCAGGCGCTGCTGTTCAACCAGGCTGCGGTGGGCGTGGTGCAGCGGCTGCGCACCGACGTGATGGACGCCGCGTTGCGCCAGCCGCTCAGCGCCTTCGACACGCAGCCGGTCGGGCAATTGATCTCGCGCGTCACCAACGACACCGAGGTGATCAAGGATCTGTACGTGATGGTGGTTTCCACGGTGCTGAAAAGCGCCGCGCTGATCGGCGCCATGCTGGTGGCGATGTTCAGCCTCGACTGGCGCATGGCGCTGGTGGCGGTCTGCATCTTCCCGGCGGTGTTCGTGGTGATGGGCATCTATCAATACTACAGCACGCCGATCGTGCGCCGGGTGCGCAGCTATCTGGCGGACATCAACGACGGCTTCAACGAAGTGATCAACGGCATGGGCGTGATCCAGCAGTTCCGCCAGCAGGTGCGCTTCGGCGAGCGCATGAGCGCCGCCAGCCAGTCGCACTATCTTGCACGCATGCAGACCCTGCGGCTCGACGGTTTTCTGCTGCGGCCGCTGCTCAGCCTGTTTTCGGCGCTGGTGCTGTGCGGCCTGCTGATGCTGTTCGGCTTCAGCGGCGAAGGCGTGATTGGCGTCGGCGTGCTCTACGCCTTCATCAATTACCTGGGGCGCCTGAACGAACCGCTGATCGAGCTGACGTCACAGCAGTCGATCCTGCAGCAGGCGGTGGTGGCCGGCGAACGCATCTTCGAGCTGATGGATCGCAGCCAGCAGAGTTACGGCGCCGACGATCGTCCGTTGGCCGGTGGCCGCATCGACATCACCGATCTGAGCTTCGCCTACCGCGCGGACAAAAAGGTGCTGCAGCACATTTCGCTGGCGGTGCCGTCGCGCGGCTTCGTGGCGCTGGTCGGGCATACCGGCAGCGGCAAGAGCACCTTGGCCAACCTGCTGATGGGCTATTACCCGGTCAGCGAAGGGGAAGTGCGCCTCGATGGCCGCCCGATCTCCAGCCTGTCGCACCGCACGCTGCGCCAGGGCGTGGCGATGGTGCAGCAGGATCCGGTGGTGATCGCCGATTCGGTGCTGGCCAACGTCACGCTGGGGCGCAACATCGAGGAAGAGGCCGTGTGGCGGGCGCTGGAAACGGTGCAGCTGGCGGATCTGGTGCGCGGCTTCCCGCAGGGCATTCACACCCGGCTGGGAGAGCAGGGCAATAACCTGTCGGTCGGGCAGAAACAGCTGCTGGCGATGGCGCGGGTGTTGGTGCAGGCGCCGCAGATCCTGATCCTCGACGAGGCGACCGCCAATATCGACTCGGGCACCGAACAGGCGATCCAGCGCGCGCTGCGTGCGATCCGCGAGCACACCACGCTGGTGGTGATCGCCCACCGATTGTCGACCATCGTCGATGCCGATTCCATCCTGGTGCTGCATCGAGGCCAGGCGGAAGAGCAGGGCAACCATCAGCAGCTGCTGGCGCAGCAGGGGCGCTACTACCAGATGTACCAGCTGCAGCTGGCGGGCGAGCAGCTGGCGGAAGCGGTGCGCGAAGAGAGCCAACCCGCCTGAGCATGGGCCGCGATCGCGGCCCTTGTTTCTTCCCCTCGCACCACAAGCAGGCAACCCGCCTGCGTCACGCCCCCTTTCTGCACTTTTTCGACGCGATGCGCACCAAATCAGTGCGCATTATTTAACCCATTCAAGGTATCGGTGCTGCGCTGCGTCGCGGGGGCGCCCGCGCGCCCGCTAATCCGCTGAATCGCCATGAAAAATTAAATTTGGCACAGCCCTTGCTACACAAGAGGTGTACCAGGGGTGAGTTTGGGCTTAATTCGTGGAGGGGCAATATGAAGCTGGTGACCGTGGTAATCAAACCGTTCAAGCTGGAGGACGTGCGCGAGGCCCTGTCCTCCGTGGGCATTCAGGGGTTGACCGTAACCGAAGTGAAGGGCTTTGGCCGCCAGAAGGGGCACGCCGAGCTGTATCGCGGCGCTGAATATAACGTCAACTTCCTGCCCAAGGTCAAAATCGATATCGCCATCGCCGACGATCAGTTGGATGAAGTGGTTGATGTGATTAGCAAAGCCGCCTACACCGGCAAAATCGGCGACGGCAAAATTTTCGTTGCCGAGTTGCAACGCGTGATCCGCATTCGCACCGGCGAAACCGACGAATCGGCACTGTAACCGCGAACTCAGTTAAGTGATGGGGATGATTGATAATGAAAAGACTGTTATCCATGTTGGGCCTGAGTTCGGTAACCCTGGTTCCTTCTTTGGCCCTGGCCGCTCCGGCGGTCGCTGATAAGGCCGACAACGCCTTTATGATGATCTGCACCGCGTTGGTGCTGTTCATGACGCTGCCCGGCATCGCGCTGTTTTACGGCGGCCTGCTGCGCGGCAAAAACGTGCTGTCGATGCTGACGCAGGTCACCGTCACCTTCGCGCTGGTTTGCGTGCTGTGGGTGCTGTATGGCTACAGCCTGGCGTTCAGCGAGGGCAATGCGGTGTTCGGCGGGTTCGAAACGGCGATGCTGAAAGGCATCGGCATCGACAGCGTCACCGGCAGCATCAGTCAGATGATCCACGTCGCCTTCCAGGCCTCCTTCGCCTGCATTACCGTGGCGCTGGTGGTGGGCGGCTTCGCCGAACGCATTCGCTTCTCGGCGGTGCTGATCTTCGCGATCCTGTGGTTCACATTGTCTTACCTGCCGATCGCGCACATGGTGTGGGGCGGCGGCTACCTGGCCGCCGACGGCGCATTGGACTTCGCCGGCGGCACCGTGGTGCACATCAACGCCGCCAGCGCCGGGTTGATCGGCGCCTACCTGATCGGCAAGCGCGCCGGCTTCGGTAAAGAGGCCTTCAAACCGCACAACCTGCCGATGGTGTTTACCGGGGCGTCGATCCTGTATATCGGCTGGTTCGGCTTTAACGCCGGCTCCGCCAGCGCGGCCAACGGCATTGCGGCCCTGGCATTCCTCAACACCGTGGTTGCCACCGCGGGCGCCATTCTCTCCTGGACCTTCGCCGAGTGGGTGCTGCGCGGTAAGCCTTCGCTGCTGGGCGCCTGCTCCGGCATGATCGCCGGGTTGGTTGCGGTGACGCCGGCGGCGGGCACCGTGGGCGTGGGCGGGGCGTTGATCATCGGCCTGGTGGGCGGCGTCGCCGGCCTGTGGGGCGTCGTAACGCTGAAAAAATGGCTGAAAGTGGACGACACCTGCGACGTATTCGGCGTGCACGGGGTGTGCGGCATCGTCGGCTGCCTGCTGACCGGCGTGTTCACCGCCTCTTCACTGGGCGGCACCGGCTACGCCGAAGGCGTGACGATGGGCCACCAGGTCTGGATCCAGCTGGTGAGCGTGCTGATCACGCTGGTGTGGTCGAGCGTCGCCGCCTTTATCGCCTTCAAGATCGCGGGCGCCATGGTGGGGCTGAGAGTGCCGGAAGAGCAGGAACGCGAAGGGCTGGATGTCAACAGCCACGGCGAAAGCGCCTACAACCAATAAGACTCGAAGCAGGGCAGTGCGCTAAAGACTAAAATAATGATGAAGCCAAAAGGGGCGATGGAAACATCGCCCCTTTCTTTATATTGCGGATCAGGCGTCGCGCTGGCGAATCACCCCTTCCTGCACGGTGGTGGCGACCAGTACGCCGTCGCGGGTGTAGATCTGGCCGCGCACAAAGCCCCGTGCGCCGGAGGCGGAGGAGCTCTCCACCGCGTACAGCAGCCAGTCATCCATGCGGAACGGACGGTGGAACCACATCGAGTGGTCAATGGTGGCCACCTGCATGCCCGGCTCGAGGAAGCCGACGCCGTGCGGCTGCAGCGCCGTCGGCAGGAAGTTAAAGTCCGACGCGTAGCCCAGCAGATATTGGTGGATGCGCTGATCGTCCGGCATGCTGCCGTTGGCGCGGAACCACACGTAGCGATGCGGTTCTTCCACGCTGCCTTTCAGCGGGTTGTGGAATTTCACCGGGCGCATTTCGATCGGCTTCTGGCCGATAAATTTTTCGCGCACTTTTTCCGGCAGCATATGCGCCAGTTTCTGGGCGATCTCTGACTCGGACAGCAACCCTTCCGGCGGCGGCACGTCCGGCATCAGGTTCTGATGCTCGAAACCCGCTTCCGGGCTCTGGAAGGAAGCGGTCATATAGAAGATAGGTTTGCCGTGCTGGATGGCGCTGACGCGGCGCGCGCTGAAACTGTTGCCGTCGCGCAGGGTTTCCACGTCGTAAACGATAGGCTTGCTGCTGTCGCCTGGGCGTAGGAAGTAACTGTGGAACGAATGCACGCTGCGTTCGTCCGGCACCGTCTGTTTGGCTGCGTACAGCGCCTGGCCGACCACTTGCCCGCCGAACACCTGGCGCAGCCCCAGATCTTCACTCTGGCCGCGGAACAGCCCTTCTTCGATTTTCTCCAGATCCAGCAGATCGAGGAGGTTTTGCAATGCCTGGCTCATAAAGTTATTACCTTTCTAATAATCATTTTGCGCAGTGTGCGGAATATCACGGCGCGGCGTCAACATTTTGCGTTAAAGGGCCGATGAGAATGCTCTTAATCGTGGACGCCTTGGGTTGTTTAAGTGATTAATAGGCAGGGTAAAGTGGATTTATCAGTGTTTTGTGCTAGGTTTAATAGGTGAGGTGGTGAAAGCCACCAACATGTTGATAATAAAAAAGGAGACCGATCCATGAAACTCTGGCAAATCGTAGGCGGTGCCGCGGCACTGACGATCACGCTGGCGGGATGCGCGCAAAAGAGTGCTGATGTGCCTACCCAGGCGGCCGGTAACCCGGCGGCTGCGCAAACGCAGATTCAGGGCCCGGTGGTGACAGGTTCGGTTAATATACGTCAGCGCATTGCGCTGCCGCCGGACGCCGTACTGACGGTCACCCTCTCTGATGCCTCGCTGGCAGATGCGCCGTCCAAAGTGATTGCACAGCGCGCGGTACGTACTGAAGGGCAGCAGGCGCCATTCAGCTTTACGCTGCCGTACAACCCGTCCGACATCCAACCGAATGCGCGTATCATTCTGAGCGCGGCGGTGACGGTCAACGGGCGACTGATGTTTATTACCGACACCATCCAGGAAGTGGTTAACCGCAACGGCACCCGTGCCGATCTGCTGCTGGTTCCGGTTCAGGGTGTGCCGATTCAGGCTGCGCCAACCGCCATGCAGTAAGCTTACTGCGGTACAGCAAGATGAAATCAGCAGCCTTTGCGCTTCGGCCAAAGGCTGTTTTGTTTTACCAGCGCCAGCCGTAGCGATCGAAATCGACCGTGCTGTGCGGGCCGAAAATAATCCCCTCCGCCAGCAATGCCTGCCGTTGCCGTTGAAAATCCTCCCCCTGCTGCGAGATCTGTCCGTGCCGGTTGATCACCCGGTGCCAGGGCAGCGTGCTGCCTTCCGGCAAACGCCGCAGCACGCCCCCGACCTGACGCGCGGCGCGCGGCGAGCCGGCCAGCCGGGCGACTTCGCCGTAGGTGGTGACTTTGCCGAACGGGATGGCGGCCACGATATGGAAAACCCGCTGGCTGAAAGAGGCGTCTTCTGGTTGCATATTGCTGTTCCTGCGTGACTCAAAACCCAGGCGAAGAGTGTGCCACAGCGCAGGTGGGTAAGAAAACAGCGGTTAACCCCGGTTGGCTTGCTATTTGATGGGGCATCGCCGATAATGCCCACCGCTTCGGAGTACAGAAGCCGTCAATGGGGGCCCTGTTGGTTCTCCCGCAACACTAACTTGTGAACTCGGTCAGGTCCGGAAGGAAGCAGCCGCAGCAGGTGACGTGTGTGCCGGGATGTAGCTGGCAGGGTCCCCACCCATTTTGCGGCCCGCAAAATGCTTATCCCCGTTATTCCTCATGTCGACAAGCTGCGCAAGCGTCATTTCGCACGCCGCGAGCGTGAATCTTTTCCTCTGCGCCGTTTTTGCCCTTCTCCTCCCGTGACCAAATGTATTGTTGCCAACAGATCCGATGACGGTGAAAAAATAGCGTTTATATCGTTATTTGTGGGACAAATAATGACGCAGGGATAGGGAAAATTCTTAAAGTTGCACGCCTGTTGGGATGGCGTTAGTATGGTTTATTCTCGTTGCGAAAAAACTATCCGCGCTTCGCGGCGGTCGACGAACTGGCTGAATAAGTTTAAATAATAACCCGTGTGCGCTGTCAGGCTGAACATGATTTATATCATTGATAAAGATATTACATTTAACACTGAAAACGGTTCATTGAAGAGTATAAAGAAGGGACGGGAAGTTTTCTTATCCAGCGTCAATTCGAGAGTATTCAAATGCTTGCTCGAGCATGGCCACGAGGCGGTAAGCCGGGAAACGCTGTTGCAACAGGTTTGGAGCGATCACGGCTTGAGCGCTTCTTCCGCGACGTTAAATCAATATATCAGCCTGACGCGGCGGGCCTTGACGTCTGTCGGTTTCAACGAGCGCCTGATCGTTACCCTCTCTAAAAAGGGGTATAGACTCAATAGAATAATATCGATAGAGCGGCTGCGGATTGATTTGCCTGAGCCTCCCCACGCCGCGGACGTTCCCACTACATCGCCCGCATCCGCCGCGGCGTCAAAAAATACCCACCATTATTTTTTTATTCTGCTGCGCAGCTTATCGATCGTCGTGCCATTATCTTTTCTGGCGCTGTGCTTCATCTATTACAAACATCATCGCGACAGTGAAAAGAAGCAGGTATTGTCTTACGTCGGTACGGTGAACGGCTGCCCGATCTACTATGCCGGCCATTTTTTGGAGAATCATCAGGACGACTATTTGCAGTTCTTGAGCCGTAAGGATCTTTATGGCCAGCGTTGCCGCCCCAGTGAGATTATCATCACCAAGGTTAACCGTTCTCATAATGCCAGTGAAGACAGCGGACGCCAGTTTATCGCCAAATGCACGAAGGACAGTGCGGCCGTTTTGCATAATTGTGAGAGCGAGTACATCCGGGCATGGAAAAAAAGTTAAATATCTTGTCAGCCACGCTGGTCGGCCTGTGCGTGTTGACCGGCAGCGTGGTGTATTCCCTGGTGCGCAGCCATCATGGCTTCGGCGATTTGTCCTGCGAAGCGAACGCCACGTTTAATTATTTCAATTCGCTGGACGCGCAGGCGGCGCACAATGATATCCAGCTGTCGCTAAAAATAAACTACATCTTTTTGTCCGGCGATAAGGGCGTGATGATGCTGTCGGGCCTGGCCAACGATGGCGAAGAGAAGTATTTCGTCAACCGACGGGTTAACTTCAGCTACGTCTCGCAAGGCAGTTTTTATCGCTTCCACTATGGCGAGATGAATTATTCGCCGCGTGATACCTTGCCGGACGAGGTGTATACTTACTTTTTCAGCACTGAATCGACGTTTTATCATATTCGCAGCGTGGATAAGAATACGTTGATGTTTAGCGATGCCTACTCGCCGATGTTTTTATGCAATATTGAATCCTGATGTGCATGTTATTTTATATGGGTTAAGGTGTATTCTGGTTACCTTTTATATCCTCGTGTCCTGCCTTTTTCGCACGCAGCTAATAACATGGGTTATTATGCGTGAATGCCTATTTTTTCATTGTTAATCAAATTTAATGGTGATTTAGCTATTTTACAAAAACGGCTATCATCATGTTTTTAAATGATTTAATGAATCTAAGGCGATGCGGTGTAGCCATATTAATTTTATATTGTTTATATTAAAGAAATAAGTTGCATGAATGTTTTTCGCATGATTAATTGAGGCCGCTCTTGAAACGGCGAACTATTAATTTTCATTGAAAATGCATCTCGCCGCATGCGTGCAAAGGTGATGGCACAAGAGCCTTTGGACTTCATTAAACTGATAGGCGAGAGATGGACATACATAACATTGCCCTGAACGAGACTCTGTTGGAAAATGAGTTGGTGATATTAAACAACAATGAAAAAACGCTGTTGTTTAAAAAAGAGAATGTGCTCATTGAAATGACCGAATTACAGCGGCGCTTCATGCTGTGCCTGTTGAGCGGTATTTATAAGAAGAACGACATTATTCGCGCGGTCTGGTTTTGCAATCATGAGACCATCAGCGACAACAATTATTATCAGATGATATTCCAATGCCGCTCTTTGCTCTCACGCCACGGTATTCCCGGCGAGGTGATCAAGACCATTCCCCGATTTGGCGTGATGCTGAGCTTTCAGGCCTGCGAGCGCGCGGCCGCTAATTTGCAGGGGGAATGCCCGTCGCCATCGGCTAATAAGCGCCGGCGAACGTGGTTGGACGCCGTGAATTATAAAGTGGCCCTGATCATCACGCTGCTGTTTTCTGTCGCGATGGTGGTCGGTATTTCCGCTTAGCGTTGACACCGTTGAATAACCGGGGGGCACGTGAGCAAGCGGTTGACAGACCTTCTTATTCTACTTTTCTGCCTGATAAATCTGGCATTCATGCTCCAGCTGGGATGGCGAATGGTGGCCGGGGATGGCGCGCCCGTTGAGCCGAGCCGTGAAAACGCGCGCGGGCCGGTGCGTCATAGTGTCTTTCCTCAGGAAGATGACATCGGAAAAATTAATGACGCGCACTGGTTTGGCCGCTATCAAGCGGCGAAAAACGGCGAAAAGGCGCACGGGTATAAAGTCGGCGAATGGGCGATCGGTGCCGAGCTGCTGGCTAACGCGCCGGAAGCCGCAGCGCTCGGCAAGATAGCCGGCCTGCTGTTCAGCGACAACGCCAAAAAAAGCCTGGTCATCGTCGAGCATGGCGGCAAGCAAACCGGTTATGGCGTTGGCGACCGTCTGGCCGGCAGCAATGCCGTTATCGTGCGGATAGTGAAAAATAAAATACTGCTCGATGAAAACGGCTATTACGCCACGCTGACGTTTAAAGAGTAGCCGGCGCGCCGTTTCGGCGCGGGGTGTTTCATAGCATAAGGCGACATTGTGATTACGCATTTCATTTATCGTTCCGGCCCAGGCTGGAGCGCCGGCTTATGGCGCGCATTAGCGGCGGCGGCCGTCATGATCGCGCTGGGCGGCGCGGCGCGCGCGGAGCAATTCTCTGCCAATTTCAAAGGCACGGACATTCAGGAATTTATCAATACGGTCAGTAAAAACCTGGGCAAAACCATCATTATCGATCCGGCGGTGAAAGGTAAGGTCACGGTGCGCAGCTACGAACAGCTCGACGAGAAACAGTATTACCAGTTCTTTCTCAACGTGCTGGACGTCTATGGCTATACGGTCATCGGCATGCCCAACAACGTCCTGAAGGTGATTGCCGCCAAAGAGGGAAAAAGAGCCGCGCTGGCGCAAAACGGCGCAGAGGCGATCGCCGAAGGGGATGAGGTGGTAATGCGCGTGGTGCCGCTGCGCAATATCGCGGCCAAGGACGTTTCGCCGATATTGCGCCAGCTTAACGACAGCATCGGCGTGGGCAGCGTGGCGCATTACGAGCAGGGCAACGCGCTGTTGATCACCGGGCGGGCCAGCGTGGTCAACGGCCTGCTCGAGCTGGTCAGGGAGATGGATCAGGACGACGGCAATCGGGTCGAGACCCTCGCGCTGAAGCATGCGGCGGCGCCGGAGATCGCGCGCATGGTGAATGAACTGTTTCGCGAAGAGGGCAAGCGGCGTACGGCCGGCGCGAGCTCGCTGCGGCTGGTGGCGGATGAGCGAACCAACAGCGTGATGATCGCCGGGGACGATCGGGCCCGCGAACACGCCAAAGAACTGATTGATCAGCTGGATAACAAGAGCGTCACCCAGGGCAATACCCAGGTTATTCCGCTCAAATACGCCAAGGCGCAGAGCCTGGTCGAGGTATTGACCGGCGTGAGTGCGGGCCTGCAAAACGAGAAAGAGAGCGCCGCCGCCAACGTGGCGCTGCTGAAAAACGTGGTGATCAAGGCCGATGAGCAGACCAATGCGCTGATCATCACCGCCGCGCCGGACGTGATGCGCGATCTGGAGGCGGTGGTCGCCAAGCTCGACGTGCGCCGCGCGCAGGTGCTGGTCGAAGCGGTGATCGTCGAAGTGCAGGATGGGCAGGGGCTGAACATCGGCGTGCAGTGGGCCAACAAATACGGCGGCGGCACGCAGTTCGCCGGCTCGGCGCCCGGGGTGTCGGCGGGGTTCGAAAACGGCATGAGCGACGTGTTCGGCAAGGCCAACGGCCTGATGACCGGTTTCTACAGCGGTAACTGGGGCGTATTGCTGTCCGCCATCGCCAGCAACAACCAAAACAATATCCTGGCCACGCCGAGCATCGTCACGCTGGATAACGCCGAGGCGGAGTTCAGCGTCGGGCAGGATGTGCCAATCCTGACCGGTTCGCAAACCACCAACAGCGATAACGTCTTCAACACCGTGTCGCGCAAGACGGTGGGGATCAAACTCAAGGTCAAACCGCAGATCAACCAGGGCCAGTCCGTGCTGCTGCAGATCGAACAGGAGGTCTCCAGCGTTGCCGACAGCGCCGGCGCCACGCCGGATTCGCTGGGGGCGACCTTCAATATCCGCACGGTCAACAACACGGTGCTGGTGGACAGCGGCGAAACCGTGGTGGTGGGCGGCCTGTTGGACAAGTCCAACTCGGAGCTGGAGAGCCGCGTGCCGATCCTCGGCAAGATCCCGCTGGTGGGGGCGCTGTTTCGCTCGACCGCCACCAAAGCGAGCAAGCGCAATTTGATGCTGTTTATCCGCCCGACCATCATTCGCAGCACCGAGGGGTATGCCCGGCAGAGCCAACGCAAGTTAGGCAAGTTCGACGCCGAGCAGCAGGACGATCGTGAGCTGAATGACGCGCTGCGCGGCGAGATCGCCGGCGATAAGAAGGCGCTCGACAATCGGGCGTTTCTCGCCACCGTTGCCAGTATCGACGCGTTTTATCCGCGGGGAGCCCGCCCGTGAAGCGCCGTTCCGCGGGGCCGCTGCTGCCTTTCGCCTGGGCGCGCCAGCATGGCGTGCTGGCCGTCGATGGGCAGAGCGGCATCCAAATTTATTGTCGCCCTGACACCAGCCTCGCCGCATTGATGGAGGCCTACCGCTGCCTACCCGGCGAGCCGGCGCTGGCCAGGCTGGAGGCGGAGGCTTTTGATCAACGGCTGGTGGCGCACTACCAGCAGGAAAGCGGCCAGGCGCAGAAAATGATCGACGATCTGGGCGGCGAACTGGATTTTTACGCGTTGGCGGAGGAGCTGCCGCAGCAGCAAGACCTGTTGGACGAACAGGATGATGCGCCGATTATCCGCCTGATCAACGCTTTACTGAGCGAGGCGATCAAAGAGCGCGCCTCCGATATCCACATCGAAACCTACGAGAGCGAGCTGGTGATCCGCTTTCGCATCGACGGCGCGCTGCGGCGGATTTTGGCGCCGCAGCGCAAGCTGGCGGCGCTGCTGGTGTCGCGCATCAAGGTGATGTCGAAGCTGGATATCGCCGAGAAGCGCGTGCCGCAGGATGGGCGTATGGCGCTGAAGGTGGGCGGGCGGGCGATCGACGTGCGGGTGTCGGTGATGCCGGCCAGCCACGGCGAGCGCGTGGTCATGCGCCTGTTGGACAAACAGGGCGTGCGGCTCGAACTGCCCAGCCTGGGTATGGTGCCGGCGCACCAGCAGGCGTTGCTGCGCCTGATCCGCCAGCCGCACGGCATCATTTTGGTCACCGGGCCGACCGGCTCCGGCAAGAGCACCACGCTCTATACCTTGCTGAGCCAGATCAACGATGAACAGCGCAACATCATGACGATCGAAGATCCCGTCGAGTATGAGTTGGCCGGCATCGCGCAGACGCAGGTGAATCCCAAGGTGGACATGACCTTCGCGCGCGGGCTGCGCGCGCTGTTGCGGCAGGATCCCGACGTGGTGCTGATCGGCGAGATCCGCGACGGCGAAACGGCGCAGATCGCGGTGCAGGCCTCATTGACCGGGCATTTGGTGCTGTCGACCCTGCATACCAACACGGCGATCGGCGCCGTGACCCGGCTGCGGGACATGGGGGTCGAACCGTTTCTGCTTTCGAGTTCGCTCAGCGGCGTGTTGGCGCAGCGCCTGGTGCGTCGGCTTTGTCCGCAGTGCCGCGAGCCTTATGCGCTGTCTGACGCGCAGCGGCGCCTGCTGGGGCTGCCACCGACGCAGGCGGTGACCTGCTGGCGTCCGTTGGGGTGCGAGGCCTGCGGCGGGCAGGGATATCACGGTCGAATCGGCTTGCACGAACTGTTGGTGCTGGATGAACCGATGCGCATGGCGATCCATCGCGGTGACGGCGAGCTGGACATCGCGAAACTGGCCGCCGAACGCTACCTGCCGCTGCGCCAGGATGGGATCGCCAAAATGCGCGCCGGGGAGACCAGCCTGGAGGAAGTGCTGCGGGTGACGCGCGAAGGGGACGGCGATGAAGTTTGATTATCGCGCCTGCGACCGAGAGGGGCGCGCCCAGCGCGGCGTGTTGGAGGCGGATTCTCTGCGCCACGCCCGCGATCGCCTGCGTGAAAAGGGGTGGCAGGTGCTGGCGGTGCAAGCGCGCGGGCGGCCCGTTTTCGCCGGCATGTTGGCCGGCCGCTGGATGAGCGGCGTGAGCAGCGGCGATGTGGCGCTGTTGACCCGGCAGCTGGCGACGCTGCTCTCCGCTGCGCTGCCGCTCGAGGAAGCGTTGATGGCGGTGGCGCGGCAAACGGAGAAAAAAGGCCTGCAGGCGGCGTTGGCTCAGGTGCGGCAGCGCATTCTGGAGGGCTTCCCGCTGGCGCAGGCTCTAGGGCAGCATCCGCGGATTTTTGACCGTCTCTACTGCGCCATGGTGGCGGCCGGTGAGATTTCCGGTCATCTGGCGCCGGTGCTGGAGCGGCTGGCCGACTACGTCGAACAGCGCCAGCAAATGAAGAACAAGATCGTGCAGGCGCTGGTGTACCCGATGGTGCTGACGGCGGTGGCGATCGGCGTGGTGGCGATCCTGTTGACGGCGGTGGTGCCGAAGGTGATCGAACAGTTTGTGCATATGAAGCAGACCTTGCCGCTGTCGACCCGGATGCTGCTCGGCGCCAGCGACGGGCTGCGCCAATGGGGGGCATTGGCGCTGATGTTGGCGCTGGCGAGTCTCGGCGCTTTCCGCTATCGCCTGCGGGATCCGGCGCGGCGCGTGCGCTGGCATGCGTTCATCCTGCGGTTGCCGGTGGTCGGCAAGCTGTCGCTGGCGGTGAATACGGCGCGCTACGCCAAAACGCTGAGCATTTTGAACGCCAGCGCGGTGCCGTTGCTGGAGGCGATGCGCATCAGCGCCGGTGTGTTGGGCAACGACGCCGCCCGCGAACGGCTGCTGGCGGCGATGGAGCGGGTGCGGGAGGGCGAAGGGTTATCGCCGTCGCTCGAGGGTACCGCGCTGTTCTCGCCGATGATGCGGCACATGATCATGTCCGGCGAGCGCAGCGGTGAGCTGGACATGATGCTCGAGCGGGCGGCGGCTATGCAGCAGGAGGCCTTCAGCCGGCAAATCACGCTGGCGCTGGGGTTGTTCGAGCCTTTATTGGTGATCGCGATGGCCGGTTCGGTGCTGTTCATCATTTTGGCCATCCTACAGCCGATATTGCAGCTCAATAATATGGTCGGCTAATCATGCCATTAATGGAGAGTAAAGTGAGTTATATCAGCAAGACAAGCAGGTCTCGGCAGCGAGGGTTTACGCTGCTGGAAATCATGGTGGTGATCGTCATTCTGGGGCTGTTGGCCAGCCTGACCATTCCAAGCCTGATGGGAAATAAGGAGAAGGCCGATCGGCAAAAGGCCGCCAGCGATATCGTCGCGTTGGAGAACGCGTTGGATATGTACAAGCTGGACAACGGGCGTTATCCCAGCGCGGAACAGGGGCTGGCGGCGCTGGTGACCCGGCCGGCGCTGGCACCGATCCCGAGAAATTATCCCGAAGACGGTTATATCCGCCGGTTGCCGCAAGATCCCTGGGGGCAGGAGTATCGTCTGCGTAATCCGGGGCGTCACGGCAAGCTGGACGTGTTTTCTCTGGGGCCGGACGGCGTTGCCGACACCGATGACGACATCGGCAACTGGGTGGCCGACGCCGACGCGCCATGAGGCGCATACGCGGCTTTACGCTGCTGGAGATCATGCTGGTATTGCTGTTGCTGGGAGTGACCAGCGGCCTGGTGATGCTGAGTTTTCCTGCGGATGAGAAGCCGCTGGCGCGGCAGGGGGAGCGGCTGAACCATTGGCTGTATGCCCTCGCCGAGCGGGCCGAACGTGAAGGGGTGAGTTATGGCGTGGCGTTCGCCAGCGGCGGTTGGCGCAGCGTCGTCGCCGAAGAGGGGCGGGATGAATACGTTTTGCCGGAGGGCATCGCGCTGCGGCTGAGCGTTGAGGGGCAAACCGTCACGCTTGACGACGCGGCGGCGCAGATGCCGCAGGTGTGGCTGTATCCGGGGGGCGAAACCACCGCGTTCAGCGTGGCGCTGTCGCAGGGCAAGTGCCAGTGGCGATTGCAGGCACCCGGTTACTTCGTATTTGAAACGACGGATATTGGTTGCGATGACGCGGAAAATTAAACGCCAGCGGGGTATGACGCTGCTGGAGGTAATGGTGGCCTTGATGATCTTCGCCATCGGCTGCCTGGCGCTGATCAACAGCACCGGCGGCCAGGTGCGCAGCCTGAGCGCGATCGAAGCCAAGACCGTTGCGCTGTGGGTGGCGGACAACCAGTTGACGCTGCTGCAGCTCGACCCGTATCCGCCGACGCTGGCCTGGCATTCGGGCACTGCGGCGATGGCCGGTGAAACCTGGCACTGGCGCTATCGCGGGCAGGAGACCAGCGACGCCGGAATGCGGGCGATCGCGATTGAAGTCCGGCGCGATCCGCAGGATCGCAACGCGCTGGTGGAGATGCTGGCCTACAGGGCACTGCCATGAAACGCGGTTCGCAATGCGGTTTTACGCTGGTGGAAATGCTGCTGGCCATCGCCCTGTTCGCCATGCTGTCGCTCACCGCGCTGGCGGTCTTTAGGGGCGTGCTGAAAAGCGATGAAATCACCCGGCGCAAATCGACGCAGCTGACCCAGCTGCAACGGGCGCTGGCGATCGTCGAACGCGATTTCACTCATGCGCAGGCGCGGGCGCCGATTGGCGATAAGCGCTTGCCGGCGGTGCCGGAGTTCGCGGTGCGGCAGACGGTGGGCGAGGACGCGGATATACAGCTGCTGCTGATCCGAAACGGCTGGCCGAATCCACACGCTCGGCTGCCGCGCGCCACGCTGGAGCGGGTGGTGTATCGCTACCGGCAGGGGCGGCTCGAGCGTCTCAGCTATCCGAGTTTGGACAGCCCGCAGGCGGCGGCGCGCAGCGTGCTGCTGCTGCCGGAGGTGACGCGGTTCCGCCTGCGTTTTTACCTGCAGGGCGAATGGTTGACGGCCTGGCGCGCCGGCGGGCTGCTGCCGCAGGCGGTGGAGATCGTCGTCGAAACCCCCGCGCTGGGGGAGGTGCGCCGCATCGTCACGGTGCCCGCCGCGAGGCCATCATGAAAAAACAACGCGGTATGGCGCTGTTGATGGTGCTGCTGCTGATGTCGCTGATGGCGATCGTGGCGATCAATATCAACGACAACTGGCAGCGTTCGCTGGCGCGCACCCAGTCTCAACAGGATCGGCTGAAGGCCAAATGGCTGCTGCTGGGCGGGGAGAGCTACGCCCAACAGCGATTGCGGCAGGCGGGAGAGAAGCGCAAGGCCTGGGGAGCATCAGGAGCGGCGTTCAGTATGCGTACCGAAGAGGGGGAGGTGGCGATACGCCTGCGCCACGTCGATGCCTGTTTCAACCTAAATGCCCTGATCCGCGCCGCCGGCCCAACGGAGGCCGGGGATAGCGAGGGGGGGCCCCCCAATAAGGAGAGGCGGATATTCATGCTGTTACTGAACAACCTGGGGATCGACGACGCGCAGGCGGGCGCGATTGCCGAGGCCATCGTCGCCAGGGGCGATGACGAGGGGTATCTGATGGGGAATGTCAGCGAACTGCGGGAGCTGGCCGGCATCGATCGTGAGCTTTACCTGCGCCTGGCACCGCAGCTTTGTGCGGCGCCGGATGCCGAACTGCGCATCAACCCGGATGCCGTGAGCGAGGCGCAATTACCGCTGCTGCGGGCGATGCTGATGAACGCCCTGAGCGATGAACGGCTGCGGGCGCTGCTGGCGGCCCGTCCGCCGCAGGGCTGGCAGACGCTGGCGTTTTTGTCGCAGGAAAAAGCGCTGCAAGACTTGGGTGACGACGATCTCGGCGAGCGATTGACGTTCGACGATAGCCGCTGGATTGCGCAGCTGCAGCTGACGCTGAACGACGGGCGCTATCGGCTCGTCAGCGCGTTGCAATCGGGCCAGTCAGGCGTCACGGTCAGCGGACGCCTGTTCGACAGAGGGGAGGGGTAAAGGGTGGCGAATACAATCCTGCTTATCGCGCTGAGCGAGGACTTGATGGCCGATGTGCGCTGGGGCCGCGTCGGCGAGACAAGTTGCCGTTTCGCCGCCCACCTCGATCTGACCGAAGGCGGCGGCGAGTTGGCGGCCATGGCGCAGGGCAGCCGCGTCGTGGTGTTGGTGCCTGCCCGTCATGTGGCGCTGAGGCAAACGACATTCCAGGGCAAGGCCCGGCAGGCGACGCCGCTGGCGCTGGCCTACGCCCATGAGGCCGGGTTATTGGCCGATGCCGAGCAGATGCACTGGGCGGTGCTGGACAAGGCGCAGCGCGATTTCACCCTCGCCGGCGTCGCGCTGACGCAGATGCAGGAATGGGTCGAGCGCCTGAGCGCCAGCGGCATTCGCGCCGATAAAATGCTGCCCGACGTGCTGGCATTGCCGCTGCCCGGCCAATGCAGCGCGCTGCATTGGCGCAACCACTGGTTGATCCGAACGGGAAGCGGGCAGGGAATGCAGCTGCCCGACGCCTGGCTGGGCTGCGCTTCACTGCCGACGCCGGACTGGTGTCTGCACCGCGGCGGGGAGGTTCCGGCGGGCTGGGAAGCGGCGCGCATTGACGAGGATCCGCTCTGGCGACTGGCGGAAGAGGCCTGGAACAGTACATTCACGCTGCTGCAGGGACGTTTCAAACCGAGCGTACGCTGGCCGCGCCGCCTGCCCGACAAGACCGCCTGCGCGCTGCTGTTGCTCAGCGGTTCGCTGCTGGTGGGCGGTTTGCATCACCAACAGATGGCCCGGCAGAACGAGAGCCAGATTGCGGCGCTCTCACGGCACCTGCTGCCGGGCCAGGCCGCGTCGGCGTTTGCCGAGCAGGCGGCGAAAGCGCGGGTGCGGCGTATGCAGGATGCCCTGAATGCGCCGCAGCTGTTCAGGCTGTTGCCCTACGCGGCCGGGGCGCTCGCGTTATGGGCGCCCCCGCAGCTGCAGGCGCTGGCTTTCGACGCCGCCGACGATCGTCTGGTGGTGACGGTGAACAGAAACGACGTGCCGCTGCCGGCGCCGGTTAACGACGGCGAGGTCAGCATGGCGTTCAGCGAAAGCGGTGCGTCCAACCAGGCGATCCTGACGGTGAGAGGTGAGCGATGAATATCGGGTGGCGCGATAAGGCGTTGCGGCGGGCGGTGCTGTTAAGCCTGTTGCTGCTGGCAGCCTGCGGCTACTGCCTGTATCAGTTTTCACAGGCGCAGAAAAGCGCACAGCGCCTGGCCGCGCTGCAGGGGCAGGCACGCGTCATCCAGCAACTGCAGGCGCGCTTGCCGCCGGACGCCGCTGCGCGCGAGCAACTGCCGGAGCGGCTGCGGCAGAGCGCGCAGGCGTTCCGCATCCCCATCGTCGCCCTGACGGAAAGTGATGCGCAGATGCAGGTGGGGCTGCCGCCCGTGCCGTTTGAAAGCCTGCTGTCGTGGCTGGCCGCCCTGCAGCGTGAGCATGGCATCCGCGTGCTGGCGCTCGCCGTGGAGCGCGCGGAGCAGGCGCCGGGCGTAGTGCAGGTCAACCTGCTGCGGGTAACGACGCAGCCGTCGATGTAACCAACGCGAAAGAATCATCAGGGATCAGAAAAAATCATGCTATTTGCTATAAACGCGGCGGCAGATGAACACTGGCTGTTATTTAGCGCCGTGTTGAGTCTGTGCGTCGGCAGTTTTATTAACGTAGTCGTTTATCGGCTGCCCATTATGCTTGAGCGCGAAATGGAAACGGCGCAGGCCGAGCGGTTCGATCTCTTTTGGCCGCGTTCATTCTGTCCGTCATGCACAAAAAAATTATCGGCGTTCGACAATATTCCTTTATTAAGTTGGCTGCTGTTGCGTGGCCGCTGTCGTTATTGCCGCCGTCCTATTGCCGTGCGTTATCCACTGCTGGAATTATTTCTGATGCTGATGGGGATAACGCTGGCCTGGCGGCTCGGCATCGGGGTGGATTGGTTTTTCATGCTGGCGTTGGTTGCGCTGTTGCTGGCGTTGGCGGCGATCGACAGCCAATGTCAGCTGCTGCCGGATTGCCTGACGCTGTCGCTGCTGTGGATCGGCTTACTGTGGCATTGCCTGGCGCACCCGGCCTTTTTGCCGGCGGCGGTCATTGGCGCGATGGCGGGCTATCTGGCGCTCTGGCTATTGTATTGGGGATTTCGTTTGGCGACCGGCCGCGAGGGGCTGGGATACGGCGATTTCAAACTGTTGGCGGCGCTTGGCGCCTGGGGCGGCTATGCCGCTTTGCCGTCGATCCTGCTGTTCGCCTCCGCCGGCAGCCTGCTGTGGCTGTTGCTGTGCGCGTGGCGCGGCGGCGATGCGGCCCAACCCCTGCCTTTCGGGCCGGGGCTGGCGACGGCGGGCGCCGGCGCGGTGGCCTGTCAGTGGCTTGCGCTGCCGATAGGGGGCTAACGCAGCTGGGCTAAAAAAGGCGCCAGCGAGCGGTTGAGTCCACGGCACTTTTCCTGCAGCGGCGTGGCGTCGGCCTCCAGCTGCGCGGCGACGTGTTTACCCGCCGCAAGCAGTTGGGCGCGATTGAGCGCCGGCGTCCAATCTTTTTCCTTCGCTTCCTGCAGCGCCGCCGCCGCGAGCTTATCGCCGGCCGGAATATCGGCGCGGTTGCACCTGTCTCTTAGAAATTGACCGGCGCCGACCAGCGACGACAGCTGGTCGCGTTGGGTGGCGGCGTCAGGAGCCGATTTGGCGGCGTGCTGGCAGCCGGATAACAGCAGGGATGCCACGATCGCTGCGGCAATATTTTTCAATGTCACGTTATTTTCTCTGCGGTGTTGGTACGGTGTATTTATTTTCTTGCTCGGTGCTACGGTATTTCACGCTTTCCGGATTATTTTAAACGTTTGTCATGCCATTTAATATCATGACGATATTAGGTTTTATTATTTTAATGCATTCTAAGTGCCGGGCGTTCAGGGCTTCTACTTATTATTCCTCTCGCGGTATCGCCGCATCTCTTTGAGTTTCTTCTCACTCAGTTGGAATCCAATAAATTTAACTGGAGTCGTAATGAAATTATCCAAAATCGCCCTGATGATGGCAACGCTCGCGGCCTCCTCGGCCGCCTGGTCGCACGGTTATATCGAAGTGCCCGAGAGCCGCGCCTACAAGTGCAAGCTGGGCAGCAACACCGACTGCGGCCGGGCGCAGTGGGAACCGCAGAGCGTCGAGCAGGTTTCCGGCTTCCCTGGCGGCGCGACGCCGCTCGACGGCCAGCTGGCCAGCGGCGGGGTGAACGGCTTCGAGTCGTTGGATCGCCAGGGCGTCAACGTCTGGGCGTTGAATACCATGAAGCCGGGGCCACAGACGTTTACCTGGTACCACACCGCCAAGCACAAAACCAATAACTGGCGTTACTACATCACCAAACAGGACTGGGACGTGAACAAGCCGCTGTCGCGCGAGGCCTTCGAAAAAGAGCCGTTCTGCGAGATTGATGGCCATGCCAAGCCGCCAAAAGATCGCGAAGTGCACCAGTGCGTGGTGCCGGAGAGAACCGGCTATCAGGTGATTTACGGCGTGTGGGAAATCAATGACACGGTAAACAGTTTCTATCAGGTGGTTGACGTCAACTTCGAAGACGACGGCGTCGTGTCGGAATGGCGCAAGCAGCTGCAAGGTTCCCTCACCGGTAAAAACCTGCAGGTTGGCGACAAGGTGATTGCCCGCTTCTTCGATGCGGACGGTGAAGTGCTGACGATGAAAACCGAACTGGCGATCGACAGTGAGACGCTGACCGACAAAAACCGCTGGGGTCACGCGCTGGCCAGCAAGATCAACGCCGAACAGAAAGCGGTGCGTGCCGGGGTGAAAGACGGCAAAGGCAACGTCAATCCGGTATTCGGCAACAACGCGGTCTACGCCAAGCAGGGCAGCACGATGAAGAGCGTGGTGATTTCCTATGAGGAAGAAACGCCGGCTATCACCGAAGAGATCCGCATCGGCAACCTGTCCAGCACCAAAATCAAGGACGGCAAAGCTCAGCTGACCTTCAATGCCGAGGTCAAAGGCAAACTGACGGTTGAAGCGCGCGTTTACGACCACGGCCAGACGGAAAAAGGCTACCTGAAAGCGACGCTGGAAGACGCCAGCCAGCCGCTGACTATGGCGCTGAGCAACGTCAGCGAAGGCCACCACATGCTGAAAGTGATCGCCAGCAACGACAACGGGCAGAGCATTCAACCAGATATCGAAAACTTCAACCTGGAGGTGGAATCCACCGGCGGTGGTGGCGGCGGCAACGGCGACTATAACTTCGTCTTCCCGAACGCGCTGAGTAAATACACTGCCGGCACCACGGTGCTGCAACCGAAAGACGGCAAGGTATATCAGTGCAAACCTTTCCCTTACAGCGGTTACTGCATGCAGTGGAACAGCGGCGCGACTCACTTTGAGCCGGGCGTGGGTTCCAACTGGCAGGATGCCTGGGTCGTGAAAAAGTAAGCGTAAATCGGATAGCCAAGCGGCCAGCGATGGCCGCTTTTAAAGGAGTTTTATGTCATACGAACCTGCCCGTTACGATCTTTTCAGTCGGTTACTGCATTGGGGCATTGCCGCCGTGATGATCTACGTAATGATCGTTGGTTATTCACTGCATTTTATGACGGATGCACGCATCTTCGCCTTTTTCTCCGTGACCAATATGTCGCTGGCCTTGGTGCTGACACCGCTGATGGCGGCGCGCTTTATCTGGCGTTTTTTCCGGCCTAAGGTGCCCTATGGCGATATGCTGCAAGGGCACGAGAAGGGATTGGTGCATTTGCTGCACGAAATATTCTACCTGCTGATTTTCGTGGTGCTGCTCAGTGGATTCCTTATGCTGGAGCACGGCTTTGCCGTTTTCGGCGCGATCGACTTCCCTCGCCCGATAGCAAATCTCGACGTTAACCGCTTCTTTTTCGCCGTGCACCGTTATTCGTGCATCGCGCTGTCGGCCATGATCGTGCTGCACATAACGGCGGTGATTAAACACCACTGCTTCGCCGGGCAGGCGATTTTGCGCCGCATGCTCTGATTTTACGGGGCGATCACGCCGCCCGGCGAGGCAGTGCGGCGGCGTGGCCGCGAAGGTAATAGGGAAGAGCGACGGCATGACCGTGACGCGTGTGGCCGATAAGCAGGGAGTGCGAGAGACAGCACGCGTTAATCGCATTAAGGCGTAATACCCTGGACAGGAACAGAGAATTGTTTCTATTTATTATTAACGATAAAAATGAACGTAATTAACATTTCATTGTCAATAGGAAAAATACGTATTCAGTTTGAACATTGAAGCCGATAAAAGCATCGGCTCAACGCGTTGGGGATGATTATCTGACATATTTCCAAACGGAGGTGGGGATTTTGTCATACAGTTTGTTCATGGTGAGCTCCGCCAGACGGTGATCGGCCGCTGAGTAAAACAGCTCCAGTTCATCATCGGAAAGCTCGTACTTATTTTTCTCAATAACACGTTCGAGAGTATCAATCGTGGTGCATTTACGTAAACGCATCAGATAGTCGGTTTTAGTCATGGTGGCCTTTAGTTTAATAACCGTAAAATAGCTCGGGAATAATTATCCCCTAAGTTTTCATTGTCGTACAGATGTCCTCTCCTGAGAACATTCTGAATAATCTCGCCTTGGTTTTTTGCCAGCGGCGCAGGTCGGAATCATTGATACCGTAGCTGCTGAACAGCGTATAGGTATCGTCGAGATATTCTTCGACTAACTCCGACAGGTCTGATTCGTCCATGTATTTAATTTTATAACTCATCACAAACGAAGCGATATGTTCGATCAACTCATTAAGCTGCAGGTTGACGGAGGACGTCGGATCGTTGACCCATCCATGGTGACTGTCTCCCAGGGTAGCGATACCTTCATCATACAAATTTTCGCACAAGAATTTGAGCTGAGCAATGTCGTGTCGCTTAGGCGAATACTCATCCATATCATCCCCTCCGTAAGTCTTAATTGCGGTGTGATAACACTATGTGAGTAAGCTGATTTACATCATGGACGGAGGCAGCTTAACGGTGGTTAAATAAACTTCCCGTAAAATGAATATAAATCATTTTTTCGCGTTTGGCCTGCAGTTATTACGTAAACTTACAATTCATCCGCAGTTGATGGCCGTGAGTTATCAATGATGTCGAAGATTAAACCCCGCTCCGTCACTCGGAACCGTACGCTGTCGTTGATGATATCTTCGCTGTTGATATCCAGACAGGCATTAAAAATGCCCCACTTATAGCGATAACTCATTGAATAATCGCCGTCACCTTGTCGTACTATATCAAGTATTTCTAATGAATCTTCGGCATAGCGTGCGCTTTCAGAATAAAAACTCAGTCCGCTGGTCAGCGCCGGCACTAACTCCGCTATATTGTCATTAATCACTTTCTTTAATTTTTTAACAGAAAGTGCGTTGACGTCCAGGTTACAGGCAAGGGTAACAAGCATTAATCTCGGCCAACAGCAATGTTATCTGCTTATCTTACTCCTTTTTCACTCACGCCGGTAAATTTTTCGATTTACCGCTGTTCTTTACCTTATGCCAACATTTCAACCGAATGGGAATATCCCTGGATTTGATAAGGAGGCTGCGGGGGAAGCGCCGCTGCGCGAAGGACTGTTACGTTCCGTTGCATTATTGTCGCGCCATAGCTTGAGATGTGGTAATGGGTGTGATGTTATATTATAACTATTAACCCATCATTTTGGTCACCACATTGACTCCCTCTTCACAACATGACGCCGCGCCGTCACTGAATTCGTTGTTTACCACCTCCGCCGCCGCGCGCTGTGCGGGGGGCGTTGCGCTGCTGGCCCTGCTATGGCTCGGCATCTTCTGGGCGGTATCGCTGCCATGATCTCCTTGCGCCAACTGGCTATAGGCTATGGCGTCACGCCGCTTTTCCCGCCGCTGAGCGGGCAGTTCAGCGCCGGTTCGTTAACCGCGGTGGTGGGCGTCAACGGGGCCGGGAAATCGACGTTGCTGAAAACGCTCGCCGGATTGTTGCCGCCGCTGGGCGGCAGTCTGAGTTTTAGCGGCGGCAAGCCACCGCGCAGGGCTTATTTACCGCAGCAGGCCGAGTTGGATCGGCAATTCCCGATCGCGGTAAGCGATCTGGTGGCGATGGGCTGTTGGCCGCAAAGCGGCATGTTCGGCGGTATGAACAGGCGCGCGGCAAGCCAGGTCAATGAGGCGCTGGCGAACGTTGGCATGAGCGCGCTGGCGCGCAGCCCGGTGGGCGAACTGTCCGGCGGCCAGCTGCAGCGGGTGCTGTTTGCGCGCCTGCTGGTTCAACCGGCGCCGCTGATTTTGCTGGATGAACCTTTTACCGGCATCGACAGCGCCACCACGCAGATCCTGCTGCAGGCGATCGCGCAACTGCATCGGCAGGGGAAAACGGTGATCGCCGTGCTGCACGATATGTCGATGGTCGCCGAGCATTTTCCACAGGTGCTGTTGCTGACGCCGCAGGCTTGCCACTGGGGCGCGGCCGAGCGGGTATTGGAACAGGTGCCGAGGTATCACGCCGCCGAACGGCAGCCGGATCTGCGGGCGGTGGCGCCATGATGCTGTGGCATGGGCTTATCGATCCTTTCCTCTCTTTCGGTTTTATGCGCCGCGCGCTCATGGCGTGCCTGGCGTTGTCGCTCAGCGCCGCCCCGCTGGGCGTGTTTTTGCTGCTGCGCCGCATGAGCCTGGTGGGGGATGCCTTGTCCCACGCGGTGTTGCCGGGTGCGGCGATCGGCTATCTGATCTCCGGCATGTCGCTGGTGGCGATGGGGGTGGGCGGTTTTATCGCCGGGCTGGCGGTGGCGATGCTGTCCGGCCTGGTGAGCCGCCGCACGCCGCTGAAAGAGGACGCCAGCTTCGCCGGGTTCTATCTGGGCTCACTGGCGCTGGGGGTCACGCTGGTCTCGCTGCGCGGCTCCAGCGTGGATCTGCTGCACGTGCTGTTCGGTTCGATCCTGGCGGTGGATGCGCAGGCGATGCTGATGGTCGGAGCGATCGCCTCGGTTTCGCTGCTGGCGCTGGCGGCGCTGTACCGTGCATTGGTGATCGAGTCCTTCGACGTCACGTTCCTGCGCGTCAACGCGCCGCGCCGGTTGGCGCTGATCCACGGCCTGTTTCTGGCGCTGGTGGTGGTCAATCTGGTGGCGGGATTCCAGATCCTCGGCACCCTGATGTCGGTGGGGCTGATGATGCTGCCCGCCGCCAGCGCGCGCTTCTGGGCGCGCAATCTGCCGCAGACGCTGGCGACGGCGATGGGCATCGGCGCGCTTTCCAGCCTGATTGGGTTGGTGTGGTCCTATTACGCTTCGCTGCCCGCCGGCCCGGCGATCGTGCTCAGCGCCAGCGTCATCTTTTTCGTCTCGATCCTGTTTGGAACGCGCGGAGGCATTTACGCCTTCGCGCGCCGTTGAGAAGTGCCATTTGCAAGGAGAAAGTATGAAACGTTTACCTATATCGCTGGCGGTCGCTGCGCTGCTGGCCAGCCCATTGGCGATGGCGAAGACCGTCGACGCCGTCGCCAGCTTTTCCATTCTGGGCGATATCGTCAAACAGGTGGGGGGCGATCACGTCAAGGTCAGCACGCTGGTGGGGCCGGATGGCGATCCGCACAGTTTCGAGCCTTCGCCGCAGGACGGCAAAAAGTTGGCTCAGGCTGATGTGGTATTCGTCAGCGGACTAGGGCTGGAAGGGTGGATCGATCGCCTGGTCAGCGCTTCGGGTTATAAAGGGCAGGTGATCACCGCTTCACAGGGCATCAGCACCCGCCAGATGGAGGAGGACGGCAAAGCGATTACCGATCCTCACGCCTGGAACAGCATGAAAAACGGCGTGCAGTACGCCACCAACGTGATGAACGCCCTGATTGCCGCCGATCCCGAGGATGCCAACTATTTTCGCCAGCGCGGGGCCGAATACATTCAGCAACTGCAAAAGCTGGACCTGTGGGCCAAAACCCAGTTCGCCGCAGTGCCGCCACAGAAACGTAAAGTGCTGACCAGCCATGATGCTTTTGGTTACTTTGGGCAAGAGTATGGCGTCACCTTCCTTGCCCCGGTCGGATTTTCCACCGAGGCCGAAGCCAGCGCCAGCGACGTGGCCGGCCTGATCAAGCAGATCAAACAGGAAAAGGTCAACGCTTACTTTATCGAGAATCAGACCGATCCGCGGTTGGTGAAACAGATTGCCGCCGCCACCGGCGCCAAGGCGGGCGGCGAGCTGTACCCTGAAGCGCTCTCCCGTACGGGCGGCCCGGCGGCCACCTATGAACAGGCGTTCAAACACAATGTCGACGCGCTGCTGAGCAGCATGAAGTAACCTCTGCCCCCGCCGGCAGGCGGGGGACAGCTTGCAGGCACTTTCTCGCCATAAAAAAAGCCCCGTTGAGCAGCAACGGGGCTTTGCGACAGATGACACTGGGGAGTTAACGCTTTTTCTTACGTCCCTGTACCGCTTTGAATCGCGGATTGCTTTTACAGATCACATAGATGCGGCCACGACGACGCACGACTTTGCAATCCGGGTGGCGATTTTTCGCCGAACGCAATGAACTCAATACCTGCATGGGATTTCCTTGTTACTTATTGCCGATAAAGCGGCCAAAGCGCTGCTGGAAGCGCGCCGTGCTGCCTTCTTTGGAATAGTCTTTCTGCTTGCCGGTGTAGTACGGATGCGAAGCGGAAGAGACGTCGAGGGTGACATACGGCCAGCTTTCGCCGTCCAGCTCGATGGTGCGATCGGTTTTGATGGTCGATCCCACTTTAAAGTAGGCGTTGGCGCTGACGTCGTGGAAGACCACGGTGCGGTAATCGGGATGGATGCCGGGTTTCATAATGGCTCTCTCGTGTAATGTTATACTATAACAATAATTATGCGCCGACCCGGCGTCGCGATCAAGCGTAAATTGCGCCCACGAGTGAATTAATGAGAACGGTTTGCATTAAGCAACTGAAGCAAAAGAAAAAGGCCGCATGCGCGGCCTTTTCGATTATCGGGTGAATGTCACATCACTGAGCGATCAGTGGTGCTCTACCGGATGGCTGTGTTCCAGGTCTTCGTTCTTCTTGCTGAAGCGGCGGCGAACCACCACGAAGAACACCGGCACGAAGAAGATCGCCAAGACGGTGGCGGTGATCATCCCGCCCATTACGCCGGTACCTACCGCGTTCTGTGCGCCGGAGCCAGCACCGCTGCTGATAACCAGCGGCAGAACCCCGAGGATGAAGGCCAGAGACGTCATCAGGATTGGACGCAGACGCATACGCACCGCTTCCAACGTCGCTTCGATCAGGCCTTTGCCTTCTTTCTCCATCAGATCCTTGGCGAATTCCACGATCAGGATGGCGTTCTTCGCCGATAGACCGATGGTGGTCAGCAGCCCCACCTGGAAGTACACGTCGTTGTTCATGCCGCGCATCGTCGCGGCCAGCAACGCACCGATAACCCCCAGCGGCAATACCAGCATGACCGAGAACGGCACGGACCAGCTTTCATACAGCGCCGCCAGACACAGGAACACCACCAGAATCGAGATGGCGTACAGCGCCGGCGCCTGGTTGCCCGACAGACGTTCCTGATAGGACATGCCGGTCCAGTCGTAACCGATGCCGCTTGGCAGTTTGGACGCCAGCTGTTCCATCAGGTTCATCGCTTCACCGGTACTCTTGCCTGGTGCGGCCTGGCCCAGAATTTCCATCGACGGCAAGCCGTTATAGCGTTCCAGGCGCGGTGAGCCGTATTCCCATTTCGCCGAAGAGAAGGCGGAGAATGGCACCATCTGGCCGCTCGTGCCGCGCACGTACCACTTGTTGATGTCTTCCGGCAGCATACGGAACGGCGCGTCGGCCTGTACGTATACCTTCTTCACACGACCGCGGTCGATGAAGTCGTTGACGTACGAGCCGCCCAGCGCGGTGCTCAGCGTGCTGTTGATGGTGGTGATGCTGACGCCCAGCGCCTTGGCTTTCTCCTGATCGACGATCAGTTTGAACTGCGGCGTATCTTCCAGGCCGTTCGGGCGCACGCCCACCAGCACGTCCGGATGTTGAGCAACCATGCCCAACAGCTGGTTACGCGCTTCGGTCAGTTTCTCGTGCCCCAGGCCACCCTGGTCAATCAGCTCGAAGTCGAAGCCGGTTGCGGTACCGAGTTCGATGATCGCCGGCAGGTTGAACGGGAATACCAGGCCTTCTTTAATCTGCGAGAATGCGCCCATGGCGCGACCCGCGATCGCTTCGACCTTGTTCTCGCTCCCTGGACGCTCGCCCCAGTCTTTCAGGCTGACGAATGCCAGGCCGTTGTTCTGGCCGTTACCGTTGAAGCCGAAGCCCGCGACGGTAAACACCGAAACCACGTTGTCCTTTTCCTTGTTCAGGAAGTAGTCGGAGACTTCTTCCAGCACTTTGTTGGTGCGGGACTCGGTGGCGCCGGCAGGCAGCTGCACCATGGTCAACAGGATGCCCTGATCTTCGTCCGGCAGGAACGAGGAAGGCAGGCGCAGGAACAGCAGGCCCATGCCAACCACGATCAGCAGGTAGATGATCAGATAGCGACCGGTGCTGCGCAGGATGTTGCCCACGCTGTCGGTATAGTGATGCGTGCTTTTCTCGAACATGCGGTTAAACCAGCCGAAGAAGCCTGTTTTAACCCCGTGATCGCCTTTCGGGATCGGTTTGAGCATGGTGGCGCACAGCGCCGGCGTCAGGATCAAGGCCACCAGCACCGACAGCGCCATCGCGGACACGATGGTGATCGAGAACTGGCGATAGATGGCGCCGGTTGAACCGCCGAAGAACGCCATCGGCACGAATACCGCCGACAGCACCATGGCGATACCCACCAGCGCGCCCTGAATCTGGCCCATCGATTTACGGGTAGCTTCTTTCGGCGGCAGCCCCTCTTCGGCCATGACGCGCTCGACGTTTTCCACCACCACGATGGCGTCATCCACCAGCAGGCCGATCGCCAACACCATGCCGAACATCGTCAGGGTGTTTATCGAGAAGCCGAACGCCGCGAGTATCGCAAAGGTCCCCAGCAGCACCACCGGCACCGCGATGGTTGGGATCAGCGTCGCGCGGAAGTTCTGCAGGAACAAATACATCACCAGGAATACCAGGATGATGGCTTCGATCAGCGTTTTCACCACTTCGTTGATGGAGATCTTAACGAACGGGGTGGTGTCGTACGGATAAACCACTTTCATCCCTTGCGGGAAGAATGGCGTCATCTTGGCCAGCTCGTCTTTCACACCTTTGGCGGTGTTCAAGGCGTTGGCGCCGGTTGCCAGTTTGATACCCAGACCGGCGGCAGGCTTACCGTTATAGCGAGCGGTAACGGCATAGCTTTCCGCGCCGCGCTCGATGTGAGCGACGTCGCGCAGGCGTACCTGGGAACCGTCGGTATTCACCTTCAGCAGGATCTTGCCGAACTCTTCCGGCGAAGTCAGACGGGTCTGCGCGATGATCGAGGCGTTCAACTGCTGCCCCGGTACCGGCGGCAGGCCGCCCAGCTGGCCTGCGGCGATCTGGTTGTTCTGCTCGGTGATGGCGGAGGTCACGTCCGTGGTCGTCAGCTGGTAGTTGTTCAGCTTGTTCGGATCCAGCCAGATACGCATCGCGTACTGGGCACCGAACAGCTGCACTTCACCCACGCCGGACGAACGGCTGATCGGATCCTTGATGTTGGACGCCACGTAGTCCGCAATATCGTCCTGAGTCATGTTCGGATCGTCGGAAACGAAGCCGGCCACCATCAGGAAGCTGCTGCTGGATTTTTCTACTTTCAGGCCCTGTTGCTGAACTTCTTGCGGCAGCAACGGGGTGGCCAACGACAGTTTGTTCTGGACCTGAACCTGCGCGATGTCAGGATCGGTGCCGGATTCAAACGTCAGGGTAATGGTGACGCTACCAGAGGAATCACTGGTGGAGGACATGTACATCAGGTTATCGATACCGTTCATGTTCTGTTCGATAATCTGCGTGACGGTATCCTGCACCGTTTTGGCATCTGCGCCCGGGTAGTTGGCGGAAATACTCACCGCCGGCGGTGCAATAGTGGGATACTGCGCAATAGGCAGTTTCATTATTGCAAGCACCCCCGCCAACATGACGATGATGGCGATTACCCAGGCGAAAATTGGGCGGTCTATAAAGAACTTAGCCATGTATTACAGGCTCCTTTTTATGACTTCTGCGCTTCAGACTGCGGCTGTTTTTGCGCCTGAGTGTCAACTTCCTGCACTTTTACCTGCGCGCCCGGATGCACTTTCATCAGGCCGGAGACGATCACGCGATCGCCGGCTTTCAGGCCATCGGTAACCAGCCATTTGTCGCCAATCGCCTGGTCCGCCTTCAGCGTGCGCAGCTCAACTTTGTCGTCTGCCCCTACCACCAACGCCGTCGCTTCGCCGCGCGGGTTGCGGGTGACGCCTTGCTGAGGCACCAGCAGCGCATCGCTGCGCACGCCTTCGTCCAGACGGGCGCGCACGAACATGCCCGGCAGCAGCGTATCGTTCGGGTTAGGGAACAGGGCGCGAATGGTGATGGAGCCGGTGGTCTCGTCGACGGTGACGTCGGAGAATTCCAGCGTGCCTTCCTGCGCGTATTCGGTGCCGTTTTCCAACAGCAGTTTCACTTTAGCCTTGCCGTTTTCCTGCTTCAGCGCGCCGCTGGCCAACTCTTGCTTCAGGCGCAGGAAGTCGGTGCTCGACTGGGTGACGTCGACATACATCGGATCCAGCTGCTGCACGGTGGACAGGGCGGTCGCCTGGCCGTTGCTGACCAGCGCGCCTTCGGTCACGGCGGACTTGCCGATGCGGCCGGAGATCGGGGAGGTCACCTTGGTGTACGCCAGGTTGATGCGCGCGGTTTCCACGGCGGCCTTGGCGGCCACCACGGCGGCATCCGCCTGCTGCAGGGTGGAGACGGCGTTGTCGTAGTCCTGCTTGCTGATGTAGCTGGTACCCAGCAATGGCTTGTAGCGGTTTACCGTCACGCGTGCGATGGAAGCGCTGGCCTGTGCTTTGGCCAAATCGCCTTTCGCGCTGTCGTAGCTGGCTTGATAGGTGGCGGGATCGATTTGGTACAGAGACGTCCCGGCCTTGATATCGCTGCCTTCAACGAAGTTGCGCTTCAGGATGATGCCGCTGACCTGAGGGCGAACTTCGGCGATACGATACGCAGCGGTGCGGCCAGGAAGATCGGTAGTGATGTTGAGAGGCTCGGCCTTCAAGGTGACTACGCCCACTTCAGGCGCCTGTTGTTGGGCGCCTTGCTGTTGGGTTTCTTTATCGTTACATCCTGTTAGCACTAAGCTGCCTGAAAGCATCAGAACGGCCGCCAGAGGCGTTAACCCTCTGTTTTTGTTCATAGAAAAACCTCAAGTGTCCGATTTCAAAATGATCAATGGATCACAAGCTTTAAAACCCATTGCTGCGTTAATTATATGTGCGTGCTATGGTACATACATTCGCGAATGTATGTAAATCACACTCCCCCTAAATAACAATGCCATGGCACGAAAAACCAAACAGCAGGCGCAAGAAACCCGACAGCAAATCCTTGATGCTGCGGTGAGAGAGTTCTCTGAACGTGGCGTTGCTGCAACGTCACTGACAGATATTGCCACCGCTGCCGGGGTTACGCGTGGAGCCATTTACTGGCACTTCAAGAATAAGGTAGACCTGTTTAATGAAGTTTGGGAATCTACCGAGCCGAAAATTGACCAGCTCGAAACAGAGTATCAGGCAAAGTTTCCCGATAATCCACTGCGGGTTATCCGAGAAATTCTGATTTACATTCTGACGTCTACGGTTGAAGACGGCCGTAGGCGGGCGTTGATGGAAATTATATTCCACAAATGCGAGTTTGTCGGTGAAATGATGCCGCTGCTGGATTCGCGCAAGGTGCTGTATCTCGCCGGCTACGAACGCATCGAAGCGGTGCTGTATAACTGCATTCACCACGGGCAATTACCCGCCGATTTACATACCCGCCGCGCGGCGATCATCCTGCGCGGTTATATCACCGGCCTGATGGAAAACTGGCTGTTTATGCCGGAAAGTTTCGATCTGCGGGCCGAAGCCGAAGCGCTGGTGGACGCGTTTTTGGAAATGCTGCAGTTTTGCCCCACCTTGCGCCTCAAACCCGACGCGGCGACGCCTGACGCCGACCGCCTTCCTTTATAAGGAGAGATTTCATGTCATCCATTGTTCTCATCGCCAATGGCGCCGCCTATGGCCATGAATCCTTGTTCAATGCGCTGCGGCTGGCCATCGCCATGAAAGAGCAGCAGAGCAGTCTCGACCTGCGGCTGTTTCTGATGTCCGATGCGGTGGTGGCCGGGCTGGCCGGGCAGCAGCCGCACGAGGGATACCACCTGCAGCAGATGCTGGAGATCCTCACCGCGCAGCAGGTGCCGGTCAAGCTGTGCAAGACCTGTGCCGACGCGCGCGGCGTCAGCCGCTTGCCGCTGGCGGACGGCGTGGCGATCGGTACGTTGGTCGAGCTGGCGCAGTGGACGCTGGCGGCGGAAAAAGTGCTGACTTTCTGATTCCGCTGCAACGGGCCATCAGCTGCAACGCTTTTGTTGTTCGTTGCCCGCCGGTGGCCGTGACAATCTTCAGGCTTCTTAACCGATCCGAAGCTAAATCATGCAGCGCTGATTGATTCTGCCTTCTCTGGCGCCGCTCACGTTTGTCGGCGCATCGCCGCCGCGATACGCTTTTTTTTCCTTGTTTATTTGCGCGCTCAGCTCGCCGGACGAAGGCGGCCAGACGGCGGGCTGATGAGCGTTGAAAGACGAAAGGGACAGCGGCGCTGTCCCTGATTACTGTCCGGCAGGCAGATAGGGAGAGGTGACGCCGGCGCGCTGCAGTTTTTCCTGATAATCCCGTTTGACGATATCCAGCGCCGCCAGCGCGGTGGCCGGATCGATCTCGTTGCATTCCAGCAGGTAAATCAAGTCTACCGCCAGCTGCAGTTCGGGTGAGGCGTTTTCCAGAGACATAGCACCTGCGCTTAATTAATGGAATGAATAACTCGCGTACCGGCAGAGTATAGTGAACCCGGCGCGCAACCGGGAATAATCATTAAAATATTGTGATAAATCTTCAAAAACCGTTTTCTTTGCGCTCGATATTGCGCTCGATGCGCGCCAGCGCCTGGCGGCAGCGCATCAGGCGCCCCTCCAGCGCCGCCAGCTCGTGCTGCAGCTTTTGCTGTGCCGCCAGCGTGGTCTGGCGGCCGAGCAGGCTTTCCCGATCCTGAATCATGGCGATCAGCCGGCGTTCGTAGTCCTGATGCTCGGCCAGCTTGTGGTACAGATCGGCCTCGGGGGCTTCTTTCGGCTGGTTCTTGCGCCGCAGCGCCTGGGTGGCCAACTCGCGCTGCAGGGCAGCGATCTGAGCCACCAGTTTTTCGGCCAGAAAGGCCACCTGGCTGGTACGGCTGTCGTTGGCGGCGCTTTGCAGCTGGGCGAAATTCTTCTCCACCTCGGCCAGGTAGTCGCGCAGCCGCGTGCCGCGGTTGGCGAACAGGGCGGCGTCGAAGCGCGCCTGCGGGATCGGAACGTCGCCGCGCGGGGTCACTTCGGCCGCCAGCGCCGCGATCTGCTGTGCCAACACCTGTAATAGACGCTGAGTGCTCACATAAGCTCCCTCTTGATTTCAACAGGCGTAAGCTTGCCCGCGATCCTGCCGTGAAACAAGCGCTGCACGCATATTCCGCCGGCGCGGCGCCGATGCTACAGTAGGCGGCAACCGATTGAGGAGCGAAGAGCCGCATGACGCGTGGGGTATTGATCATTTTGGGCTGGCTGGCGGTGGTGCTGGCGACGTTGGGCGTGGTGCTGCCGCTGTTGCCGACCACGCCGTTTCTGCTGTTGGCCGCCTGGTGTTTCGCCCGCTCTTCGCCGCGCTTTCATCACTGGCTGCTGCACCGCTCCTGGTTCGGCCCCTACCTGCGCCACTGGCAACAGCATCGCGCGCTGCCGCCGGGAGCGAAGTGGAAGGCGGTGCTGGTGATCGTGCTCACCTTCGCCTGTTCGCTGTGGCTGGTGAAAATCTGGTGGGTGCGCGGGCTGTTGCTGCTGATGCTGGCCATTTTGCTGACCTTTATGCTGCGCCTGCCGGTTACTGACCTGCCGCAACAAAAACAGCGCTGATTGTCCCTTAAACTCCCCAATAGCTTTCAAGCCGCAGCTAGACGACAAACGCAGGCATCCCCGGGAGCTTACTTAGGTAAGTGACCGGGGGGAATGCGTGCAGTCAACAACGCTGCGGGTTGAAAGATGCAGGGGAGAGTTGCATTTGTCCGCCAGTTTGCATAGATTTGGGCGTTTTCGTGCGCGGATCGCCTGCCATTTCATCTCCGGTGTGTTTCACCCGGCGGCGGCGGGTGAGCGGCGCGCCGGTTTTCAGGCAGTTTTATCAGGCAACAATTATGACCGCTACTGCGCAGCAGCTTCAGTTTATTAAAGACAGTATCAAAACCATCCCGGATTATCCGAAGCCGGGCATCCTGTTCCGCGACGTGACCAGCCTGCTGGAAAACCCGTTGGCCTACGCCGCCAGCATCGAGCTGCTGGTTGAGCGCTATCGCGAAGCGGGCGTGACCAAGGTGGTGGGTACCGAAGCGCGTGGTTTCCTGTTCGGCGCGCCCGTCGCGCTGGCGTTGGGCGTCGGTTTCGTGCCGGTGCGCAAACCGGGCAAACTGCCGCGCGCCACGCTCAGCGAAAGCTATGAGCTGGAGTACGGCACCGACAAGCTGGAGATCCACACCGACGCCATCACCGCGGGTGACAAAGTGCTGGTGGTGGACGATCTGCTGGCGACCGGCGGCACCATCGAAGCGACCACCAAACTGATCCGCCGCCTGGGCGGTGAAGTGAACGACGCCGCATTCATCATCAACCTGCCGGATCTGGGCGGGGAAGCGCGTCTGAACAAGCTGGGCATCGACTGCTACTGCCTGGTGGACTTCGCCGGCCATTGATGCGGCATTGCCCCTTGGGCACAACGGCCTCGCGGATCGCCGCGGGGCTGTGTTAGCATGACCCTCCAGATTCCTCGACTTCTCCGGTATTAATGAGCTATCAGGTTCTCGCCCGTAAGTGGCGCCCTCAAACGTTCGCAGACGTGGTCGGCCAGGAACATGTCCTGACCGCGCTGGCCAACGGCCTCTCGCTGGGGCGGATCCATCACGCCTATCTGTTCTCGGGCACGCGCGGCGTGGGGAAAACCACCATCGCGCGCCTGCTGGCCAAAGGCCTGAACTGTGAAACCGGCATCACCGCCACGCCGTGCGGCCAATGCGACAACTGCCGCGAGATCGAGCAGGGGCGCTTCGTCGATCTGATCGAGATCGACGCCGCTTCCCGAACCAAGGTGGAAGATACCCGCGATCTGCTGGACAACGTTCAGTACGCGCCGGCGCGCGGCCGCTTCAAGGTCTACCTGATCGATGAAGTGCACATGCTCTCGCGCCACAGCTTCAACGCGTTGCTCAAGACGCTGGAAGAGCCGCCGCCGCACGTCAAATTCCTGTTGGCCACCACCGATCCGCAAAAGCTGCCGGTGACCATTCTCTCGCGCTGTCTGCAATTCCACCTCAAGGCGCTGGACGTCGATCAGATCCGCCAGCAGCTGGAAACGGTGCTGACGGCGGAGCAGATCACCAGCGACGCCCGCGCGCTGCAGCTGCTGGCGCGCGCCGCCGACGGCAGCATGCGCGATGCGCTGAGCCTGACCGATCAGGCGATCGCCATGGGGCAGGGGCAGGTGACCGCCGCCACCGTCAGCCAGATGCTCGGCACGCTCGATGACGAACAGCCGCTGGCGATCCTCGAAGCGCTGGTCAGCGCCGACGGCGAAAAGGTGATGGCTCAGGTCGCACAGGCCGCTTCGCGCGGCGTGGACTGGGAAAACCTGCTGGTGGAGACGCTGGCGCTGCTGCACCGCATTGCGATGGTGCAGCTGCTGCCTTCGATGCTCGACAATCAGTACGCCGCCGTGGAACAACGGCTGCGCGAGCTGGCGCGCACCCTGCCGCCGGCCGATGTGCAACTTTACTACCAGACGCTGTTGGTCGGCCGCAAAGAGCTGGCCTATGCGCCGGATCGCCGCATGGGGGTTGAGATGACCCTGCTGCGCGCGCTGGCGTTTCACCCGAAAGCGGTGATCCCGGAGCCGGTGGCGTTGGTGCAGACCGCGCCGGCGCCGATGGCGCAGCCGCAGGCCGCCGCATCGCAACAGCCGCCGCAGTTTCAGGACGCACCGCCGCCGCTAGGGCAGCCGGCCGCGCCACCGCGGCAATCATCGACCCCATTACCGGATGCCACCGCCCAGCTGTTGAAAGCGCGGTCCCAGCTGCAGCGGCAGCAGGGAGCATCCACACCAAAAAAGAATGAGCCGGCGGCGCCAGGAATAGCGCGGCCGGCAAACTCGGCGCTGGGGCGTTTGGCTTCCGTGACCGAGCGTAGCCAGCAGCGTCTGGCGGAGAAGAAGGTGCCGGAAAAACCGGCCAAGCCGGAAGCCTATCGCTGGCGCGCGCAGACCGAGCCGGAAGCGGCGCCGGAACCGCTGGCGACGCCGAAAGCGCTGCGCACGGCGTTGGAGCACGAGAAAACGCCGGAGCTGGCCGCCAAGCTGGTGGTGGAGTCGCTGGAGCGCGACGCCTGGGCGGCGGAAATCGATAAGCTCAAGATTCCGAAACTGGTGCAGCAGCTGGCGTTGAACGCCTTCAAGCAGCAGCCGGAAGCGGGCAAGATTTGCCTCCATCTGCGGTCTTCGCAGCGTCATCTGAATTCGCCTTCGGCGCAGAAGACGCTGGCCGAAGCGCTCGGCGAGCTGTACGGCAGCCCGATCGAGCTGACCGTGATAGAGGACGATAATCCGGCGGAGCGCACCCCGCTGGAATGGCGACAAGCCATCTATGAAGAAAAGCTGGCGCAGGCGCGCCAGTCCATCGTTGCGGATACCCATATTCAGACGCTGTGCCGGTTCTTCGACGCGGATCTGGATGAAGAGAGTATCCGCCCCCTTTAAACGCCGCGCGAGGTGCGCGGCCCTAGCGACGAGAGACGACTATGTTTGGTAAAGGCGGTCTGGGCAACCTGATGAAGCAAGCCCAGCAAATGCAAGAAAAAATGCAGCAGATGCAGGAAGAAGTCGCCAAATTGGAAGTGACCGGCGAGTCTGGCGCGGGCCTGGTGAAGGTCACCATCAACGGCGCGCACAACTGCCGCCGCGTGGAGATCGATCCTAGCCTGATGGAAGACGACAAAGAGATGCTGGAAGATCTGATCGCCGCCGCGTTCAACGACGCCGCGCGCCGCATCGAAGAGACCCAGAAAGAGAAGATGGCCTCCGTCTCCAGCGGCATGCAGTTGCCGCCTGGCTTCAAGATGCCGTTCTGATGCAAACCAGCCCGCTCCTTGAATCCCTGATGGAGGCGCTGCGCTGCCTGCCGGGCGTCGGCCCGAAATCGGCGCAGCGCATGGCGTTTCAGCTGCTGCAGCGCGATCGCAGCGGCGGCATGCGCCTGGCGCAGGCGTTGACGCGCGCGATGTCGGAAATCGGCCACTGCGCCGACTGCCGCACCTTCACCGAGCAGGACGTCTGCACCATCTGCGCCAATCCGCGCCGTCAGCAAAACGGCCAGATTTGCGTGGTGGAAAGCCCGGCGGATATCCATGCCATCGAGCAGACCGGCCAGTTCGCCGGGCGCTACTTTGTGCTAATGGGGCATCTGTCGCCGCTGGACGGCATCGGGCCGGGCGATATCGGTCTGGATCGCCTGGAGCAACGGCTGGAAAAGGAGAGCATCACCGAAGTGATCCTCGCCACCAACCCGACGGTGGAAGGGGAAGCGACCGCCAACTATATCGCCGAGATGTGCGGCCAGTATGGTGTGCTCGCCAGCCGCATCGCCCACGGCGTGCCGGTGGGCGGCGAGCTGGAGATGGTCGACGGCACCACGCTGTCGCATTCGCTGGCCGGGCGCCATGCCATCAAGTTCTGATGTTTTCCCGGATGGGGCCGTTCGGCCCCGTCATTTTTTTGCCAAAAATCTCCCGCCGTCCGCTTGAAAAACAAGACCCTGACCCTCATCTGATCCTTATTGTTCGATTTTGGTAGCCATTGTCTTTTGAGGTAATCAATGAGTATGAAAGGTCAAGAAACCCGCGGGTTCCAGTCTGAAGTAAAACAGCTGCTTCATTTGATGATCCATTCGCTGTACTCCAACAAAGAAATTTTCCTGCGCGAGCTGATTTCCAACGCCTCTGACGCCGCCGACAAGCTGCGTTTCCGCGCCCTGTCCGCGCCAGAGCTGTACGCCGGCGACGGCGAGCTGCGCGTCCGCTTGTCCTTCGATAAAGAGCAGCGCACCCTGACCATCGCCGACAACGGCATCGGCATGCGCCGCGAAGAAGTGATCGAAAACCTCGGCACCATCGCCAAGTCCGGCACCAAAGCGTTCCTGGAATCCATCGGTTCCGACCAGGCGAAAGACAGCCAGCTGATCGGCCAGTTCGGCGTCGGTTTCTACTCGGCGTTCATCGTGGCGGACAAAGTGACCGTGCGCACCCGCGCCGCCGGCGCCGCCGATGACGAAGGCGTGTTCTGGGAGTCCGCCGGCGAAGGCGACTACACCATCGCCGACATCACCAAAGAGACGCGCGGTACCGAAATCACCCTGCATCTGCGCGAAGGCGAAGATGAATACCTCGACGCCTGGCGCCTGCGCTCGGTGATCGGCAAATATTCCGATCACATCGCCTTGCCGGTAGAGATCGAAAGCAAAAACGAAGAAGACGACACCGTCACCTGGGAGAAGATCAACAAGGCGCAGGCCCTGTGGACCCGCAGCAAGGCTGACGTGACCGACGAAGAGTACAAAGAGTTCTACAAGCACATCGCCCACGACTTCACCGATCCGCTGAGCTGGAGCCACAACCGGGTAGAAGGCAAGCAGGAGTACACCAGCCTGCTGTATATCCCGGCGCAGGCGCCGTGGGACATGTGGAACCGCGATCACAAGCATGGCTTGAAGCTGTACGTGCAGCGCGTGTTCATCATGGACGACGCCGAGCAGTTCATGCCGAACTACCTGCGCTTCGTGCGCGGCCTGATCGACTCCAACGATCTGCCGCTGAACGTGTCGCGCGAGATCCTGCAAGACAGCCGCGTGACGCAAAACCTGCGCGGCGCGCTGACCAAGCGCGTGCTGCAGATGCTGGATAAGCTGGCCAAAGATGACGCCGAAGGCTACCAGAAATTCTGGCAGCAGTTCGGTCTGGTGCTGAAAGAGGGCCCGGCGGAAGACCACGGCAACCAGGAAGCGATCGCCAAGCTGCTGCGCTTTGCCTCCACCCACGGCGACAGCTCGGCGCAGACCGTGTCGCTGGAAGAGTACGTCGGCCGCATGGCGGAAGGGCAGGAGAAGATTTACTACATCACCGCCGACAGCTACGCCGCCGCCAAGAGCAGCCCGCACCTGGAGCTGTTCCGCAAGAAAGGCATCGAAGTGCTGTTGCTGTCCGATCGCATCGACGAGTGGATGATGAGCTATCTGACCGAATTCGACGGCAAGCCGTTCCAGTCGGTTAGCAAAGCGGATGAAACGCTGGATAAACTGGCGGATGAAACCGAAGAGCAGAAGGCCGCCGAGAAGCAGCTGGAGCCGTTCATCGAACGCGTGAAAACCCTGCTGGGCGAGCGGGTGAAGGATGTGCGCCTGACGCACCGCCTGACCGATACGCCGGCGATCGTGGTGACCGACGCCGACGAAATGAGCACCCAGATGGCCAAGCTGTTCGCCGCCGCCGGCCAGCAGGCGCCGGAAGTGAAGTACATTTTCGAGCTTAATCCGGAGCATGCTCTGGTCAAACGCGCATCCGATGTGGGCGATAACGAACATTTCGCCGAATGGATCGACCTGTTATTGGATCAGGCGCTGCTGGCTGAACGCGGCACGCTGGAAGATCCGAACCTGTTCATCCGTCGCATGAACAAGTTGCTGTCCGCCTGAAACTGAAAATATGCGCCCTTAACGGCACCGTTAGGGGCGCATTGCCGATTTTTCCCCGCTTTTTCTCGCCTTTTGCTTGCCCGCTTTTTTGCACATTCCGCAATCGATTTCCTTCGCGCGCCTTGAGCCTGCCCCCCCTGAAATGGTATCGTTGAGCGTTTTCGCAATTTTATAAAAACTACATAGCAAGGGGATTTACGCAATGCGTATCATTCTGCTGGGCGCTCCGGGCGCTGGTAAAGGTACTCAGGCTCAATTCATCATGGAGAAATACGGCATTCCGCAAATCTCCACCGGTGATATGTTGCGCGCAGCCGTGAAGGCCGGCAGTGAGCTGGGCAAGCAGGCGAAAGAGATCATGGACGCCGGCAAGCTGGTGACCGATGAGCTGGTGATCGCGCTGGTCAAAGAGCGCATCGCTCAGGAAGATTGCCGCAAGGGCTTCCTGCTGGACGGTTTCCCACGCACCATTCCGCAGGCTGACGCGATGAAAGAAGCCGGCATCAACGTGGACTTCGTGCTGGAGTTCGACGTGCCGGACGAGCTGATCGTTGACCGTATCGTTGGCCGCCGCGTGCACGCGCCGTCCGGCCGCGTATACCACGTGAAGTTCAACCCGCCGCAGGTGGAAGGCAAAGACGACGTGACCGGCGAAGAGCTGACCACGCGCAAGGACGATCAGGAAGAGACCGTGCGCAAGCGCCTGGTGGAATACCATCAGATGACCGCGCCGCTGATCTCTTACTACAGCAAAGAAGCGGCGGCGGGCAACACCCAATACCGCAAAATCGACGGCACCCGCAAGGTGGCCGAAGTGAGCGCAGAGCTGGCGACCATCCTCGGTTGATCGCAAGCACGTTGTGCATGACGCCGGGCCTGTGGCCCGGCGTTTTTTTTGCCGTTTTCCCGCCAAATTGTGATCGCGGCGGCTTGTTGCGGCCGTGCCCGTTAATCGCCCGCGCCAAATAGCGTATAACAAGCCTGCGTTTTCACCCTCAGCAGGGAGCGGGCATGCTCAGAGAAACCAATCTTCTGGCGGAAGCCACCGCGCGCCAGATCGTCCAGCGGGCGATGGGCATCATCAGCCATTCCGTCAACGTGATGGACAGCAACGGCGTGATTATCGCCTCCGGCAACCCGCAGCGCCTGTTCCAGCGCCATGAAGGCGCGGTGCTGGCGCTGGCGGAAAATCGGGTGGTGGAAATCGACCGCGCCACCGCCGAACATCTGAAGGGCGTGCGGCCCGGCATCAACCTGCCGTTCAGCTTTCGCAACCAGCGAGTGGGGGTGATCGGCATCTCCGGCGAACCGGCCGAGGTGCGCGCCTACGCCGAGCTGGTGAAGATGGCGGCGGAGATGATGGTGGAGCAGGCGGCGCTGCTGGATCAGCACCAGTGGGAAAAACGCTACCGGGAAGAGCTGGCGAATCAGCTGCTGCAGCCCCAGCCGAACACCGCGTCGCTGGCGGCGATGGCGGCGTATTTGGGATTGGATCTGCGCCAGGCGCGCATCGTGTGGATCGTCGAGCTGCAAGAGGCGCAGCCGCACCTGCTGCGCGAGCTGCTGGCGGAGCTGGAGGCCACCCAGCGCGACGCGTTGATCGCCATTACCGGCTTCAATGAAATGACCCTGCTGCGCCCGGCCTGCATGGTGCAGGGCGAATGGAGCCTGAAGCTGGAGCGCCAACAGGCCCAGCGTTTGCAAAACCAACTCAAACACCGCTTCCGGGTGCGGCTGATCGTCGGCGGTTTTTATGACGATCCGCAAAGCGCCTATCGTTCCAGCCTGACGGCGCGCGCCACTCAGGCGATGGCGCAGCGCCTGAAACTGCGTCACGCCACGCTGTTCTACCACGACTACCCGCTGCCGTCGCTGTTGTGCGATCTGGGGGAGGATTGGCGCGCGCAGGAGCTGGGTCGCCCCTGGCGGACGCTGGGCGAACAGGACGAAAAAGGCGTGCTGCGCGGCACGCTGCGCCACTATTTTTCGCAGAATTGTGATCAGACGCAGACCGCCGCACAGCTGCATATCCACGTCAATACCCTGCGCTATCGCCTGCAGCGTATCGAAGCGATAACCGGCATGAAAATCAACCAATTAACCGACGCTCTGCGGTTATATATCGGCATGCTGATGCACGACTGAGTTGTGCCAACCCACAAATTCCACGCCGTTCCCCCGGCGATTTTTTGTTGTTTCCCCTCAGGCCAACGCCGGGCGCGCGGGATATGTTGGCCTGCACATCAACCACGGAGAAAACAACAATGACAACCGTATCCACTCTGGGGGCGCTGGTGGCGTTAGCCGTCGCCATCGTCCTGATTCTACGCAAGGTGCCGCCGGCTTACGGCATGATCGCCGGCGCGCTGGCGGGCGGGCTGTGCGGCGGCGCCGACCTGGTGCAGACCGTAACGCTGATGATCGGCGGGGCGCAGGGCATCACCAACGCCGTGATGCGCATCCTGGCGGCGGGGGTGCTGGCCGGGGTGCTGATCGAATCCGGCGCGGCGCATACCATCGCCGAAACTATCGTGCGCAAGGTGGGCGAAACCCGCGCGCTGCTGGCGCTGGCGGTGGCTACACTGATCCTGACGGCGGTGGGGGTATTTATCGACGTGGCGGTGATCACCGTCGCACCGATCGCGCTGTCGATAGCCCAAAAGGCCGGCATTTCGCGCGCGGCGATCCTGCTGGCGATGATCGGTGGCGGCAAGGCCGGCAACGTGATGTCGCCCAACCCGAACACCATCGCGGCGGCGGACAATTTCCACGTGCCGCTCACCTCGGTAATGATGGCCGGCATCGTGCCGGGGCTGTGCGGCCTGGTGGTGGCCTATCTGCTGGCGCGCCGCCTGAGCGATAAAGGCAGCAAAGTGATGGCCGAAGAGCTGACTCAGCATGCCGAAGGGGCGCGGCCAGGCTTCGCTGCAGCGATCAGCGCGCCGCTGGTGGCGATCCTGCTGCTGTCGCTGCGGCCGATCGCCGGCATCGCCGTCGATCCGCTGATCGCGCTGCCGGCCGGCGGCTTGGCGGGCGCGCTGCTGATGGGGCGCATCCGCCAGTGCAATCAGTTTATGGTCTCCGGCCTGTCGCGCATGGCGCCGGTGGCGATCATGCTGCTCGGCACCGGCACGCTGGCGGGCATTATCGCCAACTCGGCGCTGAAGGATGTCTTGATTAACGGCTTAACGCACACCGGGCTGCCGGCCTGGCTGCTGGCGCCGCTGTCCGGCGCGCTGATGTCGATGGCGACCGCGTCGACCACCGCCGGCACCGCCGTGGCTTCCGGGGTGTTCAGCTCCACGCTGCTTGAGCTGGGCGTGAGCGGGCTGGCCGGCGCAGCGATGATCCATGCGGGCGCCACGGTGCTGGATCATCTGCCGCACGGCAGCTTCTTCCACGCCACCGGCGGCAGCGTCAATATGGCGGTGCACGAGCGGCTGAAGCTGCTGCCGTACGAAACGCTGGTGGGGTTCACCATTGCGGCAATCTCGGCGCTGATGTTTGGCGTATTTAACCTGGCGGGATAAGGAACAGTGATGAAAACGCTGAAAAAAGTGGTTATTGCCCCGGATTCTTTCAAAGAGAGCCTGAGCGCGCTCGGCGTCGCCGACGCCATCGAGCGGGGGTTCCGCCAAATTTACCCGCAGGCGCACTACGTGAAGCTGCCGATGGCGGACGGCGGCGAAGGCACGGTGGAGTCGATGGTGGCGGCCACCGGCGGTGAAATCGTCCAGGTGACGGTCACCGGGCCGCTGGGGGAGCCGGTGCAGGGGTTCTATGGCCTGCTGGGCGACGGCGAAACCGCGGTGATTGAAATGGCCGCCGCCTCAGGGCTGCACCTGGCGCCGCCCGGCCGGCGCGATCCGCGCATCACCACCAGTTACGGCACCGGCGAACTGATGCTGGCGGCGCTGGAACGCGGCGTGAAGGCGGTCATTCTCGGCATCGGCGGCAGCGCCACCAACGACGGCGGCGCCGGGATGATGCAGGCGCTGGGCGTGAAGTTGCTGGATAAGGCCCGCCGGCCGCTGCCGGCGGGCGGAGCGGCGCTGGCGCAGCTGGCGCATCTCGATCTCGCCGGGCTGGATGCGCGTTGGCAACGGGTGAGCGTGACCGCCGCCTGCGACGTCGATAACCCGCTGTGCGGCGAAAAGGGCGCCTCGGCGGTGTTCGGGCCGCAGAAGGGAGCGACGCCGGAGATGGTGGCGCAGCTCGATGCGGCGCTGTATCACTATGGCGAGCTGCTGGAACGGGAAACCGGCCGCGCGGTGCTCACCCAGCCAGGGGCGGGCGCGGCGGGCGGCATGGGGGCGGCGCTGCTCGGCATGCTCAATGCGCGCTTGCGGCCGGGCATCGAGATCGTCACCGAAACCCTGCGCCTGGATGAGGCGGTGCGCGATGCCGATCTGGTGATCACCGGGGAAGGCCGGCTGGACAGCCAGTCGATCCACGGCAAAACGCCGATCGGCGTGGCGCGGGTGGCCAAGCGCCACGGCGTGCCGGTGATCGCCATCGCCGGCAGCCTGACGTCGGATTACCAGGTGGTGCATCAACACGGCATCGACGCGGCGTTTTCGGTGCTCGATGGCATCGTGACGCTGGAAGAAGCGCTGGCGGGCGCCGATCGCAATCTGCAGGTGACGGCGCGCAACGTGGCGGCGGTGTGGCGACTGGCGCAAGGGGGAGGCCCACAGGCATAGCCTGTTGCTGTTATCGGTTTCGATGCTCGACTTTTCCGTTACAATAGCCGGCATTAATGGCTGCTGACATCCCGACCCAGAACGGAATGCCGGCCGGAAAGGAAATGAGGGGAACTGAGATGAAGCAAGAGAAACACGGCGTATTGCTGGTGAACCTGGGCACGCCAGATGCGCCGACCTCGTCGGCGGTCAAACGCTATCTGAAGGAATTCCTCAGTGACGATCGCGTGGTCGACACGGCGCCGCTGATCTGGTGGCCGATCCTCAACGGCGCGATCTTGCCGATCCGTTCGCCGCGCGTGGCGAAGCTCTATCAGTCGGTGTGGATGGAAGAAGGCTCGCCGCTGCTGGTGTACAGCCGCCGCCAACAGCGGGCGCTGGCGGCGCGCATGCCGAATACGCCGGTGGAGCTGGGCATGAGCTACGGCTCGCCGAGCCTGGCGGAAGCCATCGACAAGCTGTTGGCGCAGGGCGTGACCAACCTGGTGGTGCTGCCGCTCTATCCGCAATATTCCTGTTCCACCAGCGCGGCGGTATGGGATGGCGTAGCGCGGGTGCTGAAAGGCTATCGCCGCTTGCCTTCTGTGGCCTTCATCCGCGATTACGCCGAACACCCGGCCTACATCGCCGCGCTGCAGCAAAGCGTGGAGCGCTCGTTCGCCGAGCATGGCCAGCCGGATCGGTTGGTGCTGTCGTTCCACGGCATCCCCAAACGCTATGCACGCCTGGGCGACGACTACCCGCAGCGCTGCGAGGATACGCTGCGAGCGCTGAGCGCCACATTGCCGCTGGCGCCGGAGCGAGTGATGATGACGTACCAATCGCGCTTCGGCCGCGAGCCGTGGCTGACGCCGTACACCGATGAGACCCTGAAGGGGCTGCCGGCGCAGGGCGTGAAGCACATTCAGCTGATTTGCCCGGGTTTCTCGGCGGACTGCCTGGAAACGTTGGAAGAGATCAAGGAGCAGAACCGCGAGATCTTCCTCGAGGCCGGCGGCGAGAAGTTTGAGTATATCTCTGCGTTGAACGACGAGCCGGCGCATATCGATATGATGCAGCAGCTGGTGGCGCAGCGCCTCTAATCATCAATAATCTGTATATTAGAATCATCGTGATCGGGCGGGAATGTGTTAACATTCTCCGCTTGTTAAACCGCCACCACCGCCAATCACATGAAATTTCCTGGTAAACGCAAGTCCAAACACTATTTCCCGGTGAGCGCCCGCGATCCGCTTCTGCAGCAGGCCCAGCCCGAAAGTGAAATCAGCACCTCGTATATCGTCGGCATCGACCAGACGCTGGTGGATATCGAGGCGAAGGTGGACGACGCTTTTGTCCAGCGCTACGGCCTGAGCCTGGGCCACTCTCTGGTGATCGAAGACGACGTCGCCGAGGCGCTGTATCAGGAACTGAATGAAAACAACCTGGTTACTCATCAGTTCGCCGGCGGCACCATCGGCAATACCATGCACAACTATTCGGTGCTGGCGGACGATCGCTCGGTGCTGCTCGGCGTGATGTGCAGCAACGTGAAAATCGGCTGCTACGCCTACCGTTACCTGTGCAATACCTCCAGCCGTACCGATCTCAACTATCTGCAGGGCGTAGACGGCGCCATCGGCCGCTGTTTCACGCTGATTGGCGAAAGCGGCGAGCGCACCTTCGCCATCAACCCGGGCCAAATGAACCAGCTGCGCCCGGAAAGCATTCCTGAAGAAGTGATCGCCGGCGCGTCGGCGCTGGTGCTGAGCTCTTATCTGGTGCGCTGCAAGGAAGGGGAGCCGATGAAGGCCGCCACCCTGCAGGCGATCGAATACGCCAAAAAGCACGACGTGCCGGTGGTGTTGACGCTGGGCACCAAGTACGTCATTGCCGACAACCCACAGTGGTGGCGCGACTTCCTGAAGGAAAACGTGACGATTCTGGCGATGAACGAAGACGAAGCGCTGGAGCTGACCGGGCTGAGCGATCCGCTGACCGCCTCGGACATGGCGCTGGAGTGGGTGGATCTGGTGCTGTGCACCGCCGGGCCGAACGGCCTGTATATGGCGGGCTACACCGAAGAGGCCAACAAGCGCCAGACCCAGCACCCGCTGCTGCCGGGGCATATCGCCGAGTTCAACCGCTACGAATTCAGCCGCGCCATGCGCCGCGAACACTGTGAAAATCCGCTGCGCGTTTATTCGCACATCGCGCCGTATATGGGCGGGCCGGAGAAGATTATGAACACCAACGGCGCCGGCGACGGCGCGCTGTCGGCGTTGCTGCACGATATCGCCGCCAACGGCTATCACCGCCACAACGTGCCGAACTCCAGCAAGCACGTGCGCAGCTACCTGACTTACTCCTCCCTGGCGCAGGTGTGCAAATACGCCAACCGCGTCAGCTACCAGGTGTTGAACCAGCATTCGCCGCGCCTCACTCGCGGCCTGCCGGAGCGGGAAGACAGCCTGGAAGAGTCTTACTGGGAGCGTTAACCCGCTGAAAAAGAAAAGGTCCGGCATGCCGGACCTTTTTTTGCGCGCGTGGCGCTTCAGATAGGGCAGCCGCCCATTTTTTCTTCTTCGCTCAGGGTGTCCAGCTGCAGGATGTTCAGCATGCTGTTGGCGATCTCCCGTTCGCCCATCACTACCTGGTTGGCGCCGCGATCGGTGATGTAGGCCACCTCGTCGTCGTAGTGGGCGCGGGCGATGATCTCGATATTCGGCCGCTTGGCGCGCGCCGAGGCGACGATCTCGCCGGCCTCATAGCCGTTGGGGATGGTCAGCAGCAGCCAGCGCGCGCAGTCGAGCCGCGCCAGATCCATCACTTCCGGATTGGCGGCATTGCCCAGCACCGTCTTGATGCCCTGTTCGCGCAGCGCTTCCACCCGCGGGCGGGAGTTCTCGATCACCACCAGCGGGATGCCCGCTTCGGCCAGTTTGCCGCCCAGCAGGCTGCCGACGCGGCCATAGCCGACCACCAGCGCGTGATTGCACATATCCACCGGGATTTGCTTCTCTTCTTCCACCGCCTCTTCGAGGATTTGGTCTTCGATGGTTTCGGTCTTGGCCAGATAGCGTTCCAGCAGGGTGAACAACAGCGGATTGAGCATGATGGACAGAATGGCGCCGGCCAGTACCAGATTGCGGCCGTGTTCCGACATCATGCCGAGCGCAATGCCGAGGCCCGCCAGAATAAAGGCGAACTCGCCGATTTGCGCCAGGCTGGCGGAAATGGTCAGCGCGGTGCGCTTGGAGTGACCGAACATTTTCACCAGCAGGAACGCGGCGGCGGATTTGCCGAACACGATGATCGCCAGCGTCGCCAGCACCGCCAGCGGTTCGTTAATCACGATCATCGGATCGAACAGCATGCCGACCGAGACGAAGAACAGCACTGCGAATGCGTCGCGCAGCGGCAGGGTGTCGTGCGCCGCGCGGTGGCTCAGTTCGGACTCGTTCAGCACCATGCCGGCGAAGAAAGCGCCCAGCGCGAAGGAGACGTCGAACAGCTTCACCGCGCCGTAGGCGATGCCGAGCGCCAGCGCCAATACCGCCAGGGTGAACAGCTCGCGCGAGCCGGTGCTGGCGGTTTTTGACAGGATCCACGGCACCAGCCGGCGGCCGACCACGATCATCAGCGCGATAAAGGCGATGACCTTACCGATGGTCAGCGCCAGCTCCATCAGCAGCTGGCTGCTGCTGGCGTTGTCGTTGCCCAGCATGTTGCCGAAGGCCGGCAGCAATACCAGCGTCAGCACCATCGCCAAATCTTCGACGATCAGCCAGCCGATGGCGATTTGCCCGCGCTGGCTGTCGATCAGCTGCCGCTCCTCCAGCGCGCGCAGCAGCACCACGGTGCTGGCGGTGGAGAGGCAGAGGCCGAACACCAGGCCGGAGATCAGATCCCAGCCGAGCAGCTTGGACAGCCCCATGCCGAGCAGGGTGGCGACGGCTATTTGCGCTACGGCGCCGGGAATGGCGATAGATTTTACTGCGAGGAGGTCTTTCAAAGAGAAGTGCAGGCCAACACCGAACATCAACAGGATAACGCCGATTTCCGCCAGTTCCGGCGCCAATGAGGTATCGGCGACGAAACCGGGGGTGAACGGGCCGGCGAGCACGCCTGCGGCCAGATACCCCACCAGAGGGGAGATGCGCAGGCGGTTCGCCAGCATGCCGAGGAGGAAGGCGAGTACTAACCCTCCGACGATGGTGGTAATGAGCGGTGTTGAATTATGCATCCATACTCCTTCTGGCTATGCATCGCGGCACGGGAGAAACGCAACAAAGTTACGAAAAGATACATTTAGTTTATTGCATTTGTGCGCGACTTGCTTGGCTAATTTGGCCTTTTTTGTAAAAAGGCAGAGGATTTCACTTAAGGCGCGGCAATGAGGGGGTTTTGTGCCAGATATGGAAAATAACATTGATTTATCCGTAAGATAACCCGGACGAATAAGTAATTTCATCCGGGCTAGTCGCGGGGTTATTGCGGTTTATGCTCCATATTGGGCAGCAGTGCGGTGATAATGCCGATCAGCGGCAGGAAAGCACAGATTTGGTAGACCAGTTCGATACTGGTCAAATCCGCGACATAACCAAGAACTGCCGCGCCTAATCCGCCCATACCGAAAGCAAAACCGAAGAATAAGCCGGAAACCATGCCCACCTTGCCGGGGATCAGCTCCTGGGCGTAGACCAAAATGGCGGAGAACGCCGAGGCGAGAATAACCCCGATAATCACCGTTAAAATGCCGGTCCAATAGAGCGATGCATAAGGTAAAACAAGGGTAAACGGCGCAGCGCCGAGAATAGAACCCCAAATAACGTATTTTCGCCCTATCTTGTCGCCGAGAGGCCCGCCGATAATGGTGCCTGCCGCCACCGCGAACAGGAAGGCGAACAGGTGAATTTGCGCATTCTGTACCGAAACGCCGAATTTATGTATCAGATAAAAGGTGTAATAGCTGCTGATGCTGGCCAGATAGAAGTATTTAGAGAAAATCAGCACCAGCAGGATGCCCAGCGAGTAGACTACGGTACGTTTTGGCAGCGGTTTCAGCGTTGATGGGCTTTTCGGCTGCCCTTTAGTTGCCCGGTGCTGATGTTGATACCACTTGCTGACCTGCAGCAACACCACGATCGCCAGCAGCGCCGCCAGCGTGAACCAGGCGACGTTACCCTTGCCGTAAGGCGCGATGATCAGCGCAGCCAGCAGCGGGCCTAGCGAGCTGCCGAAGTTGCCGCCGACCTGGAACAGCGACTGCGCCAGGCCGTGCCGCCCGCCGGAGGCCATGCGCGCCACGCGCGAGGATTCCGGGTGGAACACCGATGAGCCGGTGCCCACCAGCGCCGCCGCCAGCAGCACCAGCGGGAAGGTGCTCGCCACCGACAGCAGCAGCAGGCCGGACAGGGTAAAGCCCATGCCGATCGGCAGCGAATAAGGCTGCGGGTGTTTATCGGTGTAATAACCAATCAGCGGCTGCAGCAGCGAGGCCGTCAGCTGATAGGTCAGGGTGATCATGCCGATCTGCACGAAGCTGAGGTGAAAATCGGCTTGCAGGATCGGGTAAATCGCCAGAATCAGCGATTGGATCATATCGTTGAGCAGGTGAGACACGCTGATGGCGCCGAGGATGGAGAAGGCGGTGCCTTTCACCGCACTGCCCTTGGCGGGCGGCATCGCGCTTTGGCTACTGTCGGTCATATTATTATTAGCCTGATAAGTTGTTGAGCACAGAGAAGACATCTTAGGCAGGGTGCGCAATTTTTACCATATCTGAAATAATCAGACTCACATCGCAAAAATTTGAAATCAGCTGTCATTGATTCGCGCTACAATTTCGCCCTCATCATAAAAGCCATTTAATACACGGAGATCCGCCATGCGTTTTTCGCTGAAAACCACCGCATGTGCGTTGGCCGTTTCCCTGACGTTGCTGTCGGGGGCCGCCAGTGCCTGGGAAAAGGATAAGACCTACGCCATCACCATTCTGCATACCAACGACCATCACGGTCACTTCTGGCAGAACGATCATGGCGAATACGGCCTGGGCGCGCAGAAAACGTTGGTGGACGGCATTCGTCAGGAAGTGGCGGCGCAGGGCGGCAGCCTGCTGTTGCTGTCCGGCGGCGATATCAACACCGGCGTGCCGGAATCGGATTTGCAGGACGCCGAGCCGGACTTCCGCGGCATGAACCTGGTGGGTTACGACGCGATGGCGATCGGCAACCACGAATTCGACAACCCGCTGAGCGTGCTGCGGCAGCAGGAAAAATGGGCGACCTTCCCGCTGCTGTCCGCCAATATCTATCAGAAAAGCACCGGCCAGCGCCTATTCAAGCCTTACGCCTTGTTCGACAAGCAGGGCATCAAGATTGCGGTGATCGGCCTGACGACCGACGACACCGCCAAGATAGGCAACCCGGAGTACTTCACCGACATGGAGTTCCGCGTGCCGGCGCAGGAGGCGAAGCAGGTGGTGGAGCAACTGCGTAAGGACGAGAAGCCGGACGTGATTATCGCCGCCACCCATATGGGGCACTACGACAACGGCGAACACGGCTCGAACGCGCCGGGCGACGTGGAAATGGCGCGCAGCCTGCCAGCCGGGTATCTCGACATGATTGTCGGCGGCCACTCGCAGGATCCGGTGTGCATGGCCGGCGACAACCGCAAACAGGCAGATTACGTGCCGGGCACGCCGTGCTCGCCGGATCGCCAGAACGGCACCTGGATCGTGCAGGCGCACGAGTGGGGCAAATACGTGGGCCGCGCCGACTTCGAATTCCGCAACGGCGAGCTGAAGCTGGTGCATTATCAGCTGATCCCGGTAAACCTGAAGAAGAAGGTGGAGAAGGCGGACGGCACCAGCGAGCGGGTGTACTACACCCAGCAGATCGCGGAAGACCCGGCCATGATGAAACTGCTGACGCCGTTCCAGGAGAAGGGCAAGGCGCAGTTGGGCGTGAAGATCGGCAGCGTTAACGGCAAGCTGGAGGGCGATCGCAGCAAGGTGCGCTTCGTGCAGACCAACCTGGCGCGGGTGATGCTGGCGGCGCAGAGGGAGCGCGCCGATGCCGACTTCGCGGTGATGAGCGGCGGCGGGGTGCGCGATTCGATTGAAAGCGGCGATATCACCTATAAGAACGTGCTCAAGGTACAGCCGTTCGGCAACACCCTGGTGCATGTCGATATGAAAGGCAGCGAGGTTGAGCAGTACCTGGCGGTGGTGGCCAACATGAAGCCGGATTCCGGCGCCTACGCCCAGTTCGCCAACGTCAGCCTGGTGGCGGACGGCAAGGGCGTCAGCGAGGTGAAGATCAACGGCCAGCCGCTGCAGGCGGATAAAACCTACCGCATGGCGACGCTGAACTTCAACGCGCTGGGCGGCGACGGCTATCCGAAGCTGGACGGGCTGCCGAGCTACGTCAACACCGGCTTTATCGACGCCGAGGTGTTGAAGCAGTACATCGAGAAACATTCACCGCTGGATGCGGCGGCCTACGAGCCGAAGGGCGAGATCGTCTATCGATAAGGGCGTAGCGGAACGGCGTTTCTCGCTTGTCGCGGGGGCGCCGTTCCCGCCGTCGCTTTTTTCCTCCCCATCAACGCTTTCTGTCAGCGTTGCCGTTTTAGACGGCCTCTTACTTTCTTCTCTCCATATACGCCCTCGGCGGGCAGCCCACCATATTCTTGAAAAAAGTGGCGAAGGCGCTGTCGCTGGAAAACGCCAGCCGACCGGCGACGTTGGATTGGCTCAGCCCTGCGGCCAGCATCTCTATTGCTTTGATCAGGCGCCATTGCTGACGCCACTGTTGATAACTGAGGCCGGTTTCACGGCGGAAAATCCGGCTGATGGTTTTCTCGGAAGCGCCGCTGTAGCGCGATAGCTCGTGCAGCGGCGGAAGCATGTCCAGATTGGCCAGATGGCGCAGGCGCCGGTCGCTGGGCAGCGGCAGCAACGTCAGTTCGCGCGGCGCGGCGGCGATCTCGTCCAGGCAGACCGCCAGAATATTGGCGTGAGGCCCATGCTGCCAGTCGGTGTCGAATGCGGCGAACGCGATGCGTTCCAACACCTCGCGCAGCAGCGGCGAGGCTGTCAGTACGGCAAGCTGCGCAGGCAGACAGGCATAGCGATCGGCGTCGAGATAAAGCGAACGGTAACCGACTACGCCGTTGACCTGAACGCGGTGAGCCACTTGCGGCGGGATCCAGGCAACTCTGCCCGGCGGCAGCATACAGATGCTTTGGTTGAGCGTGATACGCATGCTGCCTTGCTGACAGAACAGCAACTGGCCTCTGTCATGCCAATGCGTGCCAGAGTCGTGCTGCGCCAGTTCGGCGGCGATCCCGAGCACGCCGTTGTCGAGCGTATCCGGATTAAAACTGTCCTGCGCCTGAAGCCACGCCATAGTATGTCCGATTTTGTAAATTTATTGTCTTTTATATTGTAATCGGCGCCGGGAGCAGATGCTACCTTGTGCAGCTTATTCTTGGCTACAGGATCTGTTATGCAACGTAAGCTGACTCTGACATTGGCGACGTCGATGATGATGTTTCCCCAGGTGGTGGAGACCATCTACAGCCCGGCATTGACGCACATTGCGCATGGTTTCCGGGTAAGTGCGGAAATGGCGGCGCAAACGCTCTCTTGCTACTTTTTCGCCTTTGCGCTGGGCGTGGTGGTTTGGGGGCGGATGTGCGACGTCATCGGACGCCGTCCCACCATTTTGGCCGGGCTGACGCTCTATCTGCTGGCTTCTATCGTCGCACTGTTCAGCGGCAGCTTCAGCGTGCTGCTGGCGGCGCGGGTGCTGGCCGCCTTTGGCGCGGCGGTCGGTTCGGTCGGGACGCAAACGGCGATTCGCGATCGCTTCGACGGTTATGAGTTGGCGCGGGTGTTCTCGGTGATGGGGATCGCCATGGCGATCAGCCCGGCGGTTGGCGTATTGAGCGGCGCAGTGCTGACTCACTATTGGGGCTATCAGGGGGTGTTTGGCGGTTTGGCGCTGTTGGCGGCGCTGTTGCTGGGCTATGCCGGTTGGCAATTGCCGGAGACGCGTCCGCAACAGGTGGTGAGGCATTCATTTTTCGGCACGCTGGGGCGGATGATCAAGGACGGGGATATTTGGCTCAGTGCGCTGCTGGTGGCGTTGTTCAATATTTGCATGTTCAGCTATTACCAGCTGGCGCCATTCCACTTCGCGGCGTTGGAACTGCCGGCGCAGTGGTTCGGTTATACCGGTTTGGTGTTGGCGGCCGGGGTCGGTATCGGCGCGGCGATCAACAAGTTTTTGATCGGCAAACACTGGCTGTTCCCCGCGTTGCTGATGCTGGCCTGCGTTTTATCACTGGCCGGCGGCCTGCTGGTACTGCTGCTGGAAGGGAGCTTGTGGTTCGTTCTGCCGATGATGCTGGTGGTGATGGCGTACGGCATCGCCATTCCCAATATTCTGGCGCGCGCGCTGCGGCATTATAAAGACTGCATGGGCACCGCCGGCGCGATCCTTGGCCTGATGTATTACCTGATGCTAGGAGGTGGCTTGGTGCTGGCCGGGCTGTCGCAGCACCTGGGCGCCGTGCTGTCGCTCTGCAGCCTGTGCGTGCTGCTGTTGGCGTGGCGGGTGGTGCACAACGAGCGCCGTTTGGCGTTGCCTGAGCGTATCTGAATGATAAACGGGCCGGACATTCTCGCCACCGCCGCCTTCCAATGATAGCCTGAGCGGCAATTTGGTTTTGATAACGCAAGCAGGAAGATGACATGTTGAAAACCGCAGGCTGGCTGCTGCCCGCCATCCTGGCGCTGGCGGGGTGTTCGTCATCCGGCCAACGTCATGAGCAAACGCTTAGCCAGGCGCTGACGGCCCTCGGCCAAGACAAGGCGCTGATTGGAGCGTCGAACGGCGTGATGGTGCGCGACGCCGAGAGCGGCACCGTGCTGTATCAGGCGCACGCGCAGCAGCGTTTGGCGCCGGCTTCCAACATGAAGATGTTCACGTCTCTGGCGGCGTTCGGCGTGCTGGGGGCGGATTACCGGTTTGAAACCCGGCTGCTGACCACCGGCGAGCAGCGCGGTGACACTTTGCGGGGGGATCTCTATCTGCAGGGCAGCGGCGATCCGACGCTGCACCCGGACGATCTCGACACCTTTGCCGCCACGCTGGCGCAGCGCGGCATTCGCCATATCCATGGGCGGCTGATCCTGGACGCCAGCGCGTTCGATCAAACGCCATTCGGCGCCGGCTGGAGCTGGGACGATGAACCCTTCGCCTTCGCCGCGCCGATCTCGGCGCTGAACTACGCCTTTACCCCCGGCGGCGATATCAACGTGGTGCGGGTGGACGTGCAGCCGGGCGCCCGCGCCGGTGCGCCAGGGCGGGTGAGTTTCTATCCCGCCAATGACGCGGTGACGCTGGTCAACCGCACCACCACCGGCGGCGACACCGCACTGACGTTCGATCGCCAGCCGGGCAGCAACCGAATCGTGGTCAGCGGCACCGTCGCCGCGCAGGCGGAGGCCAGCTCACGCTTGATTACCGTCGATCAGCCCGCCCGCGTGGTTGGCGCCTTATTGCAAAATGCCCTGCGCGCGCACGGCATCACGCTGCGCGGCAACGCTGAAGAAGGCGTGACCCCTGCGGGCGCCCGGCTGCTGGCGGAAAAAACCTCGCCGCCGCTCTCCCGATTGGCCGTCACCTTCCTGAAAGTGTCCAACAATGGTTACGGCGAGGTATTGACCAAAGCGATGGGCCGCAAGACGCAGGGCAAGGGGGACTGGGCCGCCGGCCTGCAGGCGATCGGCCGGTTTGTGCAAAGCCAGGGCATCGAGGCCGGCGCGTACCGCCAGGTGGACGGTTCCGGGCTGTCGCGCATGAACCAGATCACGCCGCAGCAGCTGACGACGCTGCTGCTGGCGGCCAGAAAACAGCCGTGGTTCGCCGACTGGTATAACGCCTTGCCCATCGCGGGCCAGCCGGGGCTGCTGGTGGGCGGCACGCTGCGGAGCCGCATGGTGAAAAGCGCGGCTGCCGGCCGCGCCCACGCCAAGAGCGGTTCCATGACCGGGGTATCGTCGCTCAGCGGCTATGTCGACTCGGCGGCCGGGCGGCCGCTGGCGTTCGCCATCATCAGCAACAACTACCTGGTGCCCGGCGCAGAGGTGAAAGCGCTGGAGGATCGCCTGGTCGAGACGCTGGCGGCCTGTGACGCCACGGTGGTGTGCCGCTGAGAAGGCGGCGTCAGTCGCGTTTGGCGATGTCGGCGAAGCTGCCGGCCAGCAGGCGGCACAGATCGGCGGCGGCCAGCTCGATGTCCAGCCCGCGTTTGCCGCCGGAAACGTAGATGGTGGCGAACGCTTGCGCCGGGCTGTCGATCACCGTCGGCAGCCGTTTTTTCTGCCCCAGCGGGCTGATGCCGCCCACCAGATACCCGGTGACGCGCTGGGCCAGCTGCGGATCGGCCATCTCGGCCTTTTTGGCGCCGAGCGCGCGGGCAACCTTTTTCAGATCCAACTGGGTGGCGACCGGCGTGACCGCCACCGCCAGATGTTTGGCGTCGCCGTTCAGCGCCACCAGCAGCGTTTTGTAAACCCGATCGGCATCCAGCCCCAGCTTTCTCACCGCTTCGTCGCCGAAGTTGGTTTCGTCGCTGTCGTGGTGATACGGATGAAGGGTGAAGGCGACCTTTTGTTTCTCGAGCAGAACGACTGCGGGCGTCATAATGTATTGTCCAAAATGTCCCTAACGGGGAAGGGGTGATAACCAGCCTTAAAAATACAAAAATCCAACCCGCCCGGCAACCTGAGCGGCTGTTACATAAAGCGGGTTGCCAAGATATTCACCGGGTTGCTACCCTGTTTGTTGTAACCGTTAACACGGTTGCTATGCGTATAACTACAATACAAGAAATTCCTCTTTGACTGGCCAATAGCGATATTGGCCTCTTTTTTAGCCCTGTGGCTGCAGCATCGCCGGCAGGTTATCCTCGCCGTACAGGTGCAATGCGCCAACCGCCACCACATAGTCACCCGCCGGCAGCGCCTCCAACTGATGCCGCCAGTCGCGATTGCGCTGATGCATCAGCACATCGTACAGCCCGGCGCTGAAGGTGGCGGGCAGGGTGTCCAGCGTGCCGCGCGGTTTGGCGTCCAGCCACCAGCTCACCATGGTTTGCAGCAGCCGCGCGTTGGTGTGCCAGTGCTCCAGCGTATCGCGCAGCAGCGCGATGCCGCCTTCCGGCAGCTGTTCCAGCATCGCCAACTGCTGCTGTGCCCCTTCCAGCTCGATCACCGGTTTGTCCTGCGCGCGGGCGGCCTGCAGCAGCTGATAGTCCACGCCGTACTCCGCCCGTAGCCCCAGACGCTGAGCCTGGCGCGCCTGCATCATCAGCGCCACCTGCCAGCCGGGCAGGGTGGCGAAGGCGTGCGGATCGGCGCCCAGCTCGTGGCAAAGCGTCAGCAGCCGTTGATATTCTTCGGCGGACAGGCGCTGTTCCAGCGCCGGCTGCTGTTCTGCGTGGTCAAAAGGGGAGGCGGCGCCGGTGATATCGGCCTCGACGATCAGCGCGTCGGCCTGCTGCAGCCGGGCGGCCAGCCGCGCCGGCAGCGGCGACATATCGACGGTGCCCATATGGATGCTGCCCACCAGATGCAGCCGACGATCGCCCGGCAGAGTGATGTCCAGCGCCGGATAAGCGTATCGTTTGGGCGAGATCAGGCCGAGAAAGGCGGCGAGGCGGCGTAACAGTTGACCCATACGGCGTGGCTCCTGAATAACGGGTGCGCGTTTCAGCATGAAAGGCGAGGGAAAATCGTCATTCATGCTAAACGCTATCCGCCGCGCAGGAAAGCCCGGAAAACGGTGGGGCGCCATGACGGCGCCCCTGAGATCACTTCCTGGGTTTAAAACGCAGCAGCCGGTTGGCGTTGCTGACCACGGTAATCGACGACAGCGCCATCGCCGCGCCCGCCACCACCGGGCTGAGCAGCGCGCCGGTCAGCGGGTAGAGCACGCCGGCGGCGATCGGGATGCCCAGCGTATTGTAGATAAAGGCGCCGAACAGGTTCTGCTTCATGTTGCGCAGCGTGGCCTTCGACAGTTCCACCGCATCCGCCACGCCGTGCAGGCTGTGGCGCATCAGGGTGATGGCGGCGGTCTCGATGGCGATGTCGCTGCCGCCGCCCATCGCGATGCCCACGTCGGCCTGCGCCAGCGCCGGGGCGTCGTTGATGCCGTCGCCGACCATCGCCACGCGTTGGCCCTGCGCCTGCAGCTGCTTGATCGCCGCCGCTTTGCCGTCCGGCAGCACCCCGGCAATCACCCGATCGATACCGGCCTCTTTGGCGATGGCGTTGGCGGTCACCGGATTGTCGCCGGTCAGCATCACCAGCTGATACCCCTGCTGGTGCAGGCGCTGCAGCGCCGCGACGCTGTCCTCGCGCAGCGGATCGCGAATCGCGAACAGCGCGGCCGGTTTACCGTCAACGGCCAGCAGCACCGGCGTCACGCCGCGTTCGGCCTGGTCGCGCATCGGCGCTTCCAGTTCGGCGGTCGCGACCTGATGCTGCTCCAGCAGCGCGGCGTTGCCCAGCAGCACCGGCACGCCGTCGATCTCCCCGCTGACGCCGGCGCCGCGCAGGGTGCGGAACTGCGCCACCTGCGGCAGCGTTTGCCCGGCGGCGCGTTCCATGATGGCGCGCGCCAGCGGGTGATTGGAGCCTTGCTCCAGCGCGGCGGCCCAGCCGATCGCCTGCCGTTCGCTGACCTGATTGAAGGTCAGGATCTCCACCACCTGCGGCTTTCCTTCGGTCAGGGTGCCGGTTTTGTCGAACACCAGGGTGTCCAGCTGGCTGGCCTGCTGCAGGGCGTCGGCGTCGCGTACCAGCACGCCAAACTCCGCCGCGCGGCCCACGCCGGAGATGATCGACATCGGCGTCGCCAATCCCAATGCGCACGGGCAGGCGATGATCAGCACCGTGGTGGCGATCACCAGCGTGTAGACCAGCTGCGGCTGCGGGCCGAAGAAGTACCATATCGCCGCGCTGAACAGGGCGATCGCCACCACCGCCGGCACGAACACCGCCGAAACGCGGTCGGCCAGTTGGCCGATCGCCGGTTTACTGCTCTGTGCCTGGCGCACCAGTTTGATGATGCGCGCCAGCGTAGTTTGGCTGCCGATGGCGGCGGCGCGGAACAGCACGCTGCCGTCGTCGACCACCGTCCCGGCATGCACCGTATCGCCGAGGCCTTTCTGCTGCGGCACCGCTTCGCCGGTCAGCATCGCTTCATCGAGCCAGACTTCGCCCTGCACGATTTCACCGTCGACCGGCACGCGATCGCCGGTGGTCAGCCGCAGCGTCATGCCGAGCTGCACCTCCGCCAGCGGGATATCGCGCTCGCCGTCGTCGGTCACCAGCCGTGCGGTAGGCGGCGTCAGATCCAGCAGCCGCTCCAGCGCCTGCGAAGAACGCTGGCGAGCACGCTGTTCCAGCGCATGGCCGAGGTTGATCAAACCGATGATCATCGCGCTGGCCTCGTAATAGAGGTGGCGCGCCTCCATCGGGAAGAAATCGGGCCAGATGTTGACGGCGATCGAATAGAGCCAGGCGGCGCCGGTGCCGAGCGCCACCAGGGTATCCATGGTGGCGCTGCCGTTCATCAGCGCGCGCCAGGCGTTGCGGTAGAAGTGCCCGCCGGCGAACACCATCACCGCCAGGGTGATGACGCCGACCAGCAGCCAGGGGCGCTGGGTTTCCGGCGTCAGCGTCATGCTGCCGCCGAACAGCCCCCAGGCCATCAGCGGGATACCCAACGCCAGACCCAGCGCCGCCTGCCAGCTAAAGCGCTTCATGTTGGCGCGTGCGGTCTGCTGTTGGCGCTCGCGGCGTTCGGTCTCGTCCTGAATCATTTCGGCGCCGTAGCCGGCTTTTTCCACCGCCGCCACCAGCGCCTGCGCATCGGTGGCGCCGGTCACCAGCGCGCTGCGCTCCGCCAGGTTGACGCGCGCGTGCTCAACGCCGGGAACGCTTTGCAGCGCCTGCTGCACTTTATTGACGCAGCTGGCGCAGGTCATGCCGCTGAGCAGCAGCTGTACGCTGTCGTCCGCGCCGTCGGTTGCCGGAAGGGGAGATTGCGCCGCTGGCTGAACGTCCGGCAACGAAGGTGTTGCGTCAGTCAACGGCTCAGTTTTTGGGGCGGCGGCGCTCGCCACGCTGGCGTGATAACCGGCATCTTCCACCGCGGCGATCAGCGCCTGCGGATCGGCATCGCCGTACACTTTCGCGCTGTCGATAGCGACGTCGGCGGCGAACACGCCCGGCACCGCTTCCAGCGCTTTGCGGGTGGTGCCGACGCAGTGCATGCAGCTCAGGCCACTCAGCTGCAGTTCGGTATCGGCGTGCGGCGCGACTTCGGCCTGATAACCGGCGGCGATCACGCTGTCGATCAGCGCGCTGTCCGGTGCGTCGCCGGTCACTTTGGCGTAATGCACGTTAACGTCCGCCTGTTCGACATCGCTGCGGCTTTCCAGGGCTTTTTTCACCCGCTGCGCGCAGTTCATGCAGGACAGCCCCTGCAATGCCAGCATAGTGGTGTGTGACATGATTGAACTCCTTGCTTAAACGGCGGTGTTTAAAGGTTGACCGCCGGACCTGTTTTCACTAAGAATGGAGCTTAAACCTTCCAGAAAGGGTAAGGTCAAGGAGGGAAAATGAATATTAGCGACGTCGCGAAAAAAACCGGGTTAACCAGCAAAACGATTCGTTTTTACGAAGAGAAAGCGCTGATTACCGCCCCGATCCGCAGCGATAACGGTTACCGCCATTATTCCGCCAGGCACGTTGAAGAGCTGACGCTGCTGCGCCAGGCGCGGCAGGTGGGCTTCAACCTGGACGAGTGCCGCGAGCTGGTGGCGTTGTTCAACGATCCGGCCCGCCACAGCGCCGACGTGAAGGCGCGCACGCTGCAGAAGGTGGCGGAGATCGACAGGCACATCAGCGAACTGGGCGAAATGCGCCAGCGCCTGGTGACGCTGGCCGACCAATGCCCGGGCGACGAGGGGGCAGAGTGCCCCATCATCAACAACCTGGCGGGATGCTGTCGTTCTAATTAACGGCCGATGGCGCGGATCACCAGCGTGACCCCTTCCACCGCCACCACTTCCACTTCGGTGCCGGCGGGCAGATCTTCCGCCGCCTGCGCGCGCCAGCTGCTGTCGCCGATATTGATGCGCCCCATGCCGTTGTGCATCGGCTCCGTCAGCGTAGCGCGAGTGCCGATCAGCTGGCGGTTGCGCTGGTTGAGCACCGGCGAACCGCCGGATGCGGCCGCCGGGCGCCGGCGCAGCCAGTACCACCACAGATAGGCGACGACGACGGTCAGGACGGCGAAGATCATGCCCTGCCACGCCCAGGAAAGCGGCGGCAGCAGCCAGATCAGCACGCCGACCAACAGCGCCGCCACGCCGCTCCACAGCAGGTAGCCGCCGGCGCCGAGCATTTCCGCCGCCAGCAACACGCCCCCGAGGGAGAGCCAAAACCACAGCGGATTCGCCGCGATCAGTTCGAGCATGATTATTTGCCTTTGCTTTCTTTCAGCAGTTCGGTAATGCCGCCGATAGAGCCGAGCAGGCTGCTGGCGTCCAGCGGCATCATCACCACCTTGCTGTTGTTGGAGGAACCGATCTTCTGCAGCGCGTCGGTGTATTTCTGCGCCACGAAGTAGTTCACCGCCTGAATGTTGCCGCTGGCGATGGCGTCCGACACCAGCTGGGTAGCGCGCGCCTCGGCCTCAGCGGCGCGTTCACGCGCTTCCGCCTGCAGGAATGCCGACTGGCGTTCGCCCTCGGCCTTCAGGATCTGCGACTGTTTCTCCCCCTCGGCGCGCAGAATGGCCGCCTGACGCACCCCTTCCGCCTCGAGGATGTCGGCGCGCTTGGTCCGTTCGGCCTTCATCTGGGCGTTCATCGAGGCGATCAGTTCCGCCGGCGGCCGCACGTCGCGGATCTCGATACGGGTGATTTTCACCCCCCACGGATTGGTCGCTTCATCGACGATGTGCAGCAGGCGGCTGTTGATGCTGTCGCGCTGAGACAGCATTTCGTCCAGCTCCATCGAGCCGAGCACGGTGCGGAAGTTGGTCATGGTCAGGTTGACGATCGCCTGTTCGAGGTTGCTGACCTCGTAGGCGGCGCGGGCCGGATCGACCACCTGGATAAAGCACACCGCGTCGATGGCGACGTTGGCGTTATCGCGGGAAATCACCTCCTGCGAGGGAATGTCCAGTACCTGTTCCATCATGTTGATTTTACGGCCGATGCGGTCCATGAACGGCACCACCAGGTTCAGGCCCGGCATCAGCGTTTTGGTGTAGCGGCCGAAGCGTTCTACCGTCCATTGGAACCCCTGCGGCACAATTTTGACGCCGGCGAACACCACAATCAGCGCGACGACGATCACGATGGGGATAAAAGTAAGCATGCAAACCTCCTGTCAGACATATGTAAACAGATATTACGTCAGCGCCGGAAAAATGCCTACCGATACCGCGACTTAATCCAGAGCGCCGATCAAACCCGCGATCAGCGGATCCCGCGTCTGGAACAGGTTGATAAGGGTGCGCACTGCTTCGCCGCCGCGAGCATCGGACCAGGCCAGCGACAGGGGAGAAGACTGGCGCGGGTATTTGAGCTGTTTGGCCACCAACTCGCCGCTCTCCAGATAAGTTTGGCACAGCCGGCGCGGAAGGAAACCGATCCCGAGACCGCGCAGATGGCACTCCAGCTTGGTGCGCAGATCCGGCACCTTGATTTCCTGCTGGCCCGACAGCAGCCAGGCGGTGCGCTTGGCCAAATGGCGTGCGGTATCTTCGACGTTGATCGCGGCGTAAGGGCGCAGCTGCGTTTCGTTCAGCGGATCGGCGGCGGCGGCCAGCGGGTGCGTCGGCGCGATGGCGAACACCCACTCTATTTTGCCCAGCGGCAGCACCTTGATGCTGTTTTCCAGCGATTCATTGCCCGCCGCGCCGATCGCCAGATGGCAATCCTCATTCAGCAACGCGTCCCACACGCCCATGTACACCTGGCGGGAAATGTGGAATTGGGTGAACGGGTATTTGTCGTGCAGGTGAGTTAACAGCCCGGCTACGGCGGCGGCGTCGTACAGCAGGTTGTTGATCACGATATTCACCTGATGCTCTACGCCGTCGTTGATTTGACGCAGCTCGCCCGGCATGGCGTCCAGCCAGGTGTGCCACTGGCGGCAGCGCTCCAGCAAATACTCTCCGGCCGGCGTCAGGTTGACGGTGCGGGTGGTGCGGATAAACAGCTGCGTGCCGATGCTCTCTTCCAGCGTTTTGATGCGGTAGCTGATGGTGGCGGTGGTTTTGTGCAGCAGCTCCGCCGCGCGGGAGAAACTTTGGCACTCGGCAACCTTGATAAACGAACGAATGGTTTCGTGATCCAGCATGAGGGGTCCTTGGCTGACACCGCCTTTTCGGTTATCGGTGAGAAGAATCTACTGATGTTGCGGCGCGATAGGCAGCGGCAAAGCGCAACCCCACGATCCCGGTCACAGAATCATCCGACAGCGATGAACGCGTGCCGCCCCATTTTGCCCGATGATGAATCAGGCGATTTTTTAATTCATTGATTTAAGGCAACTAATATTGCTCTTCGATCATAAAGTGTGCTGGTGATCTTGTTGTGGAAAAATTTTCCAAAAAAATGCTGTCAAATTCACCACGCGCTGTCTAGAGTGAAGGCGTTGGGTGAAATATCGCCGTTCAATCGTCGTCTGGGTCATGCGCTTGGGAGAATCACATGGATTTAGTCATCGAAGAATTAACGCCGGCGGCCTTTGCGCCTTATGGCGATGTATTGCAGATAGAGGGCTCGCGTTTCTTTCATATCAATGACGGGAAAACCGAGCGTTATCACGATCTCGCCAGGATAGAGGTGTCCGACGGCAACCGGGTGCTGGCCAGCATCAACCGGGCGGAACCCTGCGATCTGCCGATGACCTTTTCCCTGTTGGAAAAGCATCCGCTCTCGTCGCAGGCCTTTGTGCCGATGAACGGCGAACGCTTCGTGGTGATCGTCGCCGAACCGGGCGAAACCATCCCCGTTGGCACGCTGCGCGCCTTTATCACCAACGGCAAACAGGGGATCAACTATCATCGCAATGTCTGGCACCACCCGCTGTTCGCCTATGCGAAGGTCACCGACTTTTTCACCATCGACCGCGCGGGCGCCGACAACTGCGTGGTCAGCCGCTTGCCGGAGCCGTATCGCATAGTTTTGGCATAGCGCTGGCCGCACGCCGCGCTGGGCGTTTATCATAGCGTCACCCATGCCGTCACTGACAAAGGAAGCTTGAATGACCGAATTACGCAGGAAAGGACGACCCGCCACCGAAGCCGGCGCCACCAAAGGGGCGCAGGCGTTGGATCGCGGGCTGGAGATCCTCCAGTACCTGGCCAACGCCGGGGGGAGTTCGTCGGTTTCCGTGCTGTCCGAAAAGCTGGAGCTGCCGCTTTCCACCACCTTCAGGTTGTTGAAAGTGCTGGAGAAATCGGAATTCGTCTTTCAGGATCCACAGCTGGGCTGGTGGCATATCGGCATTCAGTCGTTCACCGTCGGTTCCGCTTACATGAACGATCGCGACGTGGTATCGGTGGCCGGGCCGTTCATGCGCCGACTGATGCTGCTGTCCGGCGAGACCGCCAACCTGGCGATCCGCAACAATTTCGACGCGGTGCTGATTCGCCAATGCGAGTGCCAGGCGATGGTGCGCATGTGCGCACCGCTGGGCAGCCGTTTGCCGCTGCACGCCTCGGGCGCCGGCAAGGCGCTGCTGTACCCGCTGGCGGAAGAGGAGATGCTGGATCTGATCGTGCGTTCGGGGCTGCAATCCTATACGCCGAAGACGCTGACCAGCGTGAACCTGCTGCGCAAGGATCTGCATCAGTCGCTGGAACAGGGCTACACCATCGACGATGAAGAGCACGCGCTCGGCCTGAACTGCCTGGCTTCGGCGATTTTCGATCGCAACAACAACGTGATCGCCGCCATCTCCATCTCCGGGCCCAGTTCGCGGGTCGGCAAGGAGCGGTTCAAGGAGCTGGGCGAACTGGTGGGTGAAGTGGCCAGAGACATCAGCGCCGCGCTGGGCGAATCGCGCAGCAAGGCGTAAACGTCGCGCGCCGGGCTGAACCGGCGCGGAGCAAGACTCCCCGTTTGATGAGCAAACGGGTTTTTTTGAGCGTAATTTTAAGTTGGAAAAATTTTCCAATAAATTGAGGAGAGCATCACATGGCAATTATGCGAGCGGTAGACGCGGCAATGCACGTGCTGGAAAAAGAAGGGATCACCACCGCGTTCGGCGTGCCCGGCGCGGCGATCAACCCGTTCTACGATGCGATGCGGCGGCACGGCGGCATCAAACACTACCTGGCGCGACACGTGGAAGGAGCTTCGCACATGGCGGAAGGCTACACCCGCGCCGCCGCCGGCAACATCGGCGTGTGCATCGGCACCTCCGGCCCGGCGGGCACCGACATGATCACCGGCCTTTACTCCGCCTCCGCCGACTCGATCCCGATTCTGTGCATCACCGGCCAGGCGCCGCGTGCGCGTTTGCACAAAGAAGATTTTCAGGCGGTAGACATCGAATCGATCGCCAAGCCGGTGACCAAGATGGCGGTCACCGTGCAGGAGCCGGCGCTGGTGCCGCGTGTGCTGCAGCAGGCGTTCCACCTGATGCGCTCCGGCCGGCCGGGCCCGGTGCTGATCGACCTGCCTTTCGACGTGCAGATGGCGGAGATCGAGTTCGATCCGGACACCTACTCTTCGCTGCCCGCCTATAAGCCGGCGGCCACCCAGGCGCAGATCGACAAAGCGCTGGATCTGCTGTGCGCGGCGAAAAAACCGCTGATCATCGCCGGCGGCGGCATTCACAACGCCGACGCGGCGGATCTGCTGCAGCAGCTGGCGGAGATCTGCAACGTGCCGGTGATCCCGACGCTGATGGGCTGGGGCGCCATTCCGGACGATCACCCGCTGATGGCGGGCATGGCGGGCCTGCAAACCTCGCATCGCTACGGCAACGCCAACCTGCTGGATTCGGATCTGGTGTTCGGCATCGGCAACCGCTGGGCCAACCGCCACACCGGCTCGGTGGACAAGTACACCGCCGGGCGCAAGGTGGTGCACATCGATATCGAGCCGACGCAGATTGGCCGGGTGATCTGCCCGGATCTGGGCATCGTTTCCGACGCGCGCATCGCGCTGCAAATGCTGGTGGACACGGCAAAGCGCCGCTTCGAGCGCGGCGAGTTGCCGAATCGCGACGCCTGGTGCGCCGCCTGTCTGCAGCGCAAGCAAACGCTGCTGCGCAAGACCCACTTCGACAACGTGCCGGTCAAGCCGCAGCGGGTGTATGAAGAGATGAACCGTGCCTTCGGCCGCGACGCCTGCTACGTCACCACCATCGGGCTGTCGCAGATCGCCGCCGCGCAAATGCTGCACGTTTTCGAGCCGCGTCACTGGATCAACGCCGGCCAGGCCGGCCCGCTGGGCTGGACGCTGCCTGCGGCGCTGGGCGTGTGCGCCGCCGATCCGCAGCGCAAGGTGGTCGCGCTGTCGGGCGACTATGATTTCCAGTTCATGATCGAAGAGCTGGCGGTCGGCGCGCAGTTCAAGCTGCCCTATATCCACGTGCTGGTGAACAACGCCTACCTGGGGCTGATCCGCCAGGCGCAGCGCGGGTTCGATATGGATTACTGCGTGCAGCTGTCGTTTGAAAACATCAACAACGCGGAGATTGGCGAGTATGGCGTCGATCACGTCAAGGTGGCGGAAGGGCTGGGCTGCAAGGCGCTGCGGGTGTTCAAACCGGAAGAGATCGCGCCGGCGTTCCGTCAGGCCCAGGAACTGATGCAGCAGCACCGGGTGCCGGTGGTGGTGGAAATCATCCTGGAGCGCGTCACCAATATTTCCATGGGCACCGAGCTGGATAACGTCAACGAGTTCGAGCCGGTGGCGGCAACGCCGGAAGACGCGCCGACCTCGGTCAACTTCTTTGATTACCGTTGAGGAGCCTTACCATGCCGAAATTTTCAGCCAACCTGTCCATGCTGTTCACCGAAGTCGATTTTATGCAGCGCTTCCGCCGGGCGAAGGAGCAGGGCTTCAGCGCGGTGGAATACATGTTCCCCTATGACTACCCGATCGCCGCGCTGCGCAGCGAACTGGAGGCGCATCGCCTGAGCCAGGCGCTGTTCAACCTGCCGGCCGGCGACTGGGCGGCGGGCGAACGGGGCATCGCCTGCTTGCCGGGGCGCGAAGCGGAGTTCCGCGACGGCGTCGGGCGCGCGATCGAGTATGCGCAGGCGCTGGGCTGCGATCGCATCAACTGCCTGATCGGCAATCCGGATCCCGCCGTCGGCCGCCATACCACCGACGAACGGGTGAAAGAGAACCTGAGCTACGCCGCCGACACCCTGGCGCGGCAGAATATCCGCCTGCTGATCGAGCCGATCAACCGCTACGACATGCCGCAGTTCTACCTGCAAACCTCCCGGCAGGCGATCGAACTGATCGAAGCGATCGGCAGCCCCAACCTGTATCTGCAGTACGACCTTTATCACATGCAGCGCATGGAGGGAGAGCTGACGCAGACCCTTGAGCGCCTGCTGGCGAAGATCGACCACGTTCAGGTCGCCGACAACCCGGGGCGGCACGAGCCGGGCACCGGCGAAATCAACTGCGAGTTTATTTTCGCGCAGCTGGATCGCATGGGTTACCGCGGCTGGATCGGCTGTGAATACAAACCGCTCACCACCACGGAAAGCGGCCTGTCATGGATTAAAAAATACCTGTCTTGAGGAGATGAAAATGAAAGTGGGATTTATCGGTCTGGGCATCATGGGCGCGCCGATGGCGGAAAAACTGCTGGCGGGCGGGCACACGCTTTACGCCCACACCCGGCATCAGGTGCCGGCGGCGCTGTTGCAGCAAGGGGCCATTGCCTGCGGCGATCCGCAGCAGGTGGCGGATGAGGCGGACGTGATCTTCATCATGGTGCCGGATACGCCGCAGGTGGAGGAGGTGCTGTTCGGTGAACGCGGCTGCGCCGCCGGCAAGCTGAACGGCAAAGTGGTGGTGGACATGAGCTCCATTTCACCGCTGGAGACCAAGCGGTTCGCGCAGCGCATCAACCAGCTGGGCGCCCAGTACCTGGACGCGCCGGTTTCCGGCGGCGAAGTGGGCGCCAAACAGGGCACGCTGACCATCATGGTGGGGGGCGAGGAAGCGACCTTCGAACGGGTGCAGCCGCTGCTGGCGCTGATGGGCAAGAACATCACGCTGATCGGCGGCAACGGCGACGGGCAAACCTGCAAGGTCGCCAACCAGATCATCGTGGCGCTGACCATCGAAGCGGTCTCCGAGGCGCTGGTCTTCGCCTCGCGCGCCGGCGCCGATCCGGCACGGGTGCGCGAAGCCCTGATGGGCGGTTTCGCCTCGTCGCGCATCCTCGAGGTGCACGGCGAGCGGATGATCAAGCGGGCGTTCGCGCCAGGGTTCCGCATCTCGCTGCACCAGAAGGATCTTAATCTGGCGCTGCAGGGCGCGAAGGCGCTGGCGCTCAGCCTGCCGAATACCGCCACCTGCCAGGAGCTGTTCAACGTCTGCGCCGCCAATGGCGACGGCGAACTGGATCACTCCGCGCTGGTGCGGGCGCTGGAGATCATGGGCAACCACCGGGTGGCCGGCTAAGAGTACCCCCGGCATTTAATTCGCCGGCTTATCGTTAGAATCAGAGATGTTCGACATTAATAACGCCCTCTTTATGATAAATAAAGAGGGTCCCCGCCAATCCAATAAAAAATGATTCAGCACAATAAAAAGTAAAAAGCAGGATGCCAACCGAGGAGACACTGAATATGGCAACCGATAATGCTGTTATTGATAAAGATATTCTTACCGCCCCTGACAAAAACCGTTTATATCGAAAAATCGCCTGGCGCATTATGCCCATTTTATTAGTGAGCTATATCGTCGGTTATCTCGATCGGGTTGGCATTTCGTTTTCGAAATTTCAAATGATGCCCGATATTCTGAACGGCAATGTCTCGATGGCCGAAGCCGTTTACGGGCTGGGCGCCGGGGTGTTTTTCATCGGCTATATCATCGCCGGGGTACCCAGTAATATTCTGCTGAGCCGCTACGGCGCCAGAAAGATCATCGCGCTGCTGATGGTGGTGTGGGGGGCGATTTCGATGCTGAGCATCTTTATCACCAACCCCTGGCAATTCTATCTGGCGCGTTTCCTGCTGGGGCTGGCGGAGGCCGGCTTCTACCCCGGCGTGATCCTCTATCTGACGCTGTGGTTCCCGTCCAGCCAGCGCGCCAAGATGACCGCGCTGTTCGTGTGCGGCATCCCGGTCAGCAACATCATCGGCGGCCCGCTGTGCGGGTGGATCATCGAGCACATGAACGGCCTGATGAATCTCTCCGGCTGGCAGTGGCTGTTCTTTATCAGCGGCCCGCGCGCGCTGCTGATCGCCATCGTCATCTTCTGTTTCCTGGATAACACCTATCAGAGCGCCAAGTGGCTCAGCCCGCAGGAGAAGGCGCTGATCAAAGAGGATATGGCGCAGAGCGCGCCGCGCCAGGGTGCCGCCGGCGGGCAGGAGTGGACGATGAAAAGCATGCTGAGATCGTCCGCGTTCACCAAAATGTGGCTGATTTGCTTCTGCACCGTGATGGGCCAGGGCGGGCTGGCGTTTTGGGTGCCGACCATCATTCGCGACACCGGCGTGACCTCGGTGATGGATATCGGCCTGCTGACCATGCTGCCGTACATGCTGGCGGTGGTGGCGATGCTGGTGGCCGCACGCAGTTCGGACAAGCATCGCGAGCGGCGCTGGCACATCATCGTGCCGTTCTGCATCGCCGCGGTGTCGCTGATCTTCATCGGCCTGTTCCCGGACAACAAGCACGTGGTGATGGCGGCGCTGTGCGTGGCGGTGGCGTCGAGCCTGGTGCCGTCGCCGCTGTTCTGGAGCCTGCCGAACGCCATCTTTACCGGCACCTGCGCCGCGGCGGGCATTGCGCTCATCAATTCCATCGCCAACATCGGCGGTTTTATTTCGCCTTATATCATCGGCTATTTCAAACAGCTGACCCACAGCAATTTGGCGGCGATGTGCGTCTTGTCGACAATGATGATACTGGGGGCGATATTAACCTACAGCGTGCCGGCGAAATGGGTCAATAAATAACGCTTCCCTTCATCTTCATTAAATAGTCGGCAACAGTTTTATTTTATTTCGCCATGCATTTCTCATCTGATTATTTCAGCGGGGGAAGGCATGGCCATTTTTATTTCGTCTCGAATAAAGGAGGCAGCATGAAAATTGTTATTGCACCGGATTCATTTAAAGAAAGCGTCAGCGCAGAACGGGCGGCGCGGGCGATCGCGCGCGGCTTCCACGAGGTTTATCCCGATGCCGAGTGCGTCTGCCTGCCGATCGCCGACGGCGGCGAAGGCACGGTGGACGCGCTGGTGGCCGCCACCGGCGGGCGCAAAGTGAGCGTGGCCGCAACGGGGCCGCTGGGGGAACGGGTGGCGGCGTTTTACGGCATCAGCGGCGACGGCAAGACGGCGGTGATCGAAATGGCGGCGGCCAGTGGATTGATGTTGACGCCGGCGGCGCGCCGTAACCCGCTGCTGGCGACCAGCTACGGCACCGGCGAACTGATCCGGCATGCGTTGGATCAGGGCATTCGCCACCTGATCCTCGGCATCGGCGGCAGCGCCACGGTGGATGGCGGCGTCGGCATGGTGCAGGCGCTGGGCGGGCGCTTCTACCGCCCGGACGGCAAGGCGCTGCCGTGGGGCGGCGGCGAGCTGGCGACGCTGAGCGGAATCGATCTCAGTACGCTGGATGCGCGCCTGCGGCAGTGCCGGATCGAGGTCGCCTGCGACGTAGACAATCCGTTGGTGGGGCCGCGCGGCGCGGCGGCGGTGTTCGGGCCGCAGAAGGGGGCGACGGCGGCGATGGTGGCGCAGTTGGAACAGGGCCTGACGCAGTATGCCGAGGTGATCCGCCAGAGCACCGGTCACGACGTGCGGCACGTCGCCGGCGGCGGGGCGGCGGGTGGCATGGGGATCGCCTGCCAGGTGTTTCTCGGCGCAACGCTGAAGCCGGGCATCGAGATCGTGATGGCGGCGCTGGGCCTGGAGCAGGCGCTGGCGGAGGCCGATCTGCTGATCACCGGCGAAGGGCGCATCGACAGCCAAACGCTGGGCGGCAAGGCGCTGTCCGGCGTCGCCCGTCTGGCGCGGGCGCGCGGCCTGCCGGTCATCGCGCTGGCCGGCGTGGTGGAGGAAGGGGCGGAGGCGCTGTACGCGCAGGGAATAGACGCGATGTTCAGCATTCTGCCGCGCCTGAGTGCGCTGGAGATCGCGCTGTCGCAAGGGGAGCTCAACCTGCAGCGCAGCGCCGCCAACGTCGCCCGCGCGATGCGCATCGGCCGGCGATTGGGATAAAAAAGAAGGCCACGCTGCGCGAGCAGGTGGCCTTGGTTTTGGCGGCGAAGCGCTTACGGCTCGACGTCGCGGTTGCAGTCCTTGGAGTAGATGTAGCTGAAGGTTTCCTGGCCCACCGCATAGCCTGCCTGCTGCACATAGGCACCCATGAAGATATAGTCGCCTTGTTTCACCGGCATCCATTCATTGTCCAGGTTGTACACACCGGCGCCGCTGAGAATGTAGGCGCCATGCTCCTGCACGTGGGTCTCGATGTAGCCGTGGCTGGCGCCGGGGGCGAAGGAGAGGATGTGCATATTCATGTCGAAGCCCAGATCTTTCGGCAGCAGATCCTGCAGGATCACCTCGCTCATGCCTTCGTAGTGGATCTTTTCCAGGTTGGCGACGTTGTTGCTGACCACGTGCGCCTCGTAACCCTTGATGCGCTGGTAGCGGCGCTTGTAGAGGAACAGGCGGCTGGATTGGCCGCCGTTGGCGTTTTCCAGCCGCAGGGTGACGCCCGCCGGGCAGTAAAGATAGCCGCCGGCGGTCAGCGGGTAGTCGGTGGCGTCGGCGGAAGCGGTGATGGCGCCGTCGATGACGTACACGAAGGTTTCGATCTCTTCGCCGCCAAAGCCTTTGGTGTTGCGGCCGCAGTCGTGCAGCGTTACCAGATAATCGACGAAGGTGGCGCCCAGTTTCGGCGTCGACAAGATGGTGACGTCGCAGTTTTCAAAACCGGGAATGACGTTGCGCACCAGGCCGTTCGGCGGGATCAGCGCATAGTTGCCGCGTTTGATGATGGCGCGCGTTGACAGAATGTCGGTTGGATATCCGGTTTGATTGTTGAAGTAACCCACGTTGATTCTCCTGATCGTTGAAAGGGCGCCGCGGCGGCGCCCGGTAAAAAAGCGCCGTCAGGCCTCGGTGGCCGTTCGGGTTGGCGTAGTGCGTTTCATCAAGACGTTGACGGTGAAGAAAATGGCGGTGCCCACCAGCAGGATGGCGGCGGAGATGTAAAACCCCATCACCTTGGAGCCGGTGCTGTCGGAGATCACGCCGGTCAGGAAGGGGGCGATCACCGACGAGGACATGCCGAAGAAGTTGAACACGCCGAAGCTGGTGCCATAGCCTTTCTTCGGCGCGTTGTCGGCGACGAAGGAGATCATGATCGGATCGACCGCCAGCTTGCCCAGCAACCCGTACAGGATCAGGCTGATCAGCAGCATGGTGGAGTCCGGCGAAATGACGGTGCAAACCAGCATCACCGCCGCGCACAGCTCGAGGAAAATGATCAGCTGCACCTTCTTGTTGCGGAAACGGTCGGACATGCGGCTGAAGAACAGCGCGCCCGGCACCGAGGCGAACGCCACCAGGGCGGAGGAGAAGCCGATGGCCACCCCTTCAAAGCCGCGCTCTTGCTGCAGGAACGAGGGCAGCCAGGTGACTATCATGTAGTAGCCGTAGCAGGTGGCGAAGTACATCGCGTAGGCGGAGATCATGCGCAGGCTGAACAGGCCGCTGGGCTGGCCGTCCTCCTCGGGCTCGGCAGCCGTCGGCGCAACGGTCTGGCTGACGGCCGCCGCGGCTTGAGGCTGCGAGCCTTTGATGACCACGGCGAACACCAGCGTCATCACTACCAGCAGGCCGGTGATGATGAACAGCATGATCTGCCAGTTCATGTTGAAGCTTTTCACCAGCAGGCTGGAGGCGATCAGGCCGATGGCCATGCCGAGCGCCGAGCCGCTGTTGATCACCGCGGTCGCCAGGCCACGGCGTTCCAGCGGGATATTCTCCGACGACAGAGAGTAGGCCGAGCCGTAATAAGAGCCGCAGCCCATGCCCGCCAGCAGGCTGCCGGCATAGACCATGGTCAGGCTGGTGGCGTTGCCGATCAGCAGCGTGGCGATGATGAACAGGCAGAAGCCCGGGATCAGCACCACCTTCTTGCCGAATTTGTCCACCAGGATGCCCGCCGGGATCTGCATCCCGGTGTAGGCGAAGAAGTAGAAGCTGGCGATCAGCCCCATTTCCGCATTGGAGTGCGCGCCGATGGTTTGTTGGATCTCGGGGAAGATCGGCGTCAGGACGGTGCGATAGATCCAGATCACCGCCCAGCCCAGACAGAGCACGACGACGATCTTTTTCCAGTAGCGCGGGTCGATGTCGTTGCTCATGCCTCGGCCCCCTGTTCGGTGTAGGCCAGCTGATACAGCGTCTGCGCCAGGATTTTCACCCCTTCGTTCAAATCGGCGACGGCGGTTTTTTCCGCCGGGTTATGGCTGATGCCGGCGATGCTCGGCACGAACATCATCACCGTCGGCACGCGCGGGGCGAAGATTTGCGAGTCGTGTCCGGCGCCGCTGTGCATCATGCGGTAATTCAGCCGCTGCGTTTCGCACAGGCGGCTGACGCAGGCCACCAGCTGTTCGTTCATCGGGATCGGCGCTTCGTCCATCCACAGATCGATCTCGGCCTCGATGCCCATCTCGGCGCAGATGCGCTGGATATCCTGCTCGATCTCCTGCGTGAAGCGCAGCAGCGCGGCCTGATCGGTGTGGCGGCAGTCGAGGGTGAAGTGGGTGAAGCCCGGCACCACGTTGACGGTGTTCGGCTTCGGCTCCACCTTGCCGAAGGTCAGCACCAGCGGGTCGCCCTCGGCGCGCGCCTTGGCGATCGATTCGCAGCAGATGCGGCTGAAGGCGTGCACGGTATCCCGGCGGTAGCTCATCGGGGTGGTGCCGGCGTGGTTGGCTTCGCCCTGCAGCCGCACGTCATAACGCCGTTGGCCGACGATGCTGGTCACCACGCCGATGGTTTTGCCTTCGGTTTCCAGCACCTTGCCCTGTTCGATATGGATCTCGACGAAGGCCGCGATGTCGCTGCGCAGCGGCTGATGCGGCGGAGGGAAATCGAAACCGGCGTCGTGCATGGCGTTGACGAAGCCGACGCCCTTGGCGTCCGTAATGTGCTGCACGTCTTCCCGCCGGGCCAGGCCGACGATGTTCTTGCTGCCCCAGAACACATAAGGGAAGCGGCTGCCTTCTTCTTCCGCCAGCGCGATGACTTCCAGGCTGCGCAGCGGCGGGCCGTAGGTGTCTTTGAGGTGTTTGATCGCCATGAAGGCGGCTTCGATACCGAACTGGCCGTCGAGGTTGCCGCCGTTGACCACCGTGTCGATGTGCGAACCGGAGAGAATCACCTGGTCGGGGTATTTGCTGCCCTCCAGTCGGCCGAACAGGTTGCCGACCGCATCAAAATGGGTGCTCAGCCCGGCGGCCTCGAAGGTGGTTTTCAGCGCGTGCTGCGCTTCGATCCATTCCGGGGTATAAAGCAGACGCGTCATGCCGCCGCTGGGGTCGGCGCCGATTTTCGATAACCAGCCGGAAATATCACGGATTTCTTGTTGGAAGTCTTTCATGTTTACCTGCCCGCATGTTGTGTCTCAGCGGCGATGCGGCCAGGGCGGAGGCTATTCGCCGCCGGCCGACCTATTGCGCTGAGCGCGCTGATGAAGGTTTTCTTTTTTCTCCCCGGCTCAGAAATATCAACCGCGAGCCGCGGCGTAAAAAGCCCACGATAATAAGAGAGCGTTAACTGGCGAAGGGATCTTTATGGTCGTAAGAACGCTGGTAAATAGCATTTGAAATTAAGTATTGATAAATGTCGTCGACGATTTCGATACCGTTTTTCTCGCTTTCCATTTCACGCGCATGGCTGTTCTGCCCCGGGTAAAGCACTTTGCTGACGCCCGGCGCCGGCTTAACGGCATTCAACTCTTTCATGACCTGGCTGATATTTTTACGGAACGCCGATTCGTTGGTGAAATAACCCGGATTCAGGACAATATGCAATTGGCCCAATTCCCGGCCGGCGCTGAGATCGTGATACATCGAGCTGACGTGTTTGCCGAACGGCAGGCCGAGCAAAATGCCCGACAGCACGTCGACCATCATCATCAGGCCGTAGCCTTTCGGCCCGGCGATCGGCAGCAGCCCGCTGACGGCGAACGGATCGGTGGTGTGCTTGCCCTCGGCGTCCACCGCCCAGGTGTCGGGGATGGCGGCGTTGCGCGAGCGGGCGTCCAGCACTTTGCCCCAGGCCTGCACGGTGGTGGCCATATCGAAGGTGATCAGCTCGTCGCCTTCGCCCGGCGCGGAGAAGGCGATGGGGTTGGTGCCGTAGTAGACCTCGGCGCCGCCGTACGGCACCACCATCGGATCGGACTGGCACAGCGAAATGCCGACCATGCCGGCGCGCGCCGCCTGCTGCACGAAGTAGGACAGCGCTCCACTGTGGCCGATGCGGCGCACGCCCACCACCGCCACGCCGTTCTCTTTCGCCATCTCGATGGCGCGATCCATGCTCAGCTTGGCCGCCACGTGCCCGGCGCCGTTGTCGCCGTCGAAAATGGCGCTGCAGGGGCCGGTTTTCTCAAAGGTGAAATGCGGGTGATTATTGGTGCCGCCTTTGCTGATGCGTTCGGAATAGTATTCGACCCTGACCGCGCCGTGAGAATGAATGCCGCGCGCATCGGCATGAACCAGCACGTCGGCGACGATGCCGGCGTGTTCCTGGCTCAGGCCGGCGGCGTGAATTTTTTGCTGGATAAGCTGATGTAATTGTTGTTTAGAGACCTTCATATACAGTCCTTTTATCACTACGGTTTATTTAATTCGCCTCTGCGTTGTAATGTATAAATACCGGGGGGGAATAATGTGATCCAGATGCGTTTTATCCGATTGGATTAAAAATTCGTTGAATTAAATCGCCATTGTTAGAAGTTTTTTTATAAATGCTTTTTCCCTTCTGGATTAACTAATATTCAGGTGATTAAGTTATTTTTTCTAACAATGGATAAAGTGTGACCGTACTCACCTCGGGGCACGATTTTAATTTGTAGCTTGATAATTAACCTTTTCGCTGAATTCAATGCGTCGCCGTGCCGCCGGTGCGGGAATATTGCCGATATTATTAAATGCTGTCTTAAGGATATCACCATGATCCATGCTTTTATTAAAAAGGGGAGCTTTCAGGATTCCGTCAGCCTGATGTTGATCTCCCGCAAACTCAGTGAATCTCCCAAGGTCGAGGAAATATCCGTCATGATGGGGACACCGGCCAATAAATCCTTATTGGAGGTGACCGGTTTCTGGCACCCGCAGTTTAGCGAAGCGACGCCGAACGATATTTGCGTGGCGATCAAGGCGGAGTCCGCCGACGAGACGATCGCCGAGGAGATCGGCGCGGCGCTGGAGACGGCGCTCAAGGCGATTGCGCAGGGCAGCCAGGGCGGCAAAAAACTGCTGCGGGCGCGCAGCTGGCGCACCGCCAGGCAGAAGCTGCCCGCCGCCAATCTGGCGCTGATCTCGATCGCCGGCGAATACGCGGCGGAGCTGGCGGATAGCGCGCTGGAAGACGGCTGCAACGTGATGATGTTCTCCGACAACGTCAGCGTGGCGCAGGAAGTGGCGCTGAAAACCAAGGCGCGCGAACGCGGGCTGATCGTGATGGGGCCGGACTGCGGCACCGCCTGCATCGCCGGCGCGCCGCTGGCGTTCGCCAATGTGGCGCCCGCCGGATCTATCGGCGTGGTGGGCGCCTCCGGCACCGGCATTCAGGAACTGATTTCGCAAATTACCCTGGCAGGCCAGGGCATCTCGCACGCCATTGGCCTCGGCGGGCGAGATTTGACGGCGGAGATCGGCGGCATCAGCGCCATCAGCGCGCTGCGCATGCTGGCGGCGGATCCGCAGAGTCTGGTGCTGGCGTTCGTGTCCAAACCGCCGGCGCCCGAGGTGCGCCAGCGGGTGATCGACGAGATGAAAGCGCTCGGTAAGCCGGTAGTGGCGCTGTTCCTCGGCGCGCAGTCCGCCGTGCGTCAGGAGGGCAACATCACGTTCGCCGCCACGCTGGATGAAGCGGCGCGGCTGGCGGCGGTGCTGGGCTACGTGCAGCAACAGGCGGCACAACAGCCCGCGGTGCCCGGCGGCAAAATCGCCGGGCTGTACGCCGGCGGCACGCTGGCGGCCGAATGCGCGATGCTGCTGGCGGAAAAACTGTCCCTGCCGGTGGATAGCGAGCACCCGCGCGGCGCCATGCTGATGGCCGACGGCCATCGCATCATCGACATGGGCGATGACTTTTATACCCAGGGGCGACCGCACCCGATGATTGACCCGACCGCCCGCAATCAAGAAATCGCCCGCCTGGCACAGCAGCCGCAGACCGGCGTGTTGCTGCTGGACGTGGTGATCGGCTTCGGCGCTCAGGACGATCCGGCGGCGTCGCTGGCGGCCGAGGTGGCCAACGTGCGCGCGGCGCGCGGCGCGGCCCACCCGCTGGCGGCGATCGCCACCGTCACCGGCACCGAACAGGATCCACAGCAGCGCTCGCGGCAAATCGCCACCCTGCAGGAGGCCGGCATCGCGGTGATGCCGTCGCTGCCGGCGGCGGTCGCGTTGGCGCACCAGCTGATTACCCCCGTCTTACCCGCACCTGAACGCGAACGGCCGGCCTTGCTGGACGGCGTCGCGGTGATCAACGCCGGGCTGCGCAGCTTCGCCGATGACCTGCAAACCAGCGACATTCCGGTGGTGCATTACCAGTGGGCGCCGGTGGCCGGTGGCGATCAACGATTAGCCAACATCTTGAAAAAATTAAAGTAAGGAACCGCTATGTACGCAACGATTGAGCAAGCAAACGCCGCCGTTATCGCCCGTATCCGCGAGGCGCGCCCGCACTGGCAGGATGTGGATCTGGCGCACCGTTTGATCCCGCAGCTGGCCGAAGGACGCAAGCTGCTGCACGCCGGCCCGCCGGTCACCTGGCAAGAGATGAGCGGCCCGGTGCGCGGCGCCTGCATCGGCGCCTGCCTGTTCGAAGGCTGGGCGCAGGATGAGCAGCAGGCGCTGGCGCTGCTGGAGCAGGGGGAGATCGAGTTCATCCCGTGCCACAGCGTGAGCGCGGTGGGGCCGATGGGCGGCATCACCTCGGCCCACATGCCGATGGTAGTGGTCAGGAACACCGTTCACGGCAACTACGCCTACTGCAACATGAACGAAGGCATCGGCAAGGTGATGCGCTTCGGCGCCTACGGCGAGGACGTGCAGCAGCGCCTGCGCTGGATGCGCGACTCGCTGGCCCCGGTGTTGAAAGCGGTACTGGCGACGCTGGAGGAGGGGATCGATCTGACCGCGCTGATGGCGCAGGCGATCAGCATGGGGGACGAATTCCACCAGCGCAATATCGCGGCCTCGGCGCTGCTGATGCGCAGGCTGGCGCCGGAGATTAGCCTGCTGCCGCGCGATAAGGCGGAGCTGGCGCAGGTGATGCAGTTCCTCAGCATCACCGATCAGTTCTTCCTCAATCTGGCGATGGCCTACTGCAAGGCGGCGATGGATGCGGGAGCGGAGATTGAGCAGGGCACCATCGTCACGGTAATGACCCGCAACGGCAAGAACTTCGGTATCAAGATCAGCGGGATGGGCGATCGTTGGTTCACCGCCCCCGTCAATACGCCGGAAGGGCTGTTCTTCTCCGGCTTCAGCCAGGCGGACGCCAACCCGGACATCGGCGACAGCGCGATCACCGAAACCTTCGGCATTGGCGGCGCGGCGATGGTCGCGGCACCGGGCGTGACGCGCTTCGTCGGAGCTTCCGGCGGCATGAGCGCCGCCACCGACATCTCCGAGGAAATGGCGGAGATCTACCTCGAGCGCAACATGATGCTGCAGATCCCGACCTGGGACTTCCAGGGCGCCTGCCTGGGGCTGGATGCGCGGCGGGTGGTGGAAACCGGCATCACGCCGCTGATCAACACCGGCATCGCCCACCGCGAAGCCGGGGTCGGGCAAATTGGCGCCGGCACGGTGCGCGCGCCGCTCGGCTGCTTCGAGAAAGCGATCGAAGCGCTGGCCGATAAGCTCGGCATCACGGCGTAAGCGAACGGAGGGGCGTATGGACATTATCGCGTTGGCCGGCAGCCGCCATGCGACGCAAGACTACGGCGCGCTGCGCTGCGTCGGCAGCTTCAACAACGCGATCAATTTCCTGACGGAACGCGCGCGGCTGCTGACGCTGCACCGCGCCGGCAGCGGCCTGAGCCCGATGGGGTGGCAGCTCGGCGCGCGGGATTTCGATCGCGTGCGGCGTGCGGTGCCGTCCGTAGGGCGCTGCGCCTTCTCCGCCGCAGGCATCACGTTGGATGCGCTCCTGGTGCGGCCCGCCGCGGCGGCGCGGGATCTGGCGCTGACATCGCGCGCGGCCATTGCCGATCGGCCGCTGACGGCGGTATTGCAGCGCTGCACGGCGCAGTGCGGGTTACACGGCGAGCTGGGCCGATTGGTGAAGCGGCCGTTAACGCCGGAGCCGGCCGCGCTGGCGCGGGATTTTTCCCGTTGGCTGCGGGGCGACACGGTCGACTGGCACCAGGCGCTGGGCAAGGGGCCGGGGCTGACGCCGAGCAACGACGACACCTTGCTCGGCCTGCTGCTGAGCGCCTACCTCGACAGCCGCATCCCGGTTACCGGGCTGGCGCCGTTTTTCGCCCAGACGCCACCGCTGGACGCGCTGACCACGCTGGTGAGTGCGCACTACCTGCGTTACGCCGAACAGGGCGTGTTCGCCACGCCGCTGCATGCGCTGGCGCGGGGGCTGCGGGCGCCTGAAGAGGTATCGGCGGCGGTGGCGGCGGTGCTGAGCCTGGGGCACTTTTCGGGAGCGGACACGCTGCTGGGCGTGTGGCTGGGGGTGACGACGATTAACGCACTGTGCGGCGCGCGGTGTGAACACGAGGGCCGGATCGCGGATCCGGCCGGAACGGTATGATTTCAACTACGGGTGCAAACCATGAAAACCTTGGTCATTGCGTTGGGCGGCAACGCCCTGTTGCAGCGCGGAGCCGTGCTCTCTGCGGAAAATCAGTATAAGAGCATCGCCCTCATCGCCGACGCCATCGGCAAGCTGGCGCAGAAATACCGCATTGCCATCGTACACGGCAACGGGCCGCAGGTGGGGCTGCTGGCGTTGCAGAACCTGGCGTACCGCGACGTGCCGCCCTATCCGCTGGATATTCTGGTGGCCGAAAGCCAGGGCATGATCGGCTATATGCTGGCGCAGCAGTTGAGCGCCAGCCATCCGCAGCAACCGGTGTCCACGCTGCTGACGCGGGTGCTGGTGGATGCGCAGGATGCGGATTATCTGGCGCCGAGCAAGTTCATCGGGCCGGTGTATGCGCCGGAACAGCGGCAGGCGCTGGAGGCCAAATACGGCTGGACGCTGAAGGCGGACGGCAACTACATCCGCCGGGTGGTGCCTTCGCCGGCGCCGCAAAAGATCCTCGACATCGAGGCGATCACGCTGCTGCTGGCGCAGCGGCACATCGTGATCTGCAACGGCGGTGGCGGCATCCCGATGATCGCCGGCGAGCGTGGGCTGACGGGCAGCGAAGCGGTGATCGACAAAGATCTGGCGGCGGCGCTGTTGGCGGAGCAGGTGGGAGCCGATCATCTGGTGATCCTCACCGACGCCGACGCGGTATATCAGGAGTGGGGCACGCCGCGCCAGCGCGCCATTCGGCGCGCCACCACGCAGGAGCTGGCGCCGATGGCGGTGGCGGACGGCGCCATGGGGCCGAAGATCATGGCGGTCAGCCGCTTCGTCGATCGCACCGGGCGCACGGCCCATATCGGTGGCCTGCAGGATATCGACGCGGTGCTGGCGGGCCAGGCCGGCACCTCTATTTTGCCTTAGCCGCCGTCGGTTTATCCGCGCCCGCGCTGGCGCGGATAAGTATGCCTAAATGGCATGATTTCAATAATTTTTATTCATTTCATGATGTTGCTCGCCTTGGCTAGAGTAAAAACACCCCGGTGTTTACCGTCAAAAATTTGTCATTTTTATTTGCGACTATGCTTTTTGAAATGACATTTCGGCCAAGGATTGTTATGGATTCGCTCAGTGTTGATGAACTCGCCCAGAAGAAGGATCGCTGGTATCGCATTGTGGAGGAGATGTTGGCGGAAGCCGGCGTCGCCATCAACGGCCCGCGCGCCTGGGATATCCGGGTGCACAACCCGGCGCTGTTCAAACGCATTTTGCAGGAAGGCTCGCTCGGTTTCGGCGAAGGCTATATGGACGGCTGGTGGGAGTGCGAACGGCTGGACATGCTGTTCACCCGCATTCTGCAGGCCGGCGTCGATGAGCGGCTGCCGAAAAGCCTGAGCGACATCGCGCGCATCGCCTATGCCCGGCTGTTCAACCGCCAATCGCGCAAGCGCGCCTGGCAGGTGGGCAAAGAGCACTACGACATCGGCAACGACCTGTTCCGGGCGATGCTCGATCCCTACATGCAATACTCCTGCGGTTACTGGAAAGAGGCGCAGACGCTGGAGCAGGCGCAGCAGGCCAAGCTGCGGATGATCTGCGAGAAACTGCAGCTGAAACCGGGCATGACGCTGCTGGATATCGGCTGCGGCTGGGGCGGGCTGGCGCAGTTTGCGGCGCAAAACTACGGCGTCTCGGTGCACGGCGTGACCATTTCCGCCGAGCAGCAGAAGCTGGCGCAGGCACGCTGCGCCGGGCTGGACGTCGAGATCTTGCTGCAGGATTACCGCGATCTGGATCGCCAGTTCGATCGCATCGTGTCGGTCGGCATGTTCGAGCACGTCGGGCCGAAAAACTACGAGACCTATTTCAGCGTCGCGGCGCGCAACCTGAAGCCCGACGGCCTGTTCCTGCTGCACACCATCGGTTCCAATCAGACCGATCTCAACGTCGACGCCTGGATAGACAAATACATCTTCCCCAACGGCTGCCTGCCTTCGGTGCGGCATATCGCCGAGGCCAGCGAAGGGCGTTTCGTGATGGAGGATTGGCACAACTTTGGCGCCGATTACGATCGCACGCTGATGGCCTGGCTGGAGAACTTCAAACGGGCGTGGCCAGAGTTGGCCGGCGGCTATTCCGAGCGCTTCGAACGCATGTTCACTTATTACCTGAACGCCTGCGCCGGCGCGTTCCGTTCGCGCAACATTCAGCTTTGGCAGGTGTTGTTCAGCCCGGCGGGCGTGGAAGGCGGGGTGCGGGTCTATCGCTGATATCCCCGTCATATTTCAAGCTGCATCTGTGTTGGCTGCGTTTGCGCGCCCCGGTCGCTTACTTGAGTAAGTTCCCGGGGACTTACAAACTTGCCGCCTTGATGCAACTCGAACTATTTAGGGGATACCCTTCAATATTTACTTTGGGACAACACATATACCCAATGGATTTCCAGTTGCGTCTAGGCGGCAAACGTGAGAAACCCCAGGAGCTTAGATAACTAAGTGACTGGGGTTCGAACGTGCAGCCAACAACGATGCGGCTGGAAAGACGAAGGGTATATCAGTACAGCAGGGAGTACAGCTGGCGGCGATACTTAGCGGCCAGCGCGTCGCCGGTGCCGAGCGCGGCCAGAATGTCCATCAGGGTCTTGCGCGCGTTGCCGTTGGCGGCGGCCAGATCTTTCTTCAGATGCCCCATCAGCAGTTCCAGCGCTTCTTCGTTACGCCCGACCTGATGCAGCTGCAGCGCCAGCTGCACCGCCAGCTCGACGTTGCCCGGCTGCTGCTGCACCTGCTGTTGCAGCTGTTGGATTTCCGGCGTGTCCGCCGCCTGCTTCAACAGTTCAATCTGCGCCACCAGGCCCTGATAGCGGGTATCGCGATCCTGCAGCGGGATGGTTGCCAGCACCGCTTCGGCGTCTTCGCTGCGGCTGAGCGCGATCTGGGTTTCGGCCAGGGTCAGGCCGATGTCGCTGCGCTGTTGGCTGCTCTGCCAGGCGTCTTTCAGCAGCGGCAGCGCTTCGGCAGCGTTGCCGGCGGCCAGCAGTTCCTGCGCCTGCGCCAGTTTCAGATCTTCTTCCTTCGGCAGGAAACGCTGCAGCAAGTCGCGGATCGCTTCTTCCGGCTGCGGGCCCTGGAAGCCGTCGACCGGCTGACCGTCTTTGAACAGGTAGACGGTCGGAATGGAACGCAGCCCGAATTGGGAGGCGATCATCTGTTCGGCGTCGCAGTCCACCTTGGCCAGAATGAACTGGCCGGCGTATTCCGCCGCCAGTTTGTCGAGCACCGGCGTGAGCTGCAGGCAGTGTTGGCTGCGCTCGGACCAGAAGTAGAACAGCACCGGAATGGACATCGACTGTTCCAGCGTCTGGTGCAGGTTAGTTTCGTTAATATCAACAACAGCTTGAGCTAGCATCTTTTTTCTCTCTGATCGTGCGGAGCCATGGGGTGTAGATGGGGGCGCGCCGCCATTCTTCAACCCCGGCGGGCGAATTAAGCGTTGCTGCGCAGCAGCCAATCCAGACAGCGGCCCGGCAGAATGCGGCGCAGCACGCTCATGGCGTGCGCCAGCAGGGTCACCGGGTAGCGCAGTTTGGCGCGCGGGCTTTCCAGCGCGTGGCGCAGCTTGGGCAGAATGGCCTCCGGCGGCAGCGTCAGGCGCTTGGCGATGCCGGGGTTATGCACCGGCTTGTCGCTCTGCGTCTGATTGACGTTCTGGCTAAAGTGGGTGGAAATCGGCCCCGGTTCGATCAGGCTGACCTGAATGCCGCTGCCGTGCAGCTCCATGCGCAGCGCGTCCGACCAGGCTTCCAGCGCGAACTTGCTGGCGGCGTAGGCGCCGCGCCCGGCGCTGGAGACCAGGCCCATCACCGAGCTGGTCTGGATAATGCGCCCTTCGCCGTGCGGCAACATCGCCGGCAGCAGCAGCTGGGTCAACTGGTGGGTGCCGAACAGGTTGGTGGCGAACTGCCGCTCCAGCTGGCTGCGCGAGATGCCGCTGAGCGGGCCGTAAACGCCGAAGCCGCCGTTGTTGAACAGGCCGTACAGACGGCCGCCGGTCAGCGCGATCACCTCGGCGGCGGCGCGCCCGACGCTGGCGCTGTCGTCCAGATCCAGCTCGATGCCTTCCAGCCCGAGCTGGCGCATGTTTTCCACGTCCTGCGGCTTGCGGCAGGCGGCCAGCACCCGGTAGCCGCGGTTGCGCAGATCCTGCGCCGCAATCAATCCAATTCCGCTGGAGCAGCCGGTTATCAATACTGCTTTTTGCATAACTTTACCTAGTGTACGACCCTAATTTAGTTAGACTCATGTTTTACTAGCGGTTCCAGGCGCTCCGCCATCCAGGTGGCGATAAACGGCTGGGCGTCCCCATTGGGGTGCAATCCGTCATCCTGCATCCATTCCGGCTTCACCACCACCTGTTCCATATAGAACGGCAGCAGCGGAATGTTGAACTGCCTGGCCAGCGCCGGGTAGACGGCGCTGAACGCTTCGGTATAGCGGCGGCCGTAGTTCGGCGGGATGCGGATCTGCATCAGCAGCGGCTGTGCGCCGGCCTGCTGCACCCGCGTGATGATCTGGCCGAGATCGCGCTGCATGTCCGGTGCCGGGAAACCGCGCAGGCCGTCGTTGGCGCCCAGCTCGATCAGCACCCAGCGTGGCTGATGCTGTTTCAGCAGCGCGGGCAGACGCGCCAGCCCCTGTGCGGCGGTGTCGCCGCTGATGCTGGCGTTGACCAGCTGCGGCGCGCCCGGTTTTTTCTGCCACTGTTCGGCCAACAGCGTCGGCCAGGCCCGCTCGATCGGCAGGCGGTAGCCGGCGCTTAAACTGTCGCCCAAAATCAACAAGGTATCGGCAGCGACAGCGCGTAAACTGAATAATCCCAACAGCAAAAGGAAGGGAAGATGCCAGCGGAAAACGTTCTTGAAGTTCATCATCTTAGTAAACACGTTGGTCAGGGTGAGCATCAGCTCACCATCCTTACCGGAGTCGAGCTGCTTGTCAAACCCGCGCAGACGATCGCCCTGATCGGCGAATCCGGATCGGGGAAATCGACCCTGCTGGGCATTTTGGCCGGGCTGGATGACGGCAGCGAGGGCGAGGTGCGCCTGCTGGGCGAGTCGCTGACCGCGCTGGACGAAGAAGGCCGCGCCGCGCTGCGCGCCAGGAACGTCGGCTTCGTGTTTCAGTCGTTCATGCTGGTGCCGACGCTGAACGCGCTGGAAAACGTGCAGCTGCCGGCGCTGCTGCGTGGCGAGAGCGACAGGCAGAGCCGCGAGCAGGCGGTGCAGCTGCTGGAACAGCTGGGATTGGGCAAACGGCTCGATCACCTGCCGGCGCAGCTGTCCGGCGGCGAGCAGCAGCGCGTGGCGCTGGCGCGCGCCTTCAGCGGCCGGCCGCGGGTGCTGTTCGCCGATGAACCGACCGGCAACCTCGATCGCCAGACCGGCGATCGCATCGCCGACCTGTTGTTCTCTCTCAACCGCGATTTTGACACCACCCTGATCCTGGTGACCCATGACGAAACCCTGGCGGCGCGCTGCCAGCGGCGGCTGCGGCTGCGTGAAGGCAAGCTGTGGGAGGAAGCATGATCTGGCGCTGGTTCTGGCGCGAATGGCGCTCGCCGTCGCTGCTGATCGTTTGGCTGGCGTTGACGCTCTCCGTGGCCTGCGTGCTGGCGCTGGGCAGCATCAGCGATCGCATGGACAAAGGGCTCAGCCAGCAGAGCCGCGATTTTATCGCCGGCGATCGGGTGCTGCGCAGCGCGCATCCGGTGCCGGAAGGCTGGCTGCTGGACGCGCAGCAGCAGGGGCTGACGCTGAGCCGCCAGCTGTCGTTCACCACCATGACCTATGCCGGCGACCGGCCGCAGCTGGCGGACGTGAAAGCCACCGATTTGGCCTATCCGCTGTATGGCAAGCTGGAAACGCGCCCGGCCAACATCAAGCCCGAACCGGGCAGCGTGCTGGTGGCGCCGCGTCTGCTGGCGCTGCTGAACGTGAAAGTGGGGGATTCGCTCGAGGTGGGCGACACCACGCTGCGCATCGCCGGTGAAATCATTCAGGAGCCGGACGCCGGCTTCAACCCGTTCCAGACCGCGCCGCGCATCATGATCAACCTGGCGGACGTCGATAAGACCGGCGCGGTGCAGCCGGGCAGTCGCCTGACCTACCGCTACATGTTCGCCGGCGCCGAGCCGGATATTCAGCGTTACGAGGAGCGGCTGACGCCGCAGTTGACGCCGGATCAGCGCTGGTTCGGGCTGCAGGAGTCCGGCAGCGCGCTCGGCAAGTCGCTGCAGCGATCCCAACAGTTCCTGCTGCTGTCGGCCCTGCTGACGCTGCTGTTGTCGATCGCCGCCGTGGCGGTGGCGATGAGCCACTATTGTCGCAGCCGCTACGATCTGATCGCGGTGCTGAAAACCCTTGGCGCCGGGCGCGGCGCGCTGCGTAAGCTGATCGTCGGCCAGTGGCTGGCGGTGATGGCGCTGGCGGCGGTGTGCGGCGGGGCGATCGGGCTGGCGTTTGAAGCGCTGTTGATTCGCCTGCTGAAGCCGGTGTTGCCGGCCGCGTTGCCCGCCGCCGGCGCCTGGCCGTGGCTGTGGGCGCTCGGCGCGCTGGTGCTGATTTCGCTGCTGGTCGGGCTGCGGCCGTACCGTCAACTGCTGGCCACCCAACCGCTGCGGGTGCTGCGCCGCGATGTGGTGGCCAACGTCTGGCCGCTGCGCTACTTCCTGCCGGTGACGGCGGCGATCGTGGTGGCGCTGCTGGTGACACTCATGGGGGCCAGCACGCTGCTGTGGGCGATCTTGGCGGGCATGGCGGTGCTGGCGCTGCTGCTGGGCGGCATCGACTGGGGCAGCCTGCAGCTGCTGCGCCGCATCACGCTCAAGAGCCTGGCGCTGCGGCTGGCGGTCAACCGCCTGCTGCATCAGCCGTGGGTGACCATCAGCCAGCTGGCGGCGTTCTCGCTGTCGTTTATGCTGCTGGCGCTGTTGCTGGTGCTGCGCGGCGATTTGCTCGACCGCTGGCAGCAACAGCTGCCGCCGGATAGCCCGAACTATTTCCTGCTCAACATGACCGAGGCGCAGGTGCCGCAGGTTAAAACCTTCCTGCAGCAGCACCAGATCAAGCCGGAAACCTATTATCCGATCGTCCGGGTGCGCCTGACCGAGATAAACCAGCAGCTGGCGACCGAGCGGGTGCATGAAGACGATCCGGGCGGCGAGGCGGTGAACCGCGAGCTGAACCTGACCTGGTTGGCCGATCTGCCGGATCACAATCCGCTGGTGGCGGGCAATTGGCCGCCGAAAACCGGCGAGGTTTCGATGGATGAAGGCATTGCCGGGCGGCTGAAGATCACGCTGGGCGACACGCTGACCTTCAGCGGCGATACCCAGGCGTTCAGCGCCAAAGTCACCAGCCTGCGCCAGGTGGATTGGGAAAGCCTGAAGCCGAACTTTTACTTTATCTTCCCGCCGGGCGGGCTGGACGGCCAGCCGCAGACCTGGCTTACCAGCTTCCGCTACGACGGCGACGGTCAGATGCTGACCCAGCTCAACCGCCAGTTCCCGACGCTCAGCCTGATGGACATCGGCGCGATCCTGAAACAGGTCGGCGGCGTGCTGCAGCAGGTCAGTCGCGCGCTGGAGGTGATGGTGGTGCTGGTGGTGCTGTGCGGCGGCCTGCTGCTGCTGGCACAGGTGCAGGTCGGCATGCGTCAGCGCCGCCAGGAGCTGGTGGTGTATCGCACGCTGGGCGCCGGCAAACGGCTGCTGCGCCGCACGCTGTGGTGCGAGTTCGCCCTGCTGGGGCTGGTGGCGGGCATCGCGGCGGCGGTGGGCGCCGAGGCGGCGCTGTGGCTGCTGCAGAGCCGGGTGTTCGACTTCCCGTGGACGCCGACGCCGGTGCTGTGGTGGGCGTTGCCGCTGGCCAGCGCGCTGCTGCTGTCGCTGTGCGGCGGCTGGCTGGGCGTGCGCCTGCTGCGCGGCCGGGCGCTGTTCCGCAGTTATGATGGCTGAGGTAAAGCAAGATTAGGGGCAGCTCTCGGGCTGCCGCAATCTTGCCAAAACCCAGACTGTTCAATTGCAAAGGGCGTGGCGCTGCCTTGGTTGTTAGCGCTTACGATGGCCGATTGAACTTTAAAGTAAGTTGTATAAAGCAACTATATGGTTGTATATTGCAACTATTTGGGCGTTCATCGGCTCTCTGCGAGATACATAAACATGAATGAAGACTCTCTGATAGAAACGATACGTACGGCTTCCCGAACCATAGTGCGGGAATTAGGATTCATGCGTACGACGTTGGCAGGCACTGAATTTTCCCCATCCGCTGTACATGCGCTTCTTGAAATCGAGCGGCAGGAAATGATGACCGCCGCTCAGCTGGTACTGGTACTCGGTCTGGATAAATCCAGCGTCAGTCGGATGGTCGGTAAACTGATGCGGGCAGGATTGCTGATTGAAACCGCCGGAGAAGATGACACCCGTTTGAAACCACTCTGTCTTTCAGCAACCGGCAGACAGACGGTGGCCAGGATCCACGCCTATGGGCGGCAACAGGTTACGACGGCGCTGGCGCATCTGCACCCATTGCAGCAACAAACCGTTGCTCAGGGACTGAGCGCCTATGCCGGTGCCCTGCAAACGCACCGTCTTGCCACCGGACAAACTTTGCAGACGCCTTTCACCATTCGTTCCGGTTATCAGACAGGTATGATTGGTCGAATCACTGAAATGCATGCCGAGTTTTACTCCCGCCACGCCGGTTTCGGGGCGTTCTTCGAGAGTCAGGTGGCTGCAGGCCTCGCGGAATTCACCGGCCGTCTGGACCCGCCAGGTAATCAGATTTGGCTGGCCATGCTCAATGACCGTATCGTGGGATCGGTGGCCATTGATGGGCAGGCTTTGGGGCAGAACGCTGCCCATCTGCGTTGGTTCATACTGGATGAAGGATGCCGTGGAAGCGGCGTAGGGCGCCAACTGCTCAGTAACGCGATGGCTTTCTGCGATCGCTTGGGTTTTTCGGCCGTTCATCTCTGGACGTTCAAGGGACTGGATGCCGCACGTCGGCTGTATGAATCTTTTGGCTTTGAGCTGATGCAGGAAGAAATCGGCAATCAATGGGGAACGATCGTCACTGAACAGAAATTTACCCGTTCTTGTCGCCCGGGGAATTAGTGTTCTGAAAACAAAGCGCGGCTGTAAAACACAAAGAAAGGATAGCGGACATGAAAGGCCGGGTGCCGGTATCGCGAAATGGGCACATCAATCTCAGGAAGATGAAAAGGGGCACCTGAATGAACAGGGCCCCTTTTGCTTTCTGCTGCTGCGGCAGCAGCCTTAGAGCAGCTTCTGCTGCGCCCAGGCCAGCCCGCTTTGGTATTCGCCCGGCAGCAGCGGCGCCAGCGCCTGCAGCGCCTGGCGCAGAACGGCGGCGCTCGGGTCGTTCAGATTGAGATGGCCGACCTTGCGGCCCGGGCGCACCTCTTTCTCATACCAGTGCAGATGCACCAGCGGCAGTGACAGCCACTGTTCGTTGACGGCGGTGCCGATCAGATTGACCATCACCGACGGCGTGCTCACCACCGGCTGCGGCAGCGGCAGGCCGAGAATAGCGCGCAGGTGCAGCTCGAACTGGCTGATGGACGCGCCGTTTTGCGTCCAGTGGCCGCTGTTGTGCACGCGCGGCGCCAGTTCGTTGATCAGCAGCCGATCGCCGACGATAAAGCACTCCATCGCCATCACGCCGACGTAGTTCAGCTCGTTCAGGATCGCCGCCAGCATCTGCTCGGCCTGTTGCTGCAGCGCCGGGTTGGGCTGCGGCAGCGCCACGCTGGTGCGCAGGATGCCGTCTTCATGCAGGTTGTGGGTCAGCGGGTAGAATACCGAACGGCCGTCGTGGCCGCGCGCGCCCACCAGCGACACTTCGCCGGAGAAATTGATGCCTTGCTCGACGATGCACTCGCCATAGGCGTCGGCCGGCAGTTCGGCTTCCTGGCCCGGACGCAAGCGCCACTGGCCGCGGCCGTCATAGCCACCGACCCGGCGTTTGACGATCGCCAGCTCGCCCAGCGAAGCGAATACCTGCGGCCATTCGGCGGCGCTCGCCAGCAGCTGCCACGGCGCGGTCGCCAGGCCGAGCTGATCGAGCAGCTGTTTTTGCGTCAGGCGATCCGCCAGGCGCGGGAAAATGTCGCGGTTGACGAAGGCGCTGTGGGTCGCCAGCTCGCGCGTCAGCGCGGTTTCCGGCCAGCGTTCGATCTCGGCGGTAATGACGCTATTCTGATACGGCACCGCTTCGGGCTCGGCATCGATGCCGACAGGGTAAACGGCGATGCCCAGCGGTTCGCCTGCCTGGCGCAGCATGCGCCCCAGCTGGCCATTGCCCAGTACGCAAACCGGCTTCATGCATCCTCCCGCGGATCGGGGTGGTTCAAAACGTCTTCGGTCTGCGCCTGACGCCAGTCCGCCAAACGCTGCGCCAGCGCGGCGTCGTGCAGCGCCAGGATCTGCATCGCCAACAGCCCGGCGTTGGCGGCGCCGGCTTTGCCGATCGCCAGCGTGCCCACCGGAATGCCGCGCGGCATCTGCACGATGGAGTACAGGCTGTCTACGCCGCTCAGCGCGGCGCTTTGCACCGGCACACCCAGCACCGGCACCAGGGTTTTCGCCGCCAGCATGCCCGGCAGGTGCGCCGCACCGCCGGCGCCGGCGATGATCACGTCAAAACCGTTGGCGGTAGCCTGCTCGGCGAAGCTGAACAGCTTGTCCGGCGTGCGGTGGGCGGAAACGACTTCGACATGGAAGGGGACATCGAGCTGGGTCAGGACTTCGGCGGCGAACTGCATGGTGGCCCAGTCACTTTTCGATCCCATTACAATTGCGATTTTCGCCCCGGTAGTGGCGGCTGAAGCAGCGTTGGCTCCCATGGGTGTAAGGCTCCTGTGATTTGTCTGGCGTCGGCTGAGGGCCGAATGAGGGCGTAGAGCATACCATGAGCGCACGGCGAGGAAAACGGTTGCGTCGCCGGTTTTCACCGTCGAAAGCGCGAATTTTCACTCGCGCGCCAGTCCGGAATTCAGAATGGGAATTGGATCAGCTCGACGGCGTCGGCGCTGACTTTGATCATCGATCCTTCGACGTGCCAGGCGCCCAGTACCGCGCGATGGGCTTCGCCGTTGCTCAACGCCAGCCGGTGCACCGCCGGGCGATGGGTATGGCCGTGGATCATCCAGTGCACGTCGTGGCGCAGCATGCTTTGCTCGACCGCCTGCGGGTTGACGTCCATGATGGCTTCCGACTTGTCCTGGTTGGATTGCTGGCTGCGGGCGCGCATTTTGGCGGCGATCTTCAATCGCCAGCGCAGCGGCAGCGCCAGGAACAATTTTTGAATCAGCGGGTTGTGCACTTTACGGCGGAATTGCTGATAGGCGTGATCGTCGGTGCACAGGGTGTCGCCGTGCAGGATCAGGATCCTGCGGCCGTACAGCTCCAGCACTTTCTCTTCCGGCAGCAGCTGCATGCCGCTGGCGCGGGCGAAGCGTTTGCCGAGCAGAAAATCGCGGTTGCCGTGGATGAAGTAGCAGGGCACGCCGGCCTGTTGCAGCGCTTTCAGCGCCGCGGCGATCTCCGCGTGCAGCGGCTCGGGATCGTCGTCGCCGATCCAGGCTTCAAACAGGTCGCCAAGGATGTACAGCGCGTCGGCGTGCACCGCTTCGCGCCGTAAAAAACGCAGAAAACCGGCAGTGATTGCCGGTTCCTGTGCGCACAAGTGCAGATCTGCGATGAACAGCGTACTCATGCAGCCGCGATTACTCGCTGACGGTCACGCTGTTGATCACCACGTCTTCTACCGGTACGTCCTGGTGCATGCCGCTGCGGCCGGTTTTCACGCCTTTGATCTTGTTGACCACGTCCATGCCTTCAACCACTTCAGCAAACACGCAGTAGCCCCAGCCCTGCACGTTTTCGCCACGGAAGTTCAGGAAGTCGTTGTCAGCCACGTTGATGAAGAACTGTGCGGTGGCGGAGTGCGGATCGTTGGTGCGCGCCATTGCCAGGGTGCCGATGGTGTTTTTCAGACCGTTGTTGGCTTCGTTCTTGATGGCCGCGTTGGTCGCTTTCTGGTTCATGCCCGGCTCGAAACCGCCACCCTGGATCATGAAGCCGTTGATCACACGGTGGAAGATGGTGTTGTCGTAGAAACCGGCGCGGCAGTAGTTCAGGAAGTTTTCAACGGTAACCGGCGCTTTGTCAGCAAAGGTCTTGATAACGATATCGCCGTGATTGGTGTGGAAAGTAACCATAGTTTTAATCCTAACAAGGTGAAGTGAGACGTCACGTAAAGCGAGTGAACATTCAGACCGCCCTTATAACATATCCGCCCCAGCGAGTCAGCAGCGGCTCAACCGCGCACTGTCTGTGGTAATCGCATTTGTGTTATATTATAACAATTACGCCGGCCGCCGAATTTCGCGCATTTTATTCGCGTGAAATCAGCAAAGCATGGCCTTAACCTTGCAATAGATCAGGCTTCAGGTTTCAATACGCTACCGGGCGGAAACCTGAAGCCCGGTTATCTTTTTTGTTATCACGCACACCACGGAATCTCCCGATGCTAAAGATTTTTAATACCCTGAGTCGTCAAAAAGAGGAATTCAAACCCATTCATGCCGGGAAAGTGGGCATGTACGTGTGCGGGGTAACCATCTATGACCTGTGTCACATCGGGCACGGTCGTACCTTTGTCGCTTTCGACGTGGTGGCGCGTTACCTGCGCTACCTCGGCTATTCGCTGAACTACGTGCGCAACGTCACCGACGTGGACGACAAAATCATCCGCCGCGCGGCGGAAAATCATGAGACCTGCGACCAGCTGACCGAACGCATGCTGGCGGAAATGCACGCCGACTTCGACGCGCTGCTGATCGATCGCCCGGATCAAGAACCGCGCGCGACTCAGCACATCGCCGAGATCATCGAGATCACCCAGCGCCTGATCGATCGCGATCACGCCTACGTGGCCAGCAACGGCGACGTGATGTTCTCCATCGACAGCGATCCGCAATACGGGCTGCTGTCGCGTCAGGATCTGGATCAGCTGCAGGCCGGCGCGCGCGTGGAGATCGACGACGTGAAGCGCAACCCGATGGACTTCGTGCTGTGGAAGATGTCCAAGCCGGGCGAGCCGAGCTGGCAGTCGCCGTGGGGGCCGGGCCGTCCGGGCTGGCACATCGAATGCTCCGCCATGAACTGCAAACAGCTGGGCACCCACTTCGACATTCACGGCGGCGGTTCCGATCTGATGTTCCCGCACCACGAGAACGAGATCGCACAGTCGAGCTGCGCCCACGACGGCCCGTACGTCAATTACTGGATGCACTCCGGCATGGTGATGATCGACAAAGAGAAGATGTCCAAATCGCTGGATAACTTCTTCACCATCCGCGACGTGCTCGGCCATTACGATGCGGAGACGGTGCGTTACTTCCTGATGTCCGGCCACTATCGCAGCCAGCTGAACTACAGCGAAGAGAACCTCAAGCAGGCGCGCACCGCGCTGGAGCGCCTCTATACCGCGCTGCGCGGCACCGACGCCGACGCCGCGCCGGCCGGCGGCGAAGCGTTCGAAGCCCGCTTCCGCGAAGCGATGGACGACGACTTCAACACCCCGGAAGCCTACTCGGCGCTGTTCGATCTGGCGCGCGAGGTTAACCGCCTCAAGGGTGAAGACATGGCGGCGGCCAACGGCATGGCGGCGGAACTGCGCAAGCTGGCGAAGGTGCTCGGCCTGCTGCAGCAGGAGCCGGAGCAGTTCCTGCAAGGGGGCGCTCAGGTTGACGACGGCGAAGTGGCGGAGATCGAAGCGCTGATCAAACAGCGTAACGAAGCGCGCGCCGCGAAGGATTGGGCGCTGGCGGATGCCGCCCGCGATCGGTTGAACGAGATGAACATCGTGCTGGAAGACGGCCCGCAGGGCACCACCTGGCGCCGTAAGTAATCCAGCCGCAGGGAAAAACAAAAAAGGCGCTGAATTCAGCGCCTTTTTCTATGGCTGCGGGTCAGGGTTTAACCATGACCTTGCCGCCGTTGAACTCCACCACCTGATCGGCGACGATCTTGCAGCGCTTGCGGGTTTCGACCTTGCCGTCGACTTTCACCTGCCCTTCAGCGATGACTTCTTTGGCGGCGCCGCCGCTTTCACACCAGCCCTGGAACTTCAGCAGATCGCACAGTTCGACGTGGGGATGATTGTCCAGATTGAAAATTTCCATACTGCCTTACTTATTTAGGTTGAACGTCGTGATATTCCTCGCAGGCCTGCAAGGTATTTTGGATCAGTGTAGCAACGGTCATCGGGCCAACGCCACCCGGCACCGGGGTGATGTAGGCGGCGCGCTCGCTGGCGGCGTCGAAATCGACATCGCCCACCACTTTACCGCTTTCCAAGCGGTTGATGCCGACGTCCACCACGATGGCGCCCGGTTTGATCCAGTCGCCCGGGATGAAGCCCGGTTTGCCGACCGCCACCACCAGCAGATCGGCGTTCTCGACGTGGTGACGCAGATTCTTGGTGAAGCGGTGGGTGACGGTGGTGGTGCAGCCGGCCAGCAGCAGCTCCATGCTCATCGGGCGGCCGACGATGTTGGAGGCGCCGACCACCACGGCGTTCAGGCCGTAGGTATCGATGTTATAACGCTCCAGCAGGGTGACGATACCGCGCGGCGTGCACGGGCGCAGCTTAGGGGCGCGTTGGCACAGGCGGCCGACGTTGTACGGGTGGAAGCCGTCGACGTCTTTGTCCGGGTGGATGCGTTCCAGCACCTTGACGTTATCGATGCCGGCCGGCAGCGGCAGCTGCACCAGAATGCCGTCGATTTCCTCATCGGCGTTCAGCTGGTCGATCAACGCCAGCAGCTCGGCTTCACTGGTGGCAGCGGGCAGGTCGTAGGAGCGGGAAAGGAAGCCGACTTCATCGCAGGCGCGGCGCTTGCTGGCGACGTAAATTTGCGAAGCCGGGTTCTCGCCGACCAGCACAACCGCCAGCCCTGGGGCGCGTTTGCCGGCCGCCAGACGTTGTTTCACTTGCTCAGCCACTTCGTTTCTAACCTGCTGCGCAATCGTTTTACCATCAATAATCTTTGCTGACATCAGTGTGGAAATCCATCAATTAAGAAAAGCGGGGATGCCGCTATTCTGGCAGAAGCTGAGCGCGCTGTCAGGCGCAGAATCACCCTCGCGGCCGTTGCCGACGCCGATTTACGCTTTTTTTATGCCGGCCTCAGGATCCTCTACGCCATTTTTACCGGCACTTGGATACGCTGGGGCGGTTCACTGGGCGAAAGAGGGCAGGATCATGAGGGCGATAACCCGGCTTTACCCGTTGCATCATCAGCCTGACGAGCAACCGGCGGAGCCTAAACGCATAGGGGAAACGGTGTTCGATTCTTCTCTGCATCCGGCGGACAGCGCGCAACTCACCGCGCTGCATCGGCTCGGCAAGCATGAAGGAGCGCCGTCGTGGCGGGCGCGCCTGAGTGCGCTGTGGCGGAGGCTGTGCGCATGAAAGGCTGTGCCTGGGCAGGCTGCGCGCTGTTGCTGGTTTGGGCATCGGGGAGCCAGGCTTCTTTAAACAGCGCACGCCCTGACTCCGCTCTGGGGAAAAGAGGGGAGGCGACCTGCAACATGCAGGTGGTTGAGCATGCCGATTGGGGCGACATTACGGCGGTCGTTCAGTCCGTGCGCCTTTGCCTGCGGCGGGGCGATGGGCGGCAAGGGGCTGAGCGTGCGCCGATTTACATAGGCTTTGGCCTGGCTCAGCATGGCGGCGCCCGGTTGACGGGAACCCTCGCCGCGCGGGCGCTGGCGGAAAAAACGCCATAAAGCACGGCCGCCGCCGTAACGCCATGAAAAGGCATTGACTCGCTAACCTCTGACCGTATAATCCCAACCCGCAGCCGCAGGTTGCCGCATCTCAATGCGCCCTTAGCTCAGTTGGATAGAGCAACGGCCTTCTAAGCCGTAGGTCATAGGTTCGAATCCTATAGGGCGTGCCATTAAGTATCAATGAGTTACGCTCATTCCCCCACTGCAAGATTTTCCAAAAGTGCCAGATTAGTGACATTGCCCGCCAAGACTTCGTCAATTTTTCTCGCATGTTCGGTTAAATGGGTTGGGGATAGGTGAGCATAGCGCTGAACCATTTCTATGCTCTCCCAGCCTCCCATTTCTTGCAGTGCCGAAAGTGGCACACCTGCCTGAACCAACCAACTCGCCCACGTATGCCGCAGATCGTGAAAGCGGAAATCAGTTATTCCCGCTCTCCGTTTCCCAGTGTTCCATGCTGAGTTATCATCAACCCGCATTTTCCTAACTGCCGGGGTCACTCCGCCACCAGGTCGTTTCCGTGCTGTCGTATGCACAAAGACGTACCGTGAGTGTTTGCCGATCTGATCGCGTAATGTCCGGCATGCGGTATCGTTCAGTGCAACGCCAATAGCCTTGCCCGCTTTGGCGTTCTCTGGGTGAATCCATGCCACCTTTCTTTGCATATCAACCTGCGACCATTCGAGATCGATGATATTTGAACGGCGTAGGCCAGTTGCCAGAGCAAAAACGACAACGGGCCTAAACTGTTCCGGCATGCACTTGATCAATGTGGCCGCCTCTTCCTTTGTTAGCCACCTAACACGCTTGCTTGCAGGTTTCCTTACCTTTATCACCGGCGCTTTACGTAGCCACTTCCATTCATCGGCCGCAATTTTCATCAGCCCCCTCATGAAAGAGAGGTGTTGGCTTCGAGTTGCCGCTGATACTGGTTTAGGCTCGTATGGAGGCACCGGTTTACCTCTCCTCTCTGCTGCGGCCTTTTTCAGTTCCCATCTTTGACGATGTTTCCTGTTGGGCATTTTGGCGACAGCGGCCATAATCCGATCTTCCGTGATAGATGAGAGAGTTTTGCCGGCGAAGTGCTGAAGGAAAAACTCTATCTTCGTTCGGTCGTCGTCCAATGACCTTTTCTCTTCTTTCTCCGTGAGCCAGCGGAGACACGCCTCTTCAAAAGTATGCTCCGCTATCTCCCCAAGCTTGTTTACCCGCCAAGCCTCAGCCCTTAGCTGATCGTAGAGTTCTTGCGCCTGGAGTTTGTCCGTCGTGTTAAGGCAGCGTCTAATTCTTTTACCACTGCCCGGTTCGACAAAATCGCAGTACCAATTTCCGTAACGTTGTTTGAGGGCCATCTGTTGTTACCTTTATGTTGATGGCCGTCTGCATTCACGGCCCGATTTTCTGTCTCTCTTGCGTAATATGCAAGGCACTCGGACTTTAAAATCTCCCATCTACCGCCGCCTTTCTTCCCGCTTTTGTTGGCATGAAGCAGCCCCTCTTTAATCAGTGCTCGAATGGTTCTCGGCGACTTCTTCATGAATGCAGCCGCTTCAGGGAGCGTGAACGGCACATCGTTTATGTTGATTTCTGACATGGTCATCTCTCTGTAAAACGCCCATTCAGCATGCCGATCGTGTAGTTGAATCGCGGCAAGGAAATGCCGAGCAGTTCGACCTGTGCGAAATGCTTCATGATGATAGGGCGGGATAGGGTGTCGAAAGGGGTTTTCGGGTGTTGCTTAATCGCGGCGTGGAGTTCGTCGTTACAGCGTTTCGCTACTGATCGGAGAGCGTTTTGCTGAACACTGCCGGCTGAAGGTGCAGGCTGTTTACTGGGCATTGATTCCCCCAATGATCCCAGCCAGGCGCATCGCCACGGCTGAATAGTTCGATTCGTGACACGTCGCCGTATAGCAGCTCAAGGCGTCGGCGGACTTCCCAGGGTTTCGCGCTGTGCTCGCCGAGGCAACTGAACACAACCTGTTTTACTGAGGCGCTGGCGCGCTCGATGCCCTGGCCGCGAACGGCGATCAACACGTCTTCTGAGTTGGCGCGCGTGTAATTGCCGCCATTCATCCGGGTTTCTGCGTTGAGCATGTCGAGCAGGTCGGTAAAGTCGAATATGGTTTGCTGCGTCAGCGCCTTATTGAACCGCAGTTCGGCCTGCTGGTTCAGCTTCACCCAAGTGAACGCTTTCATCGTTCTGACGCTGAACCCCCAAGATTCGGCCAGCTCGATCGCCTCCTGGCTGTGGTTGCCGGTGTACCACATCGCGAGCACGCTATCCGGTGCAGCAAGAGCCCATACTGGTAGGCGCTTCAGGTCTGCCATGCTCATCGTGTTGTAGTGATTGCCGGCGGCGCCATTGCTGATTGTGTTGCCGTAACTCCAGGGCGGATCTGCATAGATAAGTTGATATATCATTGAGAATTACCCCAGCAGCGCGCGGCCGCGTTGACGCAAAACTCTATGCGGACGTTAACCCAGACGACATCTACCGCCCGCGCCGCATCGATCGCTTGGCGCCATAGGTCTGCAGCATCTGCAAAATGCGCGCGACGTTCCGCCTCGGCCGCCTGATGGGCCAACGATTTGTATTTGAATGACATGGTTATCTCCGGGTTCAGTAGGCGCGCTGGTGGGCAATAGGGTTGATCAGTTGGTTGAATTGCTGGACAAGAAGAATCATTCTCACCACTTCCGGCGGTTCACTGCGGATGTAGCTATCGGTGATTTTCCCTGGCGTGGTCGGCGGTCTTGCCCTGGCGTAAGTGATGTAACTTGGATCGATGGAGATAACCTTAAAAGCCTTTTTCCCTTCTGCAAATTTGCTTTTGGAAACGACAAGAGGAGAGCGTTGGATAGCGCTACGCAATGACTTTATGTGATTCTCGGTAATTTCTGGGAACTGGGATTTCAGCAAATCGAAATGTCCTACTGCTGTGTAATAACCCCCGTCATCAATGAGGAATTGCAGCATCTCATAATTGTTCATGTCAGATCCTGATTTGGTTGTTGTAGCGCTCATGGCTCATGACCTCCCATGAGTTGCCGTTGTCTTTCGAAAGCATTCGCCAGCAGCGGGCCACTGGCAGCGTCAAATACTTGTGCTGATAGGTTTGGTTGGGTTTCTTTTTGCCCTCCCTGTAGGCGCATAGAACCCCCTCAGCTTTGTCGCTGATTCGTTGCGGAATTCGTGGTTTCATTTTTACCGGTGGGCTATTTGGTGATTGGCACCCAGCATGGGGATCGGATGCCAGGACGGCGGACTTTCTCAACGGCGTTTTCTTTTTCCAGCTTGATCAAGCGCTGGCGGATAGCTTTACCGGTCATGCCGTTGTAGCCAGCACAGCGGAGTAGGCTTGCGACAGAATCCGGCGTGGAGCCGACAATGCTGAGCCGCGAGATGATTTCGTTATCGTCGGGTATCGTGATCATTCCCACCCTCCGGCACTGCTGGCGCTGGCGGTGCATCGTACAGCACACGAAACTCGTAATCGTTGTCCGCCGCGTACTTCACGCTCATCTCTGCGTGCTGTTCTGCTGTGATGCGCTCCCACTCTCCCCAGATGTTATAACCGTCGCTCCAGTAGCGCATTTCCCATGCCACGGCGTTGGCTGGCGCTGGCGGGGCGGTGTAGAGCCAGTAGTTACCAACTGGCAAGCTCTTGCCTTTAACAGTCCAGGCGACTAGATGATCAGGGCAGGTTTCGCAACCAACATTGAAAACGCCAACGGCGTCACCAGGCCTAAAAATACCGTCATCTTCCACCGGCTGCGCCTCCCGGTTAGCCGCCAGCAATGGTTCGACAACTTCGGCGTAGATTGCCTCGGCCACTACATTACGCCCATCCCGCGCCCGCAGGCCTGACGCCACAGCGATTTTC